>JAJOIW010000244.1 GCA_021209225.1 Verrucomicrobiota bacterium
CCCGCCGCCGCTGGTGGTGGCGCCGGTACTGTTGTGACCCTCATGTCCCTGGTTTTCGCCATCATTTCACTCGTCTCTGTCCTGTTGGTATTCCTGAATGTCAACCAGGGCTAATTCCACCACCCAGTCATCATGGCCTCAGACAAAATAGTCACATTAACCGACGATAATTTCGACGCGGAAGTTGTCCGCTCGTCCGTTCCCATACTTGTGGATTTCTGGGCGGAGTGGTGCGGTCCATGCCGTATGATCACCCCAGTACTCGAGAAAGTTGCGGCTGAAGTTGCCGGGTCTGCAAAAATCGGCAAAGTCAACATTGACGAGAATCCAGGATTGACCTCGCAGTTTGGCATTACCTCGATTCCGACCCTCATGTTTTTCTCTGGTGGCCAGGTGAAGGACACCTGATGGGTGCCGGGCATTCTCCGGATGAGATAAAGCGTCGGCTCATAGGTTAGTCTTTCTCCATAGGGTTGATTGAAAGCTGAGATTTATGCCAATCATCCCATCCCCGCGGTATTTCAAAGTCCGGGCTGATTTCTATCATCAGCTCGGACAACTTCTTTATAATGGCATCCCGCCTGCCAAAGCCTTCAAGACCCTGGTGAAGTCCGGGACCTCCTCATTCCATAAGCCTTCCTTACTCGCCAAAGCCCAAGCCATAGAGAATGGTTACACTCTGGGTGAAGCCATCTTCCACGGGCCATGGCCAGTCGCTGATTCCCTCGACAGAAACCTCATCGATACCGGTGAAAAATCCGGCAGACTTGTCGAGGTTCTGGGATTTGTTGACCGGTATTATGCCACAATCGGCAAAGTCTATGGCAGCGCCCTCGGGCGACTGGCTTATCCGGTGGTGTGTGTGCACATTATGGCCCTCGCCACGGCGGCGGTTTACTGGTTTTACAACAAATTTGATACCTCTGGAGCCATCCGGCAGCTGCTTCTTACTCTGATTCCATTTTATGGGATACTTTTTGCTGGGCTTTATTTCATTTTCAACCAGAAGCTGGCATGGGTTCGGTTTTGGGTGGAGAAGTTTTTATTCCCGGTTCCAGTAATCGGGTCGGCGATGAAATCCATGGCGGTCTCCCGATTTTCCATGACATTCAGCTCCATGCTGGCCGCGGGGGCTGGGGTGGAGCAATCGCTGAAAATGTCTGCACAATCCAGTGGATCGATTCTGCTGGCGCGATCGATGAATTCGGTGATTCACCGTCTGCGTGATGGACTGACGATCTCCAGCGTGCTGCGGCTGTGTCGATTTTTTTCAGAGGATTACCTGGTGGCGATTGAAGTGGCCGAGGAATCGGGAACCATTGACGACGCGCTGGAAAAGCTCTACCAGCAATCACTCGAAAAAGCGGAAAATCAACTCCAGCAATTTGGTGTCTGGTTTGTCCGGATTATCTACGCCATTATAGCGATATTCATGATTGTTCAGATATTTGCCTTTGCTGGCAGTTATGGGGCCAGCATTTCCAATATCATCGATGACATCTAGTCATCCCCCACCTGCGATACAAATTCCGCTCTCTTGCCCTCAGCATTCGAACCCCCTGAATCTCCTCAGCAGGCTGGTGAGGTATCATTTCCCGGGTTCGGAACCCCAAGTGGCCGAGGGCCCTTATCCACCTGCCTTCTCCCGCATCCTTTCCGTGGCTCCGGTCATGGTGTCCCAATTGTGAGGCAACGCTCCTTAGGACATTCTATCCTTATTCTCGATGATTCGAGAAAACATAGCTAATGTGCTTGATTTTTATGGGAAATTCCTTATTGATATCAGGAATTCACTGATTGTTGATCTGGATCGTATTCAGATTTATAGGTCGGGAAAAATGAGAGGTTTGAAAGTTATGGATCAGGTCGAGAAGTTTGTCATGATGGATGAGGAGGTTTTATCAAGGGCCTCTGATTGTCTTAAGGTATTGGCGCATCCGGTGCGTTTGAATATCGTGCAGCATTTATTGAACAGGGAATATGCGGTGGGGGAATTGGCAGCCGCTGTTCGCATCCGGCAGCATGTTGCATCGGAGCATCTCGGTCTCATGAAAAAATGTGGTTTCTTATCCTCCCGACGGGATGGGCAGAAGGTTTATTATGAAGTGAGCGAGGAGCATCTGCTTTCACTGATGGAATGTCTGAAGCGCAAGTTCAGTTGAATGGGACCCGATTGAAGTCGGTCGCCAGGGGAATGGGTTGGGGAAATTCAAAGATCGGCTGTGAGGGGATGTGAGCGGGATTTTTTGCTACGCTGGACGGTTTATTCGAGAGACTATCGGGAGAGGGCGGGGAGTGTGCGGTGAGGGATTCGGCTGGAGAGGATGGCTGAGTGGAAGATTGGGCGCCGGGGCTGTTAATGGGTGTTAATGGGTGTTAATGGGTGTTAATGGGTGAGGCAATAAAAGATGATATTGATGCCCATGGGGTAGGAGTATTTTTCGGAAAAGTGGGTGAAGAACCATTCGCTGATGCCTTCCTCCTCCCATCCGTCGCTGATGTCTGTGTTATGGCACATGAGGATCATGATGCGGCCGGCATCATCGAGTATGGCTTTGTAATGGGGTGTATTGAGATTGGCATCGGGCTCACCGATATTTGTCTCCCAGGTGATGCCAAAGGGAGCGCCCTCGTGGGCGGCATCCTCGCTGGGGACCTGGGGTTTTTCCGTCAGGCGGAAAACGCCTTGAAAGATTTCATGATCCAGTGGGAGTTCGACAAAATTCTTATCGTGAAAGACCTTTTTGAATTCGGATATGAGGTGGTCGAGCATGCGGTTTCCCCAGAGGTCATCCAGCATCAGAAACCCGCCGGCCAGCAGGTAATTGCGCAGAACCTGGGCATCCCGATCACTGAGGAATAGATTCCTGGCATCAATCATGAAAATGAACGGGTATTGGTTGAGTTCCAGATCATCCAGGCGCAGGATTTTGCCATCCGGGTGGACCCGCATGGACGTGAGTTCCTCGAGCCGGTATGAAAAATTGAGGTCCGCGGCTGGGTAGTCGACACGCCAGGCACCCCATCCGCCGTATGAATCGTATTGGATGCGGACAAACGTGAAGACCTCACTTTCAAAATTCGGATCGATGGACCATTGAGGGACGCCACTGCGACTGGATGAGTCTGGTGTGGGGAATGGAGATTGAGCCGGCTGGGATGGGGTGGGGCTGATGCTTTGCTGCTGAAGCCAGTTGGGTTGAGCCATGGCCAGGATCCATCCGAGAGCCGGAAAAATCCCCAGGATGATCGCGTGACGGACTGAGGCATTCGACTGCTTTTGCAGGTGATGGTCAGGCATGGCTACCCCGCTCTCCCGATTTTAATTCCAGCAAGGAAAGCATTGAACATAACGAACTTCAATGGAGTCGCGTTCAATGGCCAGTCGATCCATGGTGGGATGATGCGGTCGGAGCAGTGGATCGTATGAATCCGGCAACCGGCTTTTCTCAGATGCCAGGCCATTTCCAGCGGATTGGTGGCAATAATGGCATCGTCATCGGGCTGGAAGGTGGGGCGCTCAATCGGGGACATGCGTTCAAATTTCAAGTGGGCGTCAGGCAATCTGCTGGCGCGCCATTTTTTCCAGAGGGTTTGGGCATTTCTCCATTTATTCCCGATTCCTCGCATGTGCGGGTGGTAATCCTTCCATCCGAGGACGCGCAGGAAGTTTGGGCTTGAGAGGACGATCTGGCCACCGGGTTTGAGTACCCGGACCAGTTCCACAATATATCCTTCCGGATCCTCGACGTGTTCCAGAACATTAAAACTTCCCACCGCATCGAAGGAATCGTTCTCAAACGGAATCACGCGGCCATCATAGAGCTGGCAGCGGGACGTTATTCCGGCTGCCGCCTGAACATTGGGATGGGACACTTCGATACCAATCGGATTGAAGCCGAGGGTTTCAAGTCTGGCGACCACCTGGCCGGTGCCGCAGCCCGCATCGAGAATCTTTCCTCCTGCCGGGCACCTGGACAGATAATTCACATATTTACCAAAGAATCCCTCGGCCTGACCTGCCAGGAATCGGGCATATTCAGAGTTCTCGCTGTAATAACTTTGGTGATTCATGGAGTGGAGATGTCCGGAAGAGATCAGGGTGAGGCTGTGGTTGATTGGGATCTACCGGGCAGTGCCAGGGAGAATCCCAGGAGGCCCAGCCCGGTCGCCAGGGCGATAATGGATACGATCAGCGGCGTGCGTGGCGGAGCGTAGTGGAATACAACTGTTTGAGGTTGGCCACTGGGCTCCAGATACACTCCACGCATGAGGAAGTCGCAATGCAGCAAAGGTTTTTGTTGTCCATTGACCGAGACATGCCAATCGGGATCCCATTTATCGGTGGTCATGAGGATAGCGGGGGCGTCTGTGTTGATGGTCAACTCCATGCGGGTGGGCGAATATTTTTCGATCTTCACCGGGCGGCCGGACGGGTTACCGGATTGGGGAGGCTGTTGGGGGATTGTGGGCCGTTCACCAGCACAGACTCCATGGGATCCCAGGAGAGATCAGCCAGGTGCCTCAGCAACTCGTTCGAGTTGGTATGAACCATCCAGTTCTGGTAAAGAACCGCTCTTTCCAGGGCGCCGGAAAATTCAATGACGGCAAATGGTCCCTGCGCGGATGGCAAGGCTCGCACATTGTTATCGCGGTTGGCGATCTCCTCATCAATGGTGAAGGGCTTGAGAACCTGGAATCTCATGCGCTCTGGATCAAAATTGCTGTTCAGGAGATCAACGACTCCTTGTGCCAGTCCGAGAATGTATCGCGTGCTGGTGAGTTCCCAGAACCGGCGCAGTCGTGCCGGGTTGTTTGTCGGGGATAATGCTGTCCGGAAGGTTTCGAAATCGACCGCTGGTCTGGACTCCTGCGGGACGTCGATTGAAGCAATATTGAAATAGGGAAACTGGTGTTGAAGCCATTCGGCCCGGTAGAATGTCGCGACGTAATTCATGAAAACATTGTTATTGAATGGGGCGGTGGTGACGCGTCCACGACTCAATCCGTTTTCAGGTTCCAAGGCTGAGACCAGTTCATCCTTCACGTATTTCCCGCCCGCATCGAAGTGGTGAATCCATGGCTGGTCAGCGCGCCACAAGTCCAGCACCAATAAAACCAGAATACATGCTGGCAGAAGAGATCCGTGGCGATTGGGGATTCTGCCTTTGAGAGCCATGGCCAGTGTGCCTGCTGAAAGAGTGCAGAAGATAAAAAACCAGAATGTTTCCCCCATGACAAACTGGCTGATCAACTGGGCTGATGCGGCGTCGACTCCTTCGGGCACGAGCTGGGCGATGGCGTTGGCCTGAATGGTGGATCTTTGCCCCGCAACCATCAGCAGAATGAGCAATGCCAGGCCAGGCACACCAAGAAGAATGGCTGCCGCAAGTCTGGCCGGGTCGCGCTTTTCTTTTGTGGTCCCGCCCGATGCGGCGGCATCCTTCTTTCCGCTTGAGGAATCCGCCCATGAGGTCAGGATCGATTTGAGTCCATAGACCGACAGAATGACCAGTCCGATAGTCATCGGATGAAGAAACTTGATGGGATTGCGGATGGAATTAAAAAAGGGCAATGGGTGGATCATGGAGTAGAGGAAAAAATGCCGCCCGTATGAGAATCCAAGGGAAACAACCACAACCACAGACCAAAAGCGGATCCAATGCTTTTCACTGGGAGAATAAAGCGGCGACTTTTTAAGCCCCCCCCAACCATGGCATAGGCGGCCAGAATGAGCACCATGATACCGGCGTAAAATCCGGAACCGGAATGCCGGGGAATTCTTCCCATGTTGTCCTTGCCGAATTGCGGGTCGCGACCGACATTCCCCCGGTAGAATCCTCCATTTGGGGTATCCATGCGATAGCCGAAATATCCAGGTATGGCCAGCCTGATGGATTCATTGATTGGCAGGCTCCATTGGGTGGCCCAGTCCCATTTGCTTTGTGGGGATGTGGGCGCTTCCTCCAGTACCGCCACTCCCTGGACCTGAGTGGAGAATAATGAATAGACCGTCTGCATCGCCACCAGCATGGAAAAGATGACTGTGAGACCCAGCTTCAGCCACTGTCCCGTGCGCGATGGGGACTTGGAATACTCCTGCGGATCACCGGATTCCCTTGGGGCGTAAAGACTCCACACATAATAAGCCGCAAAAACCATGCTGAGAATGATGCCGACATCGAATCCCTCCATCACACACAGACCAATAAATAACCCAGTGACCCCAGCGGAGGGAATTGGGCCCAACCGGCTTTTCCACTGCAGACTCGCCACAGCCAGAAGAAAGAAGCCAGCTGAAAGCACGATCGTCCCCAGACCCCAACACCCATAGGAGAAAAAGTTGGAGTTGAGCAGGGTGGCCGCGGCGCCAATGCCACAGACCCAGGCGGAAGTGGAGATATTCCGAAAGGCGATCCAGGCGCTGGCCCCCAGGAATATCAGGCAGATGGGAATGTAGAATTTGGCGAAAAACATAGGACCTGTTGCCCAAAGCAGCAGCCATGTCAGATTCAATGGTGCGGCTCCAGCCGGTTTGCCCAATCGGTTGATATCCTGCCATTTGCCAAAAAATCCCTCTGGAATTTTATTGTGTGCGGTTGCCAGCGTCGACAGGGGACCATCACTGGAGAACACCACCATCCCCTCCTTGAAACCCGCCCGGAAAAGCACCAGCACAAAGATCGTCATCAATGCCCCGAATACCAGAAAATCGCGATACCTTTGAAAGCCCTTCATTATTGCTCGATAGTCTATCCATTCCCCATTCTGGTGGCTGCTCCACCATACTTCTCAGGAATCCCCCTTATAAGAACATGCCGCCAATTCATCACAAGTCTTTTCAAACAGAGATGCCATTGATTCCCACGTGTGAAGACGGGCGAATTCCCGACCCTGCATCCCGGTGGTCCGACAGGCGGCATCGGAATTCCAATACCGCAGAATGGCCTGACGAAAATGTTCCGGGGATCGCGTATCCACCTGGGTTCCCAGTTTATTTTCCGCTATGAAATTGAGTTCGCGGATATCTGAAGCGACGAGGGGTTTGGCCATGGCGGCAGCTTCCAGTGCCACCAATGGCTGGCCCTCAAATCGCGAGGGCATCACGACCACCCGGCAATTCGAAAGAAAATCCCATTTCGCCTCACCCGAGACCGGACCAACCCACTCGACATGTGACAATCCACGGATGTCGCGGATCAGCTTCGATTCATCCGGCCCCCGACCTGCCAATTTCAGCGGAATGTCCAGTCCCTCAACTGCCCGGATCAGATCGTCCAGGCCTTTCTGGGCATAATCGATCCGGCCGAGAAAACCGACAAATTGCCCATGCGAGGCGGGACGTTCCAGAGCCTGATTTTCCACCCCCATGGGGATGACAAATCCATCCAGATGGTAGGCCTGCTTCAGCGAGTCATTGACAAAAATCCGCCAGCGGCAATTCCGGGGATATTGGCGCTCAAACCTCTCCAGCAACAACCCCACACCGGGGAATTTCCTGGGTATTTCACCTCCAAGGAAATTCTGTATCTGGAGGACCGCTGGGCGATCCGCTGGATTGCGCCAGGGAAATACCGGATTCCATGGGGCAAAGTCCTCGATGATAAGATCCGCCCATTGGCACCACTTCCGCAATTGAACCCAGGCACACACCGTGTAGCCAAGCGTGCTCAGCAGGTAGGATGGCGATCGGGTGCCAGTGAAATGCCAGTCCAGGCCATCCCTATGTGTTGGGGAGACACATCCCGGGTAGGCTCCGGCGATGACCCGCACTTCATGGCCGCGGCGGACCATCTCCTGGTCCAGCTGCTGGACTCGCGCTGCCCCACCCCCACCGACCCAGGGATTTCCGGGGGAATCATAGATGAAATGCAGAATTTTCAAGAATTTGTTCGGGATGTGGAATGGTCGGGGTTTGAGTTTGCCTGATGCAACCTGCGTTGGATGAGTTGTTGCAGAGCGATCCAGAAGATGGGTGGAAGAGCCAGACTCAGCAGGAGTGCGGCCCCTCCCTGGTCCTGACCCAGGTGGCCAATCCAGGCAAATAAAAGTGACAGCGGAAGAACTCCTGAAAGCGTGGCGGCTGAAAACTGCAGGTAGGGCATGCGGGTCATCCCAGCCAGGCAGGAAATGACTTCCGGAAACAAGGGCAGCCATCGGGATAATGTGACCATCCACCCCCCCCAGGCGGCAAAAAGCTTCTCACCTTGCTCCAGGTCTTTTCTGCCAACCAGCCGCTCAGCGGTGGGGCGACCCAGGTATCGGCATCCCCAATAAGCCATATTCGCGCTGACCATCGATCCTGTCGTGCCCAATACCGCTCCCCACCACGGACCATAGAGGTAACCCAAACCACCCAGGATGGCTGTGCCGGGAACGGGAAGCACCAGGTCGGCCGAGAGCATTCCCATGGCCACTAACCAGGCCCATTCTCCATACCCTTTCAGAAAATCTATCGTCTTTCCTTCCCCAAGGCCCATGTCCCCAAAAAGAACAAATGGCAGCATCAGAACGATCGCCAGTCCCAGAAAGATCCATATCAGTCGCATATCCCCATCCTAGCCGGAAATCAAAAAAACCTGAATGCCTCAGTTTAAAGAATCTTCACCCATTTCCGCCAAGGATCCCTTATTCTCAGCCCTTCTCATTCTGAAAAAATCAGCTTTCCCGGTTTGAACCGGCTTCGTCCACTGGTCCGGTTTCATACCCACCTGCATTTCGTGCCCGGCTGAACCCCGGGGCGTTTTCCTCCTGAAGGCTCCGTCTTTTGCCATGGAATTAAATGCTTTCAGCGATTGGTGTTCTATCCGGGATTCCTGCAGTGCTCTTCAGTCAAGGCCGCAAAGAATGGTGTCCCTATTCCCCGGATTCCGACCCCGATAAAATAGTTCGTTGAATCCAAGTCCATCGAAAATTCCCCCAAACCCTGGGTAGAAATGGCATACCGGGGCGCACTCCTCGCCAGTTCTGCAGCATGTGACTGCCGCAATATTCTTATTATGGAAG
>JAJOIW010000200.1 GCA_021209225.1 Verrucomicrobiota bacterium
GAAACGCACATCCTCGAGGGAGGTTTTCATATTCGAACTCGAAAAAGAAAAATCTGATGGTTTTGAAGTAATCATATCCTGAGTAATCTGATTTTTATGTTTTTGGGACTTTCCGGGATGAAGCTGGGTTCTTTACGCCATGGCTGGTTTGACCCATCCACCGAGTATGGATTCCATGTATGCGGCGACGGCGATGGTGACATCCTCGCGCCATGGGCGGGCGACGATCTGCAGTCCGAGAGGAAGTCCTTCCGCCGAAGTGCCACCCCGAACCACCGTTGCAGGCCAGCCAGTGACGTTGTAGAGCGATGTGTAACCCGCTTTGTTGGGGACTGGTTTGGCATGGGCTGGGGCAGGGTAGGCATTGGTGGGACACAGGATCACGTCGTATTGGCGGAACCATCCAGCCAGTTTGGAGCGGATTGAGTCCTGTTGTTCGAGAAGGAGCGTGATTTCCGGTGTCTGCAGCATCTCACCAGTCAAATAGCGTTTGATCCCGGATGAGGGTTCAGAGGTTCCGGCTTTATCCAGAAGCCTCTGAAACGAGGCCCCTCCGTCGGCCGTCATCAGCTTTGTCCGTATGGCACCTGATTCGGCAAATCCACCATGGTAGGATTCTGTCACCTGCGCCCCGATGGCCTCCATGGCTCTGGCCGCTGATTTGACCATGGCGATGGTTTCCTGAGTGGGTGTCATCACTCCATTGTCCGTGTAAAATGCCACTTTAAGTTGTGGGAGTCTGACGGATGCGGGATCGCCGAGTGGGGCAGGGATGATGGCGGCGTCTCTGCCGTCCGGGCCCGCAATAATTTTGAGGATTTCCCAGACATCCCCGACTGACCGGCAGAGGGGGCCGAGTTGTTGATAGCTGTCGAACATGCCCCCATACCCAGGCCAATGACCCGTACGGGGAACACGCCCGAATGTTGGCTTAATGCCTACAATTCCACAGGCGTGAGCCGGGCTGCGGATACTTCCACCAAAGTCCGAACCAATGTCGAATGGAGCTCCGCAGGCAGCGACTATCGCTCCGGCACCACCGCTGGATCCTCTGGGAGTATGGGCCAGATTGTAGGGGTTATTTGTTTGTCCGTAGACCAGATTCCATGTCCCGCGTGTTGCTCCACCCAGGGTGAATTCCGGGGTGTTTGTTTTACCGATGAGGATCGCACCCGCTTTGCGGAGTCGGGCAACGACAGTGGCATCCTGTTCCGGAACATAGTCCTTTAATCCCAGAGTTCCGGCTGTGGAGATGACTCCCTGAGTTTCCAGCGAGTCCTTGATGGTGAAGGGGATGCCGTGGAGCGGTCCCAGCGATTGCCCCCGTGAGCGGGCTGCGTCCGCTGCCTTGGCCTCCATAACCGCCCGTTCCCGGCAGGTTTGAACCACGGCATTGATCTTGTCGTTGACTTTGGCTATCTGGTCGAAAGCAATGACCTCGACGGCCTCTTTGGAGGATATGTGTCCGGATCGGATCATCCTGGACATTTCGGTCATCGACATCTCAACAATCGATGTGGCGCTGGATTGCGCCGATACCGGAGTGGATGATTTCAGGAATGCCCCGGTTGCGGCGGAGGCGGAGAGTGCCGCCACTGTACCATACCGGGTGGAGCGGACGAGAAAATCCCGTCGGCTGACTGAAGTGGATGGAGTGCGTCTGGATGATTTCATAAACGGTCAGGAGGTTGATTTCAGGTGAACAGGAGATTATGGTGCCGGAACGAGAATGTATTCATTTTCGAGGGGTGGTGTTGAAGCAGGCAGGGTTCTATGCCCCGTGGCTTGTTCAAAACTGAAGGTGAGTTCTATCAACCTGGGTTCGGTGAATGGCTTTCCCAGAAATTCCAGACCGACTGGCATGCCATCGGATTGGGTGAATCCGGCTGGCACTGTGATGGCTGGGAATCCGGTGACTGTGCTGATGCGGGTGCCGCGGCCGAGGACATCGTAATTGGCTGCCCCATTCACCGCTCCAGCTTCGGGGGCGGCGACGTCCAGGGTGTATTCCAGTTTGGTCTGATAGGGGTAAATGATGGCGTCCAGATCGTGCTTCTCAAACAAGGAGAGCATGAAGGATTTGAATGCCTCACGGTTGCGCACAAATTGGATGTAATCGCGATTGAAATGGAGAGGTCCGGATTTGTCGGCTTTTTTGAGACCTTCCTGGAGTTTGCCCAGGGCTTTCCCGCTGTCCACGATATCTGTGAGGGTCTTTATCGGGGTGTCACTGCGTCCGGCGAGGTAGTTATTGATGGCTTCTTTGCGTTCGCCTCCGCCGCTGCGGATGTCTTTGAGCACCTGGAAGAGGTCAATACCGACAGGCAAGGGGTCGAGGAGAGTGGCTCCTGAGTCCGATATGGCTTTGATGGCAGTTTCAACCACTTCCAGGGCCTCCTGATCCTCGGCGTCACTTCCGAAATTTGCGCGCAGCACCCCGATGCGGGAGTATTTGAGTGCATCGGATTTCAGGAATTGTGTGTACCCGTCCTCGGGAACGTTGCCGACACTGGCAAAAGTGAAGAGATCCGCCGCATCCATTCCAGCCATTGTATGCAGAACAATCGCTGCATCCGTCACGTTGCGTGCCATGGGGCCACCCCGATCCAGTGCGATAGAACTGGGAAGAATGCCTGCCCGGCTTATCAATCCGGTTGTCGGAGCGATACCCACCAGGTTGTTTTTTGTGGACGGGTTGCGTATGGATGAGCCGGTTTCAGTTCCGAGGCCCACCTGGCCAAAGACTGCGGCGATGGCAGCTCCCGACCCGGCGCTGGATCCACCTGGGCTTTTGGTCAGATTATAAGGATTGAGCACCTGGTCGAACCCGCTCGTGCCACTTGACCCGCTGTTGAATTCATCCAGATTGGTTTTGGCCAGAATGAGGGCTCCGGCCTCACGCAGTCTGCGGATGGTGTAGGCGTCCCTGTCCGGATACGATCCCTCCAATGATTTGGATCCCCCAGTGGTCGGCATGTCGTAGGTGTCGTAGTTGTCCTTGGGCAGGATCGGGATGCCATGAAGTAAACTGCGTGGCCCCATTGTCTGGCGTTCGTCGTCCAGCGCTTTTGCCGCCTCAATGGCATCCGGCCGCAAATACCGGATCGAATGAAGATTCGGGCCCTGCCGATCGTACGCCTCAATCCGGTTTATATACATCCGGACCAACTCTTCCGATGTGAGTGTCCCCGCATCGAAGGCGGCATTGATCTGAAGTATCGTCGCTTCAGCCAGTGGGACACGCTGGAATTTTGGCTTGGCCTCACTGCCCCCATCGGCGGCAGTGAGGCGTCCTGCGACCAGGAGACATATGCACAGCGAAAATGAATATTTGTGGATCAACTTTTTCATGGAGAGGAAATATGTGGTGGGTATCTGATTTGGAGAATTGAAGCGTACTGAGGTGGATAGGTGTTAATATTCGAAGGATTCGCCGTCGAGGGGTGGGGATGTCCGGGGGGGCTTCCGGTTGAGTGAGGCTTTTTCATACCCGTGGGCGATATGAATGAGCGAGCGATCGTCAAAGGGACGGGCGATGAATTGAATGGCAATCGGAAGATTGTCCTTGGTATATCCGCCTGGCACCAGCACCGCTGGCAATCCCGTGTTGGAGGTCAAGGCATTTTGGGATTCCGGCTGACGGTCCATGGATCCTGCTTTGGGAGCCCCCACCGTCTTGAATGGAATGGCTATGGCATCCAGTTCAAATCGATCCATGGTTTCCACCACCAGATTTCTCAAGGCCGATTGAGCTTTCACCCGAGACAGATAGTCCGGACTCATCGAGGGCAGGGGCATGGTGAGGTTCGTCTGAATTACCGGTTTGAATATCTCCACTCCAAGTTTTTCCCCCATATCCTGGACTGACTTATAGAGTGCGTCCGGGCCGAGCCGGTTGAAGTAGGCATTCTGGGCCGGGATCTTTTCATATTCCGCGACTCTGGCGTGGGTGCTGGTGGAGAAGACTTTCAAATCCATGCCGGTGTGGATTGGGTCGATGACATGGGCTCCGGCTGAGCGCAGGTCAGCGATGGCTTTTTCCAGAATAGCGAGTCCTTCAGCATGGGCAGATCCGGTGTGGACCATTTCGCGGAGCACACCAATGCGTTTGCCTGCCAGAGCATCGGCGGGTAGGCCCTCGGCGTAACAGGTGGTGGGAAAATGACCCAATCCCCGCATGGTCATCTGGTCTTCAGCATCCCATCCACTCAGAACCGTCAGCAAAGCGGCCGCGTCCTCCACATTCCTGGCCATCGGTCCAACCCGGTCCTGGGTAATCGAGTTGGGCATTACACCACTCCGACTCACCAGTCCCTGGGTGGCAACAATTCCGACAAGACTGCATTCGGCTGAGGGAATCTGGACCGAGCCTCCAGTATCAGTGCCCACACCGACTGCTGCAAAACTGGATGCTATGGCAGCCCCGGTTCCCCCACTGGATCCACCTGGCGAATGAGCCAGATTGTAGGGATTGAGGGTCTGGCCGCCGCGGGTGCTGGCCCCCTGGCCGGCGATTCCCCACCAGTCACTGGTGTTGACCTTGGCTATCACTATGGCACCTGATGCTTTCAGTTTCTCAACCACAAAGGCATCCCGTATCGGGTAGCTATTGGCCAGTGGAGCAAATCCCCCGGAAGTGGGCATGCCCGTGTAGTCAATCAGATCCTTGATCACGACTGGAATGCCATGAAGTGGCCCGCGTGATCCCGAATTTTTTCTTTCGGCATCCATGGCGCGTGCCTCAGCCAAAGCATTGGTATTGAGGAGGATGACTGAGTTTATTTTTGGTCCCGACTTGTCATACGCCTGAATGCGGTTCAGGTAGAGTTGAGTCAGTTTTTCGGAACTGAGTGCACCTGCCTCGATGGCGTTGTGCATCTCTTTGATTGTCGCCGTTCTGAGGTCAAACTTCTCAGCCTGGGTCGAGGCATGAGTGAATATCAAAGCGGCCGTGAATGAGAACCGAAGGTAATTCTTGGGATTCATGGATTTTCGGATGTGGAATGAAACAGGTTTTATGGATTGTAGTGAACAATTTCGCCTGGGAGTGGCGGTGTGTGGCGGGGTGTTTTGCGGTGTTTTGAGACGTGCTCATAGGCTGAGGCCAGACGAATGAGGATGGGTTCATCGAATGGCCGCCCCAGGAATTCGAGGGCGATGGGAAGTCCTTTGCCGGTGAATCCTGCTGGAACCAGGAGTCCGGGAAATCCGGTTTGTGAACTCAGTGGATTATCAGCCTCGCGGTTGCTCCATCCTTCGGAGATTTTGGTTGCGGGCAGAGTTTTGAATGGGAATACGAGTGCATCGAGCTGGTATTGATCCATCAGGGATGTGATGGCGGATTGAAGCATCTCCCGGTTCTTTAAACGTGCCAGGTATTCGGGTTCAAATTCCAGGGGGCCAAATTCCAGGGTCTGTTTCATGGAATTGGATACCAACTCGGGATTCGCCGCCACCATCTCAGCGGTACTTTTGAAGATGGCGTTCGGGCCCAATCCGGCCAGGTAATAGTCCGTGGCCAGTTTCTTCTCCCAGAGACTTACCCGCGTCTCGCTCAAAATCGACAAAAGCGGCAGGCCAGTGGACACCGGGTCGATCACTGTGGCCCCGGCCGACTTGAGATCCAGAATGGATTTTTCAATCAGAGCCAGTGCCTCCTCGTGCTTGGGGCCGGACCGGAACATGTCTCTCAGGACCCCAATGCGGGCTCCGCGCAATCCATTCTCCGGATCCAGAAATTGAGTATACCCGCCTATGGGAACTTTTCCCCGGCTGGCCATGGTCACCAGGTCTTCGGCATCGAATCCGGCAACAATTCCCAGCGTGGCGGCCAGGTCGTAAACGCTGCGTGTCATCGGGCCACCGCGTTCGTGAGTCAGGGCACTCATGATCATCCCGGTCCGGCTGATCAGTCCCAGGGTGGGAGCTAATCCAACCAGGTTGTTTTCTGATGTCGGGTTCCGGATGGAAACCCCGGTTTCGCTGCCAAAGCCAACGGTGGCAAAGTAGGCTGCAATCCCAGCGCCTGTGCCGCTCGACGAGGCCCCTGGAACATATTCCAATGCGTATGGATTTTTGGTTTGTCCAATCATGGTGCTGGAGCCCCAAGGCTGGGATGAGAACCAGTCCAGGGTATTGACTTTGGCGAATATGATCGCCCCTGCCTCGCGAAGTTTTTTGACGATAAACCCATCGCGCCAGGGTTGAGAATTTTTGAGAGGCAGATACCCTCCGGTGGTTGGCATGTCATAGGTGTCAAACAAATCCTTCAAGATGACAGGTATGCCATGAAGTTCACTGCGACGCCCTTGGGTGATTCGCTCCTGGTCCAGGGCCTTGGCGATTTCGATGGCATTGGTTTGGAGCGAGATCACAGTGTTGATGGCGGGACCTTTCTTGTCGTAGGCTTCAATCCGCTGGAGGTACATGCGAACAAGCTTTTCCGAACTCAAGGCACCCGCATCCATGGCGGCATTTATGTCAGCGATAGTCGCCGTCTCCAGTTTGAATACTTCAGCAGGACAGGGGATAGAGCCACAGGCAATGCCCAAGCAGGCAATCAGAGTGTGGAAAAATGAAGGATATCGATTTCTTTTCATAGGTGCATATTGATTTGTGAATGGAGCATCATTAATAGGTGACGGGACCTGTTTTCAGTGCGGGGGCGGAAGCAGGGTTTCTCCTATGTGGGAAGTGTTGTTCGAAGCTGTAAGCGAATTTAATCAGGGTGGGTTCCGAGAATGGACGGCCCAGGAATTCGATCCCGATAGGTACCCCTATGGGTGCGTCCTTGGTTGGCTTGGAGAATCCCCCTGGGAATGTGATGGCCGGGAGTCCGGTGGAGGACCCCATGAATCCATTGCGGTCGACCTGTTCTGGAGGCTCCGGACCAGTTGGAACCACCAGCCGACGCTGGTGCGGATAAAATAATGCATCCAATTCATACTTGTCCATGACAGCGATCAGGGCGTCTCTGAAAGCAGCCTGATTTTCCAGACGCTTATGGTATTCCGGATCGTTCAATGGGTCCACAAGCAGGAGGTTCTCCTTCATCCGCTCCAGTATCGGTGGGTGCGTCAGCCCGGCGGCCACATATTCCGACAGATTCTTATATTTCGCATCCGGTCCCAGACTCTGGAAATACGCATCCATGAATGGAGCTGATTCAAAATTGGATACCGATACCTCACCCAGATTTTTAAAATAATAGGAAACTTCAGGGATCTGAACCGGGAAGATGGTGGCGCCGATTTTTTCGATATTTTTAATTTGCTGATGGGTGACAGCATTGACTTCCTCGTGAATCGGATCGGTGCCGAAGGCATCGACGACATAGCCGATGCGGGCGCCTTTCAGTCCATCCTTGTCGAGGAACTGAGTATACGACTCCGGGGCTTTTCCTATGCCATGCCAGGTGGCCGGGTCTGAGGCATCAAATCCAACCATATAATCCATCATGATGGCCGCGTCAGATACATACCGGGTGATGGGTCCACCGGTGTCCTGAGTGTAGGATATGGGGATGATTCCATCGCGGCTGATCAATCCAAAGGTGGGGCGGATGCCGACACAATTATTTGCCGAAGCAGGGGAACGGGTGGACTGTCCTGTATCCGAGCCGGTTCCAAGAATTCCGAAGTTGGCTGCGATGGCGGCCCCGGTTCCTCCGCTCGATCCACCCGGAGTGCGTGTGAGATCATAGGGATTGAGTGTCTGCCCCATGAGTGAACTGATTGAAACTCCACTGCGGGCAAGTTCACTCAAATTCACCTTTGCAAATATCAGGGCTCCTGCATCCCGCAATCTTTTCACCGTGAAGGCATCATCGGGAGCCATGCTTCCAACCAATGCTTTCGAGGCTCCGGTGGTTGGCATGTCGACCGTATCATAGTTGTCCTTCAAAAGAACCGGAATGCCATGAATCGGACTGCGTGGGCCTTTGGTTTTGCGTTCCAGATCCAGTGCCCGGGCCAGCTCCAATGCATCCGGATGGATTTGGATGACGGAATTGATTTTGGGTCCTTTCTGGTCGTATGCCTGAATGCGGGCTATGAACATCGAGGTCATTTTCTCAATCGTGATCACTCCCGCATCGAGAGCCTTGTTGATGTCCTGGACAGATGCGCTCAGCAAATTGAATCCGCTGGATTCAGCCGCAGTGGAGGCCGGAGCCGATTGGGTCTGGGTCAAGGCTGTGAAATGATTTTTTGATGGGCTTGGGACCGTGGAAGCTGAGGTGATGCCCGATGCTGTGTCATAGACAAATGTATCGGTGTCGATAATGGGAGTGAACTCAGGCAATTTCCGATTCTGTGAGACCTGTTCATAAGCGTAGCCAATTTTAAAAAGGGTCGGTTCGGCAAACGGGCGCGCCAGAAATTCTATCCCTACGGGTTGATTGTCTTTGGTGAACCCTCCCTGGACAATCATGCCGGGAAGCCCGGAAACGGAACTGAGCCGCACTTTTGTATAGGTATGAGGCTCATTGATATACTGGGGTGGGTAGAGATTGTGGAGGTAGACAAAAGCATCGAGTTTATGCTGGTCCATGAGTTGCACCAGCATTTTGCGGAAATGTGCACGACGTTCCACCTGTTCGGTATAAACCGGGTTTGTGATGGCCGGTGGAAGTGCCAAGGCCTCTTTATATCTTTCAAACTTATTCCAGATGATGCCGCCACTGAGTATCAACTCCTCCAGGCTGTGAACCGGAGCCTCCTCCGGCAAATTCAGGAGATAGTTGTTCAGACCATTGCTCAATTCATTGGGTGTGATTTCTGACAAGGCCAGTTGCTGCATAATGTTCGCAATCCCTGATTCAACCGGGTCTATCAATATGGCACCTGCTTGGGCCATCTGTCCGAGTGCCTTGTTTGTGAGTGCTATGGCTTCCTGACAAAGTGGGTCATCCGAAGTGAAAACCTCTCTGAACACGCCAAGCCGGGCACCTCTGAGTCCATGTCGGTCGAGGTAG
>JAJOIW010000071.1 GCA_021209225.1 Verrucomicrobiota bacterium
GGGATTCGGAGAATGCCGCCTTCTCCGCGGACGGCTTCGCTGATCAGGAAGGATTTGGCCTTTGGTGGTAGAGGCAGGTTGGATGGAATTGAATAAACTCCATATTTGAAATTGGGCAGCCAGCCCGCCATGCCATGGATACTCCATCCCCGCTGGCAATGTCCGGGTTCGTGGTGTATAGATAAACTTTTCCGCATCCCCCGGTTGCAAGCATGATGACTCTCCCGGAGAATCCGATCACGCGGTTGGCATTTTTATCCAGAACATAGACTCCGAGGACCCGGTTTTCTCCAGGCATATGAAGTTTTGCTGAGGTGACCAGATCGATGGCGTAATGGTCTTCAAAGATTTCGATATTGGGTTTTTCAGCGATGGCTTCGAGGAGGGCCTTTTCGATTTCTTTTCCTGTGACGTCTTTGGCGTGGAGGATGCGTCTTTTTGTGTGTCCGCCCTCTTTTCCGAGGTCGTATTCTGTCCCGTTGGGTTTATCTGGGGCTGAGCGTTCAGAGAATTGCATTCCCAGTTCGATCAGTTCGCGAATTCTTTGTGGGCCCTCCTGAATAATTGTGCGCACAGTGGGTTCGTGGCATAGTCCCGCTCCCGCCTCCAGAGTGTCCTGCACATGCAGGTCGAAGGAATCCTCTTCGGAAGTGACAGCAGCTATGCCGCCCTGGGCATAATTTGTATTGGATTCTGCTTTGTGTTTTTTAGTAATGACAGCGACTGATCCTACCTGTGCTACTTTCAGCGCGTAGGATAAACCCGCTATGCCACTGCCTATCACTAAAAAGTCAAAGTTTCGGGATTGGTTTTTTCCAGACATTCTGATTTCTGATAAATGGATAGAGTGTCTGATCAGGCTGATCTGTCAACTGGGAACGCAGATACATGTGAGAAATTCCTTCTACAGTTTGTATGCGGATTTGTCGTGGTCATGAAGGAAAAGACAATGGACCGGGTTCCCTGGAGTATCCGGGTTTAGTGGAGTCTCTCCGTCCATGGTTTGGAAGCCCCGGTTCTTTTGCTTGAATCCAGCAGAAATCCAATCTGGAGATCACCCCTTGTTGACAGGGCATCCCCGCCTGGGGATGTGGTTGGATCCAGTTTGTTGGCCTCCTTTCCTGATGAGTTGGGAGGGGAGCAAATCAGGATCCCATTCCACCGGATCTTATCATGCGATACTCTGAAGGTATGAGATTTCCAACCCGATTCCATGGAAATGAAAAATAAAAAAGGGGCATTGAGCATGCCCCGGGATGTATTGGATCCACAAATAATGAATGAATAAAATTACTCCATGAGTCGGATGAATTTAAATGTGCCGATTGGAGCGACGAGGCCATTACTGTTGAGAAATGGTGAGCCTGAGATTTCATGGATGGGCATTTTGGGTTGGGTGTCCGCATCTGGGGATGTATAATTTTCACCGTCATCGGTTCCGGCATCGTATGGGAAGAGATCCACTGTGAATGTGTCCACCCACTGGTTGCCTGCGATTAAATTCAGGTTGTGAACGCCTACAAACCAATCCGGGCTTGGAGCCATCATTGAAACCAGGGTTACCAATGGGTGTGAGGAATGAATCTCAAAATCGAGAGTGACGGATCCCGGAGAGGATGAGATTCCTGAACCAGAGAGAAGATTCCTGGATGATCCGGAAGCTATTGCAGCATTCACTTCATTCTGGAGAAGAGCTTTTCCACCGGTTTCGGCCATGAGTTCGATTCCGTTGGAGGCCAGCATACCTCCAGCCCAGAAAGTTATCCCGGAATTGTGAGTGGCACCAATGAGGCCTGAAAAGTGGGCGCCATCCGGGAAATTCATCGGGTGAGTCACCTGGCTCCACTGCGACTTAAATTCGACTGTGTATTGAGCTGTGGGTTCGAGTGTCCGACTGGGAACAACTTGAAAGAATCCGGTGGGTGCTGAAATATCGACAACCATTTCGGAAGTGTTGATAGGATTCCCGACATTCATCCACAAACCAGTGACGATTTGTTCGCGCCATTGAACCTGGTAAGGGGGAAGTCCGCCGAACCAATCAAGAATCACCTGGTTCTCATCCACCGTGATGCTGGATATAGTAATTTTCTCCAGCCAAGAAATACCCAGCACGGAATATCCGTCCATGCGGAAGTTGGCGCTGGCGAACATGGGGTTGCTCAGGATGGTGCCACCGGGCAGAAAGCCGGGGTGGGGCATGACCATGGCATTTTCAGTGACCCCGGTATTGGGGGCGGCCTGGGCGAGGAAGGCGGTGTTTTCCGGGATCTCATCATTCATCTCGGTGCCGGCGTCGTAGACCATCATGCCGGCGATGGAGAAGTTGTTGAGGACAAACTTTCCATTGTCATCAAAGACGCGGAACTTCATGGGGTCATCATTGGCGATGAAGGCGTCATTGCTGGGGATGATCATGGAAGCCAGACTGAGGAATCTGTTGTGAGGATCCCTGGAGTCGAGGGTGAAAGTGACAGTGCGAGACTGGCCGGGAGCGAACACCGGAGGTTCGACGCCACTGGTGACCAGATGCTGGTGCCCGGTTCCGGAAGCGGCGGCAAAAGCGGCCATCAAAGGTGCGGCATCGCCGTCCTCAGCAAGGCGCTCAAGGGCCATGGATGCGGGCATTCCCCCATCAAATAAATCGTAGGATCCATTGTGGAAGCCGACCCAGATGGGTGTGAGGTAGGTCCCATTTTGCGGGGCGGTATTGGCAAAGGTGAGAGTGAACTCCACCATTTGTGCCGCCCGGATATTTGCTGAGCTCAGCGTCAGACAAATGACGAACGTCAGGAGTCCAAAAAGTCTATATGGATTATAAACTTCAGGTGTTTTCAGTTTTGGTTTCATGTTTGTAGTATAGTTCAAATTGAAATCGTCTATCGGTGCGTGAAGTCCTATTGTCACATTTGTGAATGAATCTGAGTCCTTGAATCCTTACAAAAAATTATTATTTATTTTTATGCCGTAAGCCAGCGGGTGATGTGTATATATAAGTACGCGATTCTTCCTTTGGAGATCCATTGTGGGCATTATCGAGCTATCTCTGAGTGGCTCAGATAATGATTGGATTCCTTGGGGTTAAAATGATTCCCAACGATCCAGTGTTCAAAGTGATGATGTATTTATTCGAGCGATGATATTCATTCTTCCTGAGAAGGATGAATTGTCATTTGGATATGGGAGGTGGGAATTCAGGATTTATTCCTGAGGGAGATATTTTTTATTATTCTTTTTTTGCGTCCTCGGGCAGGGACTGACCGTTGCCGGGGGTGGAGGATGGGACTTTCAATGAGAGGAATTGATTGCGAAGAAAATGGAGCTGTTTTTCATAATTCCTGCACCAGGTGCAGAGGAAAAGGTGGATGGAACCACTCAATTTCTCCCGACAAGTCAGGGGTCGGTCGAGTTTTTCCGAGGCGAGTCGGGACATGTCTCTGCAGGAAAAAAAGATTCTGCCAAAGAGTTTTCTCCAAGCAACGTCAGCCTGACGGTAGAATTTGCGGCATTGAGAAATCAGGAGGTTCACGCGATTGAGATTCAACAGCAGATATTATAATCCGGGGCTGTCCTGTGATAGGGATGCCGATGGAAAATCCCAATTGGATTGCATGCACAGTCTGAGATGGTTTCTGGCTCTATGGAGCATAACCCAAAGGTTTGCCTGGGATATTTGGAGATCATTGAGGATATCTGATGTCTCCAGGTCTTCGATCTCTCTCAAAATAAACACGTGTGCCAATGAGTTTGGCAGCCCATCCAGGCATTGATAGAGGATTTCGATAAACTCCTTTTGGTCCAGGATCAAGCTGGGATCTGGCGACCAGTCCATGGCAATGGACCTCTGACTGCGGTCCCAATGTCCGGCCTCATCAAACCATCCCTCGGGAAGTGCGTTCTGCTGGTTTGATTGCTGGTAGAGTGAGTGCCTTGCGTTCCTTTTCAGAAACTCCAGAATTTTAAATCGCAGAATGCCTGTCAGCCAGGTGAGTTCTGAGGAGATTCGACTAAAGGTCGACCATTTGTCTATGGCGGTGATGAGTGTTTCCTGGAGGAGATCTTCGCAATGGAAATGGTCGGATACCCGGGATTTGGCATATTTATATAGTTTATCTCCATGTTCCTCAAGCCAGCGTGTGGCTAGCGCTTCAGGCGATTCAGGTTGGTTTATCACAATTCAAAGTCCCGTTACTTCCCAGAATAGCACAGTTCACGGAATTCGATAGGGATGCGGTGGGAGAAATAAATGGGCCCATGAATCCCATCAGAGAAGGAATTTCGAGCATCGGGTGATCAGGCGGGGCAGATTCCACGGAATGATTTGGTGGGCTGCAGATCCAGGCATGGCCAGCAAATCAGGTGGGAAATATGTCAACGACCTGACTGGATTCAGGGCAGGCGGGATTTGAGCCACCATCGCATGGTATTGGATACCACATCGGGTTGATCATGGTGTGGCCAGTGACCCGACTGAGGAAGCGTGACCAGGGTATAATCGGCTTGGACCCAATCCCAGGTGTCATTCAGAGCCTTGCGATGAAGGGCCGTGTCTTTCAATCCATGAAATTGAAGGACTGACATGCCAGCCGATGGGAATGGAATGTTCGGAATGGTATACGGTTCATCCGGATAATTTGACCGATAGTAGTCCATCATGGACCGGATATTTGACTTTTTAAAAGCTTCAATATAGACCTCACGATCGTTGGGGTCGCGAGTGACAATAGAGGCCAGAATTCCGGGGGTGAGCTGGGACTCCGAGTTTGGCATTTTAAAGTTTCTGGCATATTGGGAATGTGCCTGTTGTTCTGGATTGTGGGCTAATTCTCTGCTGAGGCCATTCGGGTGAGGGAGATTGAGGATGATGAGGTGGGATGTGATGTCAGGGTAGGTGAAGGCGAAATTCCATGCGATCATTCCGCCCCAGTCATGACCAGCGATGATGGCCTGGTCGGCGCTTTCAGCGGCCAGAACAGCATGGGCATCGCTGACCAGATGATTCATGGAATAGTCACGGGTCAAATCCGGTTTGTCAGAATCGTTGTATCCCCTGGTATCCATTGCCAGAATCCGGAAGTCAGATTTCAATGCTTGAATCTGATGCCTCCAGGAATACCAGAAATCCGGAAATCCATGTATGAAAAGAATGACTGGCCCATTGCCTTCAGCCACATAATGAATATTCACACCGTTGTTATTTGTATATTTGTGATCCAGTGACGATGCATTGTATGCGATAAAAAGAAGGACCATCAAAGACAGGTGAAGAATGAATGGTTTTTTATTCATGGAGAGATGAGGAATCCGGATTTATTGGATTGGCACTATGGCACCGGATCCGGTGATTTTTTGGATATATTTGCGGGTGAGCCAGTGTATTGGATATTTCCAGATCCTCCGACATGACCATCCAGCGAGCTGGAAGCATTGAGCCTGATGGATCCCGAACCAGTAATTCTGGCCTTGGCGGTCATAGATATCAGTTGAACCGCATCAATCTGCCCACTCCCGGAAATTTCCGCTTCTATGAATTCACTTGAGCCAGCCAAAGTGATTGAGCCGGATCCGGAAATATTCAAAGAGGTGCTTTCAGCATGGAGGTCCAGAGCGCGGACATGTCCACTGCCGGAGATCTGTGCATTTAAGGATCCACTTGTGCCAAAAATGTCCAGGGAGCCGGACCCTGAGATTCTGCACTGGAATTCTGATTCAGCGATTCCTGTGATTTTCATATTTCCCGAACCAGAGACTGTCACTTGATCGATTGCTGGGGCCGTGATGACAAATTGAATTCCTGATTGGGTTCTCCAGGAATCGCTTGTGTAAAGTTGCAGAGTCTGGTTGACAACCTCTCTTTTAAATATGGGCAATAGATTGTCGTCCGTTGTCAATGTGACGGTGAATGTCTCCCCGGTGGTTACCGTCACCTCACCGGCACATTTGAGTTCAATGGCGCGGAAGGGTTCAACTTCGATGGTTTCTGTGGCAGCGATTCCCGATCCAACGATGGTGTTGCGCTGGGAGAGTCGATTCATCCAGCGCATGTCCCTTCCACATCCTGAACCCAACAAGCTCCAGATGAGGACTAAAGCTGAGCTCCTGCCGATTCCATTCCAGATTCCTTCTGCATTCATGAGTCTATGAATACCCTGAACTGACCAGCAATTGGAAGCTTCATTGCAACCGTTTCGTGCATAAAAAAAGCGACCATTGTATGGGTCGCCATGATTTGTACTGGTGATTGCTGTCCAGTGTGGGTGGACTAGATCCTGATGTGGACTTTTTTCTTATATAGAAATCTGAGTATCGAGATAGCGAAGAATAGGGCCAGCAGGTATTTGGCGAAGGGAGCGTATATGCCGAGCATATCGGCGAACTTGAACTGGATGATGCGCCCGGCTAAACCGGTGAAATCGATCAGCTCCCACATGATATAAATGGTGATGGCGTTGGATCCAATCCAGACAAATGGCCAGGCCCAGAATTTCAGACCCCAGATGTCGATGAGTAAATAGAAAAATGCCAACAACAGGAAACTCCACCCACCAGCCATGAGAACAAATGAGGAAGTCCACAGCTTTTTAATGATAGGGAAGAACAGTCCCCAGCCAAAGGCGAGTCCCAGACAGGCCAATCCCATGAGAAGCAGCATTGAAAATTTCCAGAGTTTTTTCTTTTCGGGATTGATCAGGAGCAATCCTGCAAAAATACCAAGCAGGCAAGATCCGACCGCCGGCACATTGCTGAGCAGGCCCTCCGGATCATGGTCGCCATCCCATTTGTATCCTTTGAGAATTTTTGAATCGACATAGTTCACCAGGTTTTTATCCGATCCCTCCTCAAATCTTTGGGAGTAGGTGAGTTCTGATGATCCTTCAAATGGAATAAATGCCACTGCCAGATAATACCCGATCAGAATTGCTGCAAAAGTTGCAATTAAAAACCTGGTTGGGAGATAGAGAAAGAGAGCCGCTCCAAAACCATAGGCGATGGCAATCCGTTGAAGAACACCCATATATCGCAGGTCTCCATAATTTTGTATCTGCTCCATCCCTGCATAGTAAAAGAGACCCGAAAGCATTACAGGAAGACTGTGCGCCAGATGATTTTGCCGAGGATTTTCGGTTTTGAATGTGTTTGTAATCGTCGGGTGATGGAAAAGACTGTGGATGTTCCCGTGATGAAGACAAACATGGGAAAGATGAGGTCATAAAAATGGAAGCCTTCCCAATCGACATGCTCCAACTGTACGGTGATGAGATTCAGCCAGGGCGTGAGCCAATCCGGCACGGCACCTGTTCCCAGTTTCTGAAGAATGCTGGTGAGCGCGAGGAACAATCCATGAGCTCCGACAATCCAGAACATATCAAATCCCCGCAAAGCATCTATTGAGAGAACTCTGCCCACTGGTGGAGCCATCACTGGTTTGGGCGATGGATTGTCCTGGGGTTTTGGAAGTGGGGCCTCCGTGGACTGACCGGCACTTGGAGATGCAGGAACTTCTGTTGGCTGAGCTGCGGATGCTGCAGCAACGGCCGCCGTCGCGACTGCCACCGCAGCTGCTGGTTCCGGATCGATGCTGAGGCTGGCCTTGGTTTCCTGCGGTGAATCAGACAGTGCTTCGGTAACCTGTGAGACGCTTGCAATGACTGGCGAGATATTTTCCCCGGTCGCACTTTGCGCATCCAGATTTTCACCAATCACGGAACCGGCTGAGACAGATTCAGAATGGATCCTATCCTGATCCGCGACCGTGGAGCTGGCGGCTTCTTCGGGAATGGGGGTGGCAGATACTTCTGATCCTGAATTATTTGTCTCACTTTTATAAGGGGCCTGTGAGAACAGATCATCCAAGGGGTCCGAAACCGGGGATTTTATCTCATTGGCAAAAAAAGCATCCCCTGATTCTGAATCATCCAGTATGGACTGCCTATCCTCAGAGGCGGAGTCCTTTGGGGCATCTTCAGATTCAGCGGGTTTTGGGAGGTGTTGGGATGGGACGGATTCCTGCGGTTGGCTGGATGTTGGATCCGGTTGATCTGGCTGGTTGGTCATAGGGTTCAGTTTTGATTCGTCTGTCGCTGAAATTGCCTGGATCTGAAGAGCTTAGGCTCAAGCCACATTTCAGTGAATGACCTGAGTTTAAGCTGGATCAGAACTCAGGGACCGCCCGAACAGCCTTGCAGCTGGACGGAGTCCACCTTCCCAACTCGAGGGAAGCTCGCACGATATTAGTGGATTCCTCGGGTATATTCAACCTAACTTCCATGGTTAAAACCGGGAATGTGTTGCCTCATTGAAGAGCACGCCGACGGAAAATCTGGTGATGAGAAAAAGAAACCCGTTGCTTCATAACTGAGACACCATGGCGGGAGCCATGCAACTGATTGGGAAAAGGAATCAGGAATATCCTGAAAAGATGAAGGAGTGGTTTCCCCGGATGGGATGGAAAAGAGCCCTCAGCCATTTGGGATTGTGCCACCCCAACGGGGCGCATGAAGTCTCCGCATGGCGGGCATTCTGACAAACCCGCGCTGACACCGTGCGCCCTGTTGCGGCGGGTAGATGCTTTCCAGACAGTTGGAGCCAGAAGTCAGGGATGCCCTGCATGGCTTTGCGCGAACATGCTGATCCGGGATACGCTCCGGATAAACTGGCGGAGTGCCGCTGGATCCCCGGGTTCCGGATTCACAAACTGGCTGGCAATCGATTCAGGTTGCCGGTGGCTGAAATCAATTGGCACCGATTGGTCGCAGGTCGACCGCGATCAAGGAATCCTGGGATCTCACATAGTATATTCCATCCGCCAAAGCTGGAAGAGCACGAACCAGGCCGCTCTGCACCTGTGCGCGACGCCGGATGGTAAATTCCTTTGGGTTTAATTCGAC
>JAJOIW010000159.1 GCA_021209225.1 Verrucomicrobiota bacterium
AACATGACGCGCCAATTCCAGCAGATCATCTGTCTGGAATGGCTTGGATATATATCCAGTCACATTCAATTCCCGGGCTCGGTCCACGGACGACTTGCCGGATTCCGCAGTCAACATAATGACAGGAACACTCTGGCACTCAGGAAATTCACGGATTTCTTTTAAAGCAGTCAGTCCATCCATGACTGGCATGGTGATGTCCAGAATGATCAGATCAGGAATGACCTTTGTTGCAAGATCAACTGCCTCCTGGCCATTGCTTGCCTGGTGAACCTCACATCCCACCGAAACAAATGCCTTGGAAACAATCGTTCTAACCATCCGGCTGTCATCAGCGGTCAATACTACGGGTGCCATATCTCTTTGCGTTCCTTCAGTCGATTAAATTCAAAACGATCTCCGGGGATGACAATCACATCATCTCATTGATCTCCGGACGCCATATACTGCCAGGAGCAATCCTGTCAGCCCAATCCTCAATGGCCCCATTCCATGCTTGATCAAATCCAACTCTCCATTCCCATTCGTCAACTTGGCCTCCCAGATTGAGTATATATTTTGTTCCATTCACTTTCCCCAAGCGGAAACGTATCCAGGCACTTTATTGTCTCCCTACACCGGGAATCCAATGAGTCCAGAATCAATGCTGAATACTCCCACCGATCCGACCGGATATAGACGCATTGTGTATATATATTGGACCGTATGACCCAGCAATGAGACAGTGACAATAATCTCTGGTTCCTGAACACCCAAAATTTAAGGGAATACCCTGGTTGACGATAATGTGGGGAGATTCATCGTCTCGTTGTTGAACCAGAAAATACCAGGTTGAGAAATTCCAGAATTCAATTGGCACAATCCCGCAAATTCGTCCAGTAATTGGAATCCAGGGCCAATTGAAGTCCAAAGCCGGAAAATAACAGTTCATATACCGATGGATATTTCCATATGTCTGCCCAACTCGGCCAGACTTATTGTAAGCAGGAAATTTTTGAATTCAATCAACGACTCAGGATCGTAGTCACATCAATATGTCGGAGGCACAGGAAACGTCGAATACAAAACGCACCAATAGTTTAATTGGAGCTATTAACCAAACCTTCGAAAATATGCTTTGCTGCGGTTTGGTCATGCCAGTCAGGGATGATCGACAAATCGAGTTGAAAAATCTCTTTGTGACCGAGACACTTCTGACAGGCGACGTGGGCTTTGCCATCCGGCTTTCCATTCATATCAATGCAATAAAGCACATCGCCAGCCGCGTCTTCTCCATGGGGGATGCACATGAGAATGACTATGAAATCCTCAATGATGTTTTTCTGGAACTGGACAATATAGTCTGCGGCACGATACGAAGCCACCTCGACAATAATGATTTAAAATTCAAGATGGAGAGGACAAATTTCAAGATCCTGTTTATAGAAGAAAACCCGGGCGTTGAAAACCATGACCCATCACTGGAGAGCCGGTATAATTTCTCAGTCGCCGAGGCACCCATTCAATTATACATCCGGTATGAATCCCATGATTCCATGGAGCGATGCCGCGGAATCATTTGAGAGCAGTTTATAAAATCAATATCCGGAAAAATTAAACGAGTGAGGCGACTGGAAGTCCAATTTCAAATGCGGCTCCAGATTCAGAATCGGTGACGACATCCAGATACCGGCCATTGCGGCTGCAGAATTCTTTGACCAGGGAAAGGGCAAATCCATGGCCTTCACCTTTGGTTGAAAAGTGGGGATCAAAGATGAGTCGTGGGTCCTGGCACCAGATACCTCCCCCGGTATCGGCAAATCGCAAGGTTATGAATTTCCCCAATGCAGGAGATCCAAAGACACTGGGAGGCACTGATTGATATACCTGGCTGGAGATATCTATTTTCAATATTCGCCGTTTTGAATCCCTCATCACCTCGGCTGCATTCTGAATCAGAATTCCAAGACAAATCCATAAGTCCTCATTGTATTGCTCGCTCACATGAACAATTTCCTCCATATCCACATCCACTTGAACCCGGGAATCCTTCAGACTGCGGTGCCAGAATGATAGTGAGTTTTTCAACAAGCTGAGAAGATCGTGCGGGAAAGATGAGGCAAATTCGCGGGTGTTTTTTCCCCGGATCTGTTGGACCATGTCGTTGACGGTGTTGTTATTTTTTCTCAATTCATCCAGAACACTGAGCATGCCGGGGTGCTCACCGATCTGGTTGTTCAACATTTGCACATTGCCGCTGATGGATAGAAAGCGGTTATTTAATCCATGGATGATTTTTCCAATTATATGGGCATTGAAAGCATAGGAATTCTGGAGTTGCTCCGCAGGAAAGGAGTAGCAATGATGATTCAACAGTGGCCGCAGAACAGATGAGATTTCCTTAATGGATGGAACCTCGAAAAGTCCCTCATATGGATGCGAATCCCGATCCCAATCGGCAACAACAAATGAGCTGGCTGCGAACTTTAACTCCAACTTTTTCCAGTCGAGCTCATTGGCTGGGACCAGATCCCCTGACATAAGTATAATTCCCGAATGCCCGTATGGATATTTTGTCTGAAATCCGGACAGATCCTGACAATGGCCTATCTCAATAGCCGGGAATGAGAGTTCACTCACCCATTTCTCCACCTGAGCCAATGTTGGGCTGCTCCCGATAAGCTCCAGTTTAAGTGTCATATCTGAACTGATCATTCTTTAAAACCTCGACATAATATCGTGCCATGAGAGTGGTCAGTTAATCGTTTTATTTTCACAGCCACGGGATAACGAGGCCGGGTCTGAATATATGCCTGCAATTGGCAGCCCGTGTGTTAGAATCTGACACACCGCTCCAGAAACGGCAGGTGAAACCGTGGAGATGACAATATGTGAATTGAGCCCGGCAGCGGCCGTTTGATAAATCTGTGGTTACTCCGCCGGAAGGAACCCGAAATAAAGTCCCATATAATACGGGAGCAGGTACACGGTGCCAGATGCGAGACTGGTGCCTTCCCCAAAATAATCCAACTGCCAGGGATCTGTATTCCAGTGGTGAAAAAATCTTTCTGAGACCGGGAGGGCTTTGCCATTACTCCGATAACCCCGCTGGGAATCCCTGGAGGAGAGGAGGGATTCAGCATTCTGGCGGGGCAGAAAGACAATATCCAATCGGTGACTGTTGCGATGCGACCAGTTGAACCGATCCAGGGGGAACTCAACAAGAGTGCGGTAGGCATCCACATCCCAACCGTCCCATGGCTTCAAAGAATGCTGTCCCCATTGGTTCTCAATCGATGCATCCAATGAAACAGCCGCATAACAGTAATTGAAAAACGGGTTCACTTCGGGAAATTCCAGGACCCAGTAGCGGAAGAATGCCTCCTGCATGGCACTCCGGATCTCAGCATCACCTGTCAGACGAATCAGATTGAAGAAATTCATGAATGCCATTTCATCATCGGATTGATTTCCAGATCCGATGCCGGACTGGATTTTAGGCACCATAGCATTGATGAGGTAGTGATGATTTCCGACCAGGTCCTCAATAATGGAGAGATACCGGTCGTTGCCAGTGATGTGTGAGGCAATAGTCAGATAGGTCAATAAACTTAACGAATTAAGCCCTCGTTCGTGGTACCAGTCCCGGTTGGAATTGAGCTGGGATGGACTGAAAACTCCCCACCGGGTCGGTAATCCGTCATGGTCAACCAGACAAAAATCATTGCGCACAATGTGGTCCGTGATGGATGCCACAACCGATGCCACCTCCGATTTCTCCTGCTCAGTCTCCGCTACAAAATCATAATACAAAGCATAAAAAAAGTAATGTCCATCCAGCTCATCGGAGGAAGTGTCCGTTTTGAAATAATATGACCGGTCGGCAGACATGGGCCATCTGGGGAAATAAACTTTCCACAATGCATCGGATTTCCGATTGCGGAGCATTCCCTCCCAAGTGTACGAGGGCCACTCATTGGGGTCGGGGAGATTGGATTCCAGAACTGTTCGGGCAACATACCCATCCTGGAGAAAAACCGATCCTCCACGAGTCACATCCACAAGAAATTTCAGGGCTTTGAAGACATTCTGTGCCCGGCGCTTATATTCAGGATCGCGGGTTGCGGCATAGGCAAAGCATTCACCAGCTCCATACATGCTGGTCCAAAGACCATCATTGTCACTGGGGTGTTTTGAAATGGCGGATTGATTGAGCCAGCCCGGTCTGGAAGTGGAGACTTCTGAGACGTATCCGAAATCCGTACGCCGGATGTACCTGTCGAGATGCTCCTCATAATATTCTGCCTTGTCACGAAGCGACATGGATTGGAAATAAATTCGTGCCACGCCGCCCTCAGTGGCAATCCACGCTTCTCCCTGTTGATCAACAAAAATATCGGTCACATGATCATGCGGGAGCCATCGGCGACCCTGACGGTAATGGAAATCACCATCCAAAAATCTCACCACTCCCTGTTCGGTTCCAAACCAGACACTGTGATCTGGACTGCCCGCACCACATGTGAATCCCGCCACAGGCAATCCATTGGCTCCAGTCCAGGTGATGATTTTCTCCTTACCTGAGATTGAATCGGGCACGTGCTGAAGCAAGAAATTAGCCCCGGATGTCCATCGACTTCCATCCTCCGCCTGAACATTCAATGCGCCACCCGCTCCCGCAGATCCCGGCTCTGGTTTTCCACCATCCCACGGGCGAATCGTTCCATCCCGCAAAAGTTCAACAAGCCCAGCCTCCGTAGTCGCAATAATGGCCCCTTCCAAAGTCCCAATGTCCTGAACCGGGGCTGTGGCGTATATCATGGATCTTTCCTGCTGGATGACAGCCTGAAACCCATCGGCCTGCACGGAAGGTATGCCCCACAATACTCCAATCAGGAGCGCGACACCCCTCCCGGTTTGACTCATCCAGCCATTCATAAAGTCTACTTAAAAATCACTCAGCAGAAAGTCGGGTGTATTTTTATCTTTGTTGCCCGTAGATCCCGGAAACCCTTTAAGGGTGAATTCCAGTGTCAGAGTGACATCTGTTTTGGTGAATCTGGGTTGGCGCACGCGAAACCGGAAGGCAGTCGAATAACTCCGGTTGTCCCGGTATATCGAGTAGATCTGCTCCTGAAGCGTCGAGGAGCGCGCCTCAAAGAAATGCGTGGCATTCAACGACCAGTTGTCATCAAGCCAGTAATAAAGGGAGCTTGAATAGAGATTGTTCCCCTCGCCAAAAAGATCATTGTTGCGGATGTAGCGGTGTCCTATGGCCCAACTCCAATCGTCCAGAGGGTCAATGATAAGTCGATGGTCAGCCAGGCGGGTCCGCTGATTGTCCGTGTCCCACCGGTATTCCGATGTCAGTGTGAGCCCATCCCGCAATCGCCAGTCCAAATCCGAGTAGATGTCGCTGAAAGTGGATACGCCCGGACGATTGTCCAATCGCCAGTCCATGAAAAGCCCCCAGTGGATGAAGTCCTCCATGGATGAATCCCGGTAAGTCTGAAGCTTTTGAAATAATCCCAGCCGGACATTGTGCTGCCCCTCAATCGAATCGATGGAATTGATATCGGGAAAATGTGTTGGCTGAAGGCGCAGAGTGGGAATGACGGAATCGAATTGCGGCAGTCTTCCGGGGTCTTCTGATGGATCCGGCACATAAACATAGTACATGGATGGCCGGATGATGTGCCGAAGGCCGTTGAGATCCCAGAATCCATTCCGATACCCGCGCCAGGTCCGGGAAATCTTGGCTGAAAAATCCACCCCCATGTTCGCCATGGCCCGGCTCGTCCGGGTGGTCGTGGCTCCCGGGCCGTCGGCTTTGCCGTACTCACTCAGTCGGAATCCCACTTGCGGGGTCGCCTGCAGCCACCCGAAATAGGTCTGGGGGTACAACAACTGATGGAAAGTATCCGCTCGATATGCGCTGAAATCATCCCCTGAAAAGTCAGCAAACCGCTTTTGATAGTAGCCAAATGAGGACTGGCTTTCATAAAAAATACCTGTATCCCCCAGCTCCTGACGGTAGGAGGAAAGGGAGACCTCCGGTATGCGCTCAGTCTGCTCAAAAAACGTGTTCAGCCGCGGCTGCAGCGTCATCCCCAGTGAATAATTTTCCCAGAATTTCCGGATCTCAACAAAGGTCTTGGGCTGAGGGTCACGCCGGAAATCGTCCTCAAAATAATCCGCATGCACAAACGGATCACTTAATTTCCCCAGACGGGCGCGAACGTAAAGATTGGTTTTGGGCATCCACCAATGGCTGAAATCCAACCGGTAGCGATTGCCACCGATCGACCGTCCATTGGAAAAAAACTCCGGGTCCTTGTCCCAGAAATGTTTATATTCAAAGGTGCCATTTCCGTACTCAGGGCTGGTGTAAATGACTTTCGGCCCCAGCGCAAACCCACGCCGGGTGCGGTAATCCAGATCGATCTGGCCTTTGACCTGATCATTGAGTTTCCATAAATAACTGGAGTTCAGGTATGCACCAAAGCGCGATCTGAATCCGGGAGTGAAAATGAACCGGTTCCCATCCTGCTGGAGACTCTGACGATAATAGGGCAGCCAGAAGACAGGGATTCCCTGGTAATACAGGGTCGCATTGCTCGCTTCCACATATTGACCGGGAACAAGCTTGACCTTGCCCGCCTTCACATAATACCCAGGATCCGCCGTATCATCCGTCGTGAACCACGCGTCCCGCGCTATCATCCCTCCACCTGCTCCCGCCCGGGTGACTCCCTCCAATGTCTCCCCATAAACATACGCGGGAGATTGACCCGTGCGGAAATCCGCTGCCTCAATGGTTTGATCCTTGAAATTATAGGAAATTGTGTCGCCAACCCAGATGTTCGTTCCATTCTGGAAAAGCACGTTGCCTTGCGCAGCACCCAGCCCGTTTGCTGATTCAAACGCACCTCATCCGCATCCATCCGCGACGGACCGTAAACCACACGCACCCCGTTCGTCGCAATCGCCTCCCCGGTCTCAATGTCAAACATCAACTCCGATCCAGGGTCACGTGAGACAATTTCCAACTCATAGGCAGCCTCAGCATCCAGACCAGTCTGCGCCGTCAATGGAACAAATACCTGCCCCATCACCCCCATCGCCAGAAAAAAAGCCGACCCAGTGGCCAGCCTTCGTCTGTGAGCTTCCCGCATCAACCGGTCACTTGAGGAGGGAATAGGCTGCATAAGAAAGACCAGCCAGAACCACAGCTCCTAAAACAATCATGAATATGATGAAAGATTTCTCCGCTTTGTTGGATTTCTGGGTAAATGTCGTTTTATCTATGACTTTCTGCCGGCCTTGTGACGTGAGATCATCGACACGGACTCCCTGCTTGCCGGGCTTTCTGGAATCGGAACTTGCCGGGGTCGGGGTGGGCGGAACCGGCTTGCCAGGAAGCTCCAAACGCATCTCCACTTCTCCCAGCTTCAATATCTGCCCGTGGTCAATCCGCGACTCCCGGATCCTGTGCCCATCCAGAAACGTCCCGTTTGTCGATCCCAGATCTTTAACATGGATCTCGTCATTCAGGAGAATCACCTCACAATGGGTGCCGGATACTGACCCGTCAGGAATTGGAAATGAATTCGTGTCCGAACGACCAATCGTCGTACGGTCCGTCTTCAGCTCGTAGGACTCTGCGGGTGTCCCATTTTTCAAAACAACGAATTTTGCCATTACAAAATCTAAGGTTGGGTAGAAGTCTAGTAGAACGGTTTGAGTCAGGTCAAAGAATTTCTCTGCCCGGAATCTATGGTCTTGTTTGGTTTTACACAATGGAGCCCAAGTGCGTCCATTGAGCGTATCAGAAATTCCCGTATGCGCTCACGGTGCACAATGGCATCCAGAAACCCATGACTGATCAGAAATTCAGCCGTCTGAAACCCGGGAGGCAGGTCCGCCTGCGTGGTGTCCCGGATAACCCGCGGTCCAGCAAATCCAATCATGGCTCCAGGCTCAGAAATGATGAGATCCCCCAGACTGGCATAACTGGCCATCACTCCGGCTGTCGTCGGATTGGTCAGAATACTGATGTATGGAAGCCGTTTCTCCGCGTGATACGCCAGTGCGGCACTGGTCTTGGCCATCTGCATCAGACTGAACATGCCCTCATACATGCGGGCCCCACCACTGGCTGAAATGATCACAACCGCCATACGCTCCCGTGTGCTCCGTTCAATCAGCCGGGTCAATTTCTCCCCGACAACCGCCCCCCATCGAACCTCCAAGAAAAACTGAAATTCATCACACCTATACCCACTGGCTGACCTTCAATGGTGCCAACTCCAGTCACCACCGCATCCCCATCACCAGACTTCTTGCGGTAAGAATCCAACTTATCCCGGTAACTCGAAACCCCATTGAACCCCAATACATCCTTGCTGCTTAAACTGGCGTCCATCTCCTGAAAACTTCCGCTATCCAGCAAATGGTCAATCCGCCTGGCCGGGGAAATACTCAAATGCGCATCACAATTCGGACACACATTCAGGTTCCGCTCCAGAACCTGATCAAAATTCATCGCTCCACACCGCGGACATTTCGTCCACACTCCCTTGGGTATATCCCGCTTCTTGACCCCGCTGGTTCCCAACCGGGGCTTCTTCACAATCGGTGCTCCCTTGCCCACTTTGGGCGGCGTCACCTTGTGCTCAACCACGTTTACCGGTAATACACTCGTCTTTTTCGATGCCCTGGTTGCCATCAGCCTATAACTTCACAAATTCTCCCGCATTTGACCATACCCATTTCCAGGTTTCAAAACTTTTCCCCATTTCTTTCACCCTTTCACCTTCCTCCCCCAGTCCTCCTTCACCAATCACGCCCCTTTTCCTTCGCCCCTTCCCAGCCCTCCTTCAGTAATACACCC
>JAJOIW010000062.1 GCA_021209225.1 Verrucomicrobiota bacterium
GCAACACCATGTGGTTCGCTGTTGCCTGGCTCGCGCCGGAAAAGGACTTCGCCGTAATCGTCGCCTGCAACCAGGCCAACGACAAGGCCTGTAACGATGCCGTTCTCGCCCTCATCGCTCACCATTTCAGGACCAGCAGGCGCTAGGAGCGTCCGACCAGGTGAAAAGCTGCAACATGGTGCCAGCTTACCCAAGGAGCCGACGCCTGGCGGAGCACACGTCCCAGCCAGACCGGTCGTTCTATACAGGAATGTGAGTGACCCACTCTGATTCCTCTTCCGCCAGTCCGTTGGCTTTGCTTGGGTAAATCAGGCAGATACGCTCATGGATTCGGGCTTTAATTGGCCCCGGAGTGGGGGTAATGTGGTGGCTGAGAGATGGAGAATCGGGCATTGGATCGGGTATTGAATGTTGCTGGATACCAATTTGGCGAACTGGCAGCCGACGGATTGAAGGCGATGCGGGAGTCGTTGCGGCGGCAGGGATCGCGTTGTGGAATTTCCGGAACGATTCTCTTGAGTCCGGAAGGTGTGAACCTGTTTTTGAGTGGTGAGGCCGGCGGGGTCCGAGGATTTTTACAGTTTTTTCGCGAAGTGACGGGATTCAGTTCATTTGAAGTCAAGGAGAGTTGGGGAAATGAACTGGCATTCAACAGGTTTCTGATTCGTATCAAGCCGGAGATTATCGCATTCGGGGTCCGGACCATCGTTCCATGGGTGCGAACCTCCCCATACCTGTCAGCGGTGGAGCTGAAGCAATGGCTGGATGAAGGGAAAGATTTCATCCTCCTGGACACCCGCAATGATTATGAGATCAAGGTGGGCACTTTTGAGAAGGCAGTTCCAGCCGGGATCGGTCATTTCAAGGAGTTTCCGGAAGCGGTGGACAGAATGTCTGTGCATGATCGGGCCAAGCCGGTGGTGACTTTCTGCACTGGCGGAATACGCTGTGAGAAGGCAGCGCCTTACCTTGAGAGTCGGGGCTTCACTCAAGTCTATCAATTGCAGGGGGGGATATTGAAATATTTTGAGGAATGTGGTGGAGCACACTTTCGGGGGGATTGCTTTGTATTTGACCATCGAGTGGCCCTGAGTCCCAGTCTTCAGGAATCCGAAGTGCGTCAATGTTATGGATGCCGGGCGGTATTGTTACCGGAGGATTTTCAGTCACCTGATTATATCGCAGGCAGGCAATGTCCATTTTGTGTGGGTCGCGATCGGCTCTGCATGGAAGAATTATGCTTATCCAGGAACGACCGGATCCGGCAGGAGACAGTGGAATTGCCTGGAGCGTTACCCTATGAAAATCAACGTCCGCTGAAAGTGCCCGCCTCAGCCGACGGGATGGAAATCATCGCATTTTTAAAGTCCCTGAAGTTCCGGCCACCAGAGGAGCCGTGGGAGGACTTGATGGAACTGGGGCGTCTGACATATTTGGGAAAACCCCTGGCTCCAGGGGATCTGGTCAAGGCTGGAACTCAGATTATCCATCATGTCCCTATGACCACGGAACCGGCAGTCAATGGCAACATTGAAATCCTCTACGAGGATGAGTCATTGATTGTTGTCAATAAACCGGCACCATTGCCTGTCCATGCAAGTGGCAGGTATAATCGGAATACTCTGGAACATATACTCAGAGCTGTCTATGCGCCGATCGTGCCGAGATGTGCTCACCGACTGGATGCCAACACGTGCGGAGTCATGGTTTTGACAAAATCAAAAGAGATTGCCTCGATACTGCAGCCGGATTTTGAAGATGGCAAAGTGGTCAAACGCTATGTGGCCAGAGTTGTTGGAAATCCACCATCAGACCGGTTTTCATGCAGTGAATCAATCAGTCGGGAATCCACATCAGCGGGTGGACGATATATTGATCCGCAGGGATTGTCCGCTGAAACCGGATTTTCTGTCATTGAGCGCTTTCAGGATGGAACGACCCTATTGAGTATCCAGATGTTGCAGGGAGGGCGCACTCATCAGATTCGGTTGCATCTTTGGCATTCTGGGATTCCTGTTATGGGCGACCCCTTGTATCTGCCTGGCTACCGGATGGGGGATAAGCAGACATTGGAACCGGATGCGCCACCCATGTGTCTGCAGTCATCCATTCTGGAATTCATTCACCCCACGAAAAAACACCGGGTGAGATTTGAAGCCCCATTACCGAGTTGGATGAAGGAATGATTGAGATTCAGGACCTGGTGATTGCTTTTGAGGTTCCCGGCATGGGGAGGTGCTCCATCATGGATGGAATTTCGTTGCGGGTTGAGCCCGGGGAATGGGTTTCGGTATTGGGGCCGAGTGGGTGCGGGAAGTCCACGCTTTTAAGAATGATCGCCGGGCTGGAGCGTCCTGATTCCGGAAAGGTGCTCATCAGGGGCCAGGTGGTTGGACCGTCGCATTGGAAAAGGGGAGACATTGGTTTTGTGTTTCAGGATGGTGGATTGATTGATGAATTGACTGTGGGAAAAACCTTTCCGTACCCCTGATTCATGGACCACGGAAGATGAGTGCCCGGGACACCGGAAAAGCTGTGGATGAGCTGGTGAGGCGGATGGGTTTGGAGAATCGGATTCACCTGCGGTGTGCCAGCTTATCCGGGGGAGAGCGTCAGCGGGTTCAGGTGGCAAGAGCGCTTTTATCGGAGCCGGGAATATTGCTTTTGGATGAGCCCCTGAATCATCTGGATCCTGTCTCCCGCAAGGTTGTCCTGGATTTGTTATTGGAATATCGGGACCGGGGCCAGATGACGGTCGTGCATGTGACACATTCCATCGATGAGGCCTGCCTCCTGGGGGATCGGGTGGCCGTCCTGGAAGGGCGGAAATTGGCAACCTGCTTGCCACCAGAGGATCTGGCTCAAAATCCACCCAATCGGGAACTGGCATCGCGCCTGGGTTTTCCGCCAATGAATGTGCTGGCTTGCAATGGGCTGACCAACCCGTCAGGGATGGAATCCTGTTGGGTGAGTTTCCATCCACAGGATGTTGAAATCCTTTTGGGGAATGACTTGTGTGATCGGGAATCCGGCTGGCATTCATCAGCGGAAATACGGCGTATTGAATGCTGGTGGCGGCACACAGGTCTCCGATGTCAGGAAATAAACAGCCATCAGGAGTTCCTCATCCAGCAACCGCTGGGCTCTCCAAAAAGGAAAACAGGTGAACAAATCCCGGTCTTCGTCCCAGCATCCAGGCTAAGATACCTGGCTTGAAACGGATGATTGGCTGTTTCACTGGCCACTGGGTTCAGCCTTGTGGCCATGGAGAATACCGGACCGTGCTTCCTGGTTCAAAAAGTGATTTGGGGGGCAGTTCGACGAAGCCGGTGCTTCTTGCCAGTGAGGATAGACGATGAGACCCTTGTGGGCCGCGGAAACCACCGTGTGATCAGGCTGCAGAATCACACGTTGAAAATCCGTGCGTCGATCCTGGTTTATGAGGGACTCACCACAAACAACATCCTGGGAAGGATTGTGCCAGGAGGGACAGCCAAAAGCCTTTTTCAAGGCAGGCAGGGCAAAGAGAGTCCATGTCATGGCGGCGGAGACTGGATTTCCCGGCAACGCCATCAGGATATGATTTCCAAGAATTCCCAGTGAGAAGGGTTTTCCTGGTTTCATGTTCACTTTTGAGCTGATCCACGACCCACCGAGATGCTTCCATGCCTCCTGGATCAGGTCATATTTCCCAACCGATATACCTCCCGAGGTCAGAATGAAATCTGCCGACTGCAAAGCCAGGCTGAGTCGAATGCTGAGGGATGGGATCGAGTCGTTGGCGGCACCCACAATAATCGCATCGGCTCCGGCTGCCCGTGACATGGCTGCGAGCATGGCGGAATTGGACTCGTATACCTGGCCAGTCAGAAGCGGCTGACCTGGGCGGATCAATTCATCGCCTGAGGATAAAATGGCAACCCGTGGTCTGGGGGCCACCGGCACATATTCAATGCCCAGAGCCAACATGAGGCCCATGCTCCTGGAAGTGATCTGCTCCCCCCGCTTCATGACAACAGTCCCTTTCTCAATGTCCTCTCCGGCACACCTGACAAATTCAAAGGGACGGGGAGATGTGAAAAATTCAATGGATTCTGAAGAGGCACGTGTTTCCTCCTGCATGACGATTGCCGTTGCCCCGGAAGGTATTGGAGCCCCGGTGAAAATTCTCCAGCATTCGCCACGCTTCAACTTCGCAAGTGTCTGAGCCCCAGCAGGAATTTCTCCTGCCAGATTTAAAATCAGCGGGTGGTCGTGCGAGGCGTGAATCAGATCCCGATGGTCGACCGCATAACCATCCATGGCAGAATTATCAAAGGTCGGCAGTGAGATCGGGGCGGAGATGTCCTCCATGAGGTGATATCCGGCCGCATCTGCAGTGCGAACATCCATCGCAACGGGGGTGACAACCCGATCCAGCACAATTTGTTGTGCCTCCAGGACAGAAATCAGAGTGGGCGATTGCGGAGTTTCCACAGCCATATCATCCAGAATACCACAGCGATAATCACACAGATACCCCCCATGATAATTTCCGGTGTCTGTTTCCAGGTGAATAGAACTGCCAGAAAACTCAATGTGGCGGAAACAATATACAGGAGATAAGTCGCCTGTTTCTGCGTCAACCCTTTGCGCAGGAGCCGGTGGTGCACGTGGTTTTTGTCCGCCTTGAATATACTCTCACCTTTTCTCGCCCGTGTGATCATCACCGAAGTCGTATCAAACAGCGGCAATCCAAACAGAATCATCGGAATCAACAGCAATCCCGAATTCCCAGTCGAGGAATTAAACAGCGAATAAACACCAATGCAGGCCAGAAATACTCCAATTAATAATGATCCGGAGTCTCCCAGAAATATCCGTGCAGGAGAAAAATTATACGGCAGAAATCCAATGCAGGCACCCGCGAGCGCCAGAGTCAGGACCCCAATAAAAGTGTCATTGGCCACAACCACATTGATGATGGCTAATGCCAATGAAATAAATCCCGTCACACCCGTCACCAGTCCGTCAATTCCATCCAATAAATTTATCGCGTTGGTTATCCCGACAATCCAAAGCAAGGTCAGCACCAGCTTTATAGGAAACGGAAGAGGAATTTCCCGGCCTCCCGGAATACTCAGACTATCGATCTGAAATCCACCAAAAAAAAGAATCAGTGCGACAAATGCCTGGAAAGCCAGTTTCACCATGGGCTTGGCATCCTTGAAGTCGTCGTAGATCCCCAGGATGAGGATGATGGTGGCTCCGAGAAGCAGTGATAACAACAATTGCGGATTGTTGGTCAATTCGTCGGATATCTGATTCAGCTCAAAAATAAAGAAAAATGGCAACGGAGCCAGGATCCCGATAAATATCCCGATGCCCCCAAGACGGGGGATGATACCGCGGTGAACCTTGCGCTCATTTGGTTCATCCACCGCACCATATCGAAACGCCATGCGACGCACAAATGGTGTGACCAGAAATGTCACGAGAGCCGAAAGAATCAAGGTCGCAAAATAGGTTTTCATGGTCTATCCAGAGAAATCACATCAAGGATGTCATTAAATCCATATACCGCCTCAGCATGACACCTCTTTCAAACTCCCCAAAAGCCCTTTCTTTGGCTTTGGCCCCGAGTTGAGCCCGGAGTTGCGGGTCCTGACCCAGAGTCGTCATGGCATCAGCCAGGGAGCGTTCATCTGCTGGTTCCACAACCAGCCCGGTTTCTCCATGGCGGTTCACATAGGGAACACCGGATTTCAGATTGGCACAAATCACCGGCTTGGAACAGGCCATCGCCTCAGCCTGCACCAATCCAAATGCCTCGTTCGGTGTAATGGATGGAAAAGCGAACACGTCACTGGCATGGATAAGCCGGCGGAGTTCCTCTTCAGACACCGCTCCCCAGAACTTGACCCGATTCTCCAGTCCCAATTCATGGGTGAGCTTCTGTAGCTCCTCCTCCAGCGGGCCTTTGCCCACGATCCAGGCCACTCCGGGAGCGTGCTTGAGCGCCCTGATCAGGTACTCCTGGCCCTTGTAGCCGACGAGTCGGCCGACATTCAGAAATATGGTTTCTCCATTGGCCAGGGCTTTCAATTTTTCAATTTCCGGCGCATCGGATTCCTGAAGGGCCAGCGATCCCAGTTCGATTCCATAGGGAATCACCACCACTTTGGACTCATAGGGTTGCAGCCATGGGGAATAATCAAAATGATAGGGGGTCGCCACTACGATTTTTTGAGCCCGATCGAGCGTGCGGTTCATCAGCGGCTTGTAAAACCGCATGGCTGCTTTCTGCCGGATCACATCACTATGGTAAGACAAAATCATAGGAGTCGATTTTCGACCCAGTAAAGTCGCGACATCCGCCAATGGATTCGGGAAATGATGATGCCATACATCTGCCTGACTGCGCCGGCAGGCGTTGAAATACCCGGGACTCAGCGAGGTGGAAAGCAATTGACCAAACTGGGCCTCTCTTCTCACCGGCACACCATCGACATTTTCCACCACCAATTTTGGCGACTCATTGGAAACGACGCATTCGACCTGATGACCCATTTCATGGAATCCTCGGCAAAAGGCCAGAAGCAATGTTTCCATGCCCCCTTTTGAGGGCCAATAAAATTTTCCTAATTCAAGAATTTTCATAGTCCTTATGCGGTTGCCGGCGATTGTGATCCTGAATTTTCCGCATGTTTAATGAGTTGATTCTGAGTGAAATCCTCGAGAATTTTTGCCGATCTGTTCCAATGGAAGAACTGGAGGGCGTAGTCCCGGCACTGGATATCGACTGGCAATTGGACATGTCCCGACCGGACACTGATCAATTTATCGGCAAGGCTCACAGGATCTCCAGTTTTAAAAATGAGATGCGGTGACAACCCCCCGATCACTTCAGGATTTGCTCCCGACGAGGAAACCAGAACGGGGGTGCCGCATCCCAAGGATTCAATCGTCGATAGACCAAAGCCTTCCAGATCCAGAGATGGCATGACTGTCAGGTCCGCTGCTCCATAAAAGACAGGCAGATCCGTATCACTCACAAACCCTGCCAGTTTGGCCACAGAATCCAATCCCATAGTGCTGATTTTTGCCGCGAGCTCATCGGCTTGTGGCCCTTTGCCAGCTATGATCAAACGCAACTCGGGACGTTGTTTCCATGCCCGGGCAAATCCATCAATCAGGAGATCCAATCCCATCCGCCTATCCAGACGACGGACACTGGCAATCACAAAATGCGATGCCTCAAAACCATACCGCGAGCGCATTTCCCGGATCCTGTGCGGTCCGGGTATATCAAAGTGATCGTAGTCCGTCCCGGCATGAATATTTTCAATCCGATTCAACTTGATCTGATGAGTCTGGCTCAGTTTTTCCGCGGCATATTCTGAAGCCACCAGCACATTTTGAGCATGCATCAGGGCATTTTTCTCCATGGCCTTCATCCATCGGGCGATGCCATGGAGAAACAGTTTTTGTGGAATGGCTGGGAGGCAGCATTTTTCGCCAGAAGGAATTCCTCTGACCATGGTCCGTGAAAGACCGATGCGCGCAACGGTCCAGTCCAATGCTGGAATCCGAGGGACATATAGGCCTGGTGGTTGATCACCATGGTGGACGGGTCGATAAAGTGGGAGTCGAAAATATGTGCGCAAGGCATGATTGTCAGCCCTCCATACCCGGTGGAATGAAGTGACTCCCGGTGGTCGTGCCAGTCGGATAATACGAACACCCCGGAGCACTTCGTCGAGCGGAAGTTCAGCGGATGCCTGTGGAACCAGCACGGTGACTTCATGCCCGCGGGCGGCCAACGCTTCCCCAAGCCCTGCTGCGTATTTCCAGGCGCCCCCCACCAGGTCAGGGAAGTAGCCCATGATGGAAAATAAAAATTTCATACGTCCGTGGACTTTAGTGATTGTGAAATGATCTGATCAAAATCGTGGTAGACACGATCCACTGAAAATTTTTTCTGGACTTTTTTTGTGGCATTGACGACCAGGGATGACCTGAGGTTGGGTTGGTCGTGGATTTTTTTCATGGCGGAGAGGTAGGCGGATATCGACCCTGCCTCAGCCAGGAGTCCATCGATGCCATCGTCGATAATTTCGGGAATTGCGCCGCCGTTGGCTCCGACGACGGGCACTCCGGCGGCCATGGCTTCGATGACAACCCGGCCAAATGGTTCGGGGCGGGTGCTGGCGTGGACCAGGCAATCCAACTCGGTCAGCACGGTATTCAAATTGCTTTGGAAGGGAATAAAGCGAATGTTCTCCCGCCCGGTTTGAGCGTGAATTTCCTGTGCCTGATTGCGAAGTTGTGACTCAAAGCCCTGATCCTCATTGAAAGCTTTTCCAATAAGAAGGAATGCCACATCGGAGTCGGGGTAGAGTTGCATCCATTTGCGGGCGATTCTCATGAAATGGTCCTGTCCTTTCCAGGAGCACCATCGGCCGATGACTCCGAATGTGAATGTGGAGGGCAGTATCCCGAATTCCTCGCGGAAAGAGTTCGCTTTCACCGGGACATATTTCTCTATGGGAATCCCATTGTGAACCGCATGAACCCGCGATGGATGGATTCCTCCATGGCACAAAGAAGTCGGCTGCCAGCTGACTCACCGCCGCAAACCGGCTTTTGCCTGGTCGGGCCGCCCGGAAAAACTCATACGG
>JAJOIW010000040.1 GCA_021209225.1 Verrucomicrobiota bacterium
TCAAAGTTGTCAGCAATCTGGTCTATATTTTCAATCCGAGGGAGCCGGGTAATCCTGGAGGGACGCTCAGAGAGCCGACATTTTTCAATGGCAACATTGTATCCGGCTCACTGTTCAGTGGGTATGATGTTTACCATGAGCGCTGCGAACTGATTTTCGACACATCCGCCATTCCAGCCAATGCGACAATCCTCCGTGCAGGGTTGACGCTGGATGTTCAGTCCAAAGTTTTGAATGTTCCTCAGGATTCCAATGGGCACGTCAGCCTCTATGCGAATCGATCGGATCGCGGGCTTCCAAGTCTTGCTCAGCAGGTTTCCTATCCGACCATCCAGCCCGGGCAGAAGCTCACTTTCAACCTCAACGCCGCCGGATTGGCACAAATCCAAAAGGGTGGATCCACCCGGCTTGTGGTTCGTGGTGCTTTTGATATTTCCAATCAACCGCTTCAGGGAGTGCTCCATGGGTGGAATGCTTCCTACATCATCTTTCACAAAGCTCCGATCAACTTTTGGGTTGAGTGGAAATAAACCTTTTGTCGCACTCTGGCAATGTGGCCAGATTGTGCTAAGTTGACTTGTCTTGAGCGACATGAATTGGGGAGGTTTTTCCCAATTCATTTTTTCCATTTACACACTGTGGTCGAAGGGCATTTGCCCTTCGGCCTGCTTGATTTCTGGTATGAGGAAGATAAATGTGCTCAAGCAAGATGCACGATGGTCGATACCCCGCTATGAGTTGTCTCAAAAAGATGCAGTCATGTACATGCCGTGGCTTGGAAACGACTGAATCCTTCAGCCTGAAGCTTTCGACCCTGTTATCGAAGGTGGTGGCATCGCTTTTTTGTGGGATTCTCAGCCTGACTTTCAACCAGTCGGATGCGGCTGATCTTGTTTCCTGGGATGGGGCAGGTCACGCCCGATATGCGGTTGCTTCTGATGAGGTTGGCTACCGGCCGGTCAAAGCGGGTGAAATGGTGATGCGGGTCGAAAAGGGCGCCAGAATATCTGCCAGGCTTTCCGGATCGAAGCAATGGATCAAGGAATCAGGGGCCGTTCCGGTTCTTTATCCTGTAGAAGGGGAACGAACGGATGCCACCCGCCGATTCGCCACGGAGCACCTGATCATCGAAAGTCTCGACCCCTCCATCCCTCCGGATCCTCAGTGGTTTTCCCCAAAACCAAAGTCCATTCGAGCCTTGCAAATCGCTGATATGGATCTGATTGGCCGTTGGGTTGTGGAATTTGATACTGGTTGGGATTGTCTTGCTGCGTTAGACCGATTCGAGGCTCAGGAGTCAGTCCGCAGCATTTCTCCTCAACTGGGGCGCCAGGTCACGCATCGATTTATACCCAACGATCCCCGGTTTGCCGATCAGCAACCTATCCACAACACAACTCCAGGATTGGTGGATCTCAATGTCACCGGTGTATGGGACCGCTTTCGTGGAACGGGCATCTCCATCGGTGTAATAGACAATGGCATCAATTATGGGCACGTTGACCTGCCAATCAGGACGGACATTGATGTGAGCTACAATGGTTCTGACTCATCCAATGGCGGGATCACAGGATTTTCTCATGGGACCGGGGTGGCTGGAATTGCAGGTGCTATCGGGAACAATTCCATCGGAGTGGCTGGGGTTGCCTTTGATTCCCGGCTCGTCAGCATTCAATTGACAGCGGGTTTGCAGACAGACTCATTGGAGGCCTCCGCATTTTCCCACCAGAACAGTCAGATTTTTGTTAAAAACAGCAGTTGGGGGCCAACCGATGATGGGCAGACTCTCCAGGGCCCCGGGCCATTGGCTGCGGCTGCATTGGCCCAGTCGGTGGAGACTGGCCGTAATGGATTGGGTACCATCCACGTATGGGCTGCCGGGAATGGGGGAGATATCGATGATCCCAACAAAGATGGCTATGCCAGCTCCATTCACACGATTGCAGTGGGAGCCACGACTTTGAATGGATTCCGCACGTCCTTCAGTGAACCCGGTACTTCTCTGGTGGGAGTGGTTCCGATTGGCAATGGGATACTTTCGACCAATGGTCCGGATGGATATTTTTTAACGGGTGGCACATCCGGGGCGGCTCCTGTGGTTGCGGGTGTGGCGGCACTCATGCTTCAGGCCAATCCGCAACTGTCCTGGAGGGATGTGCAGGATATCCTCATCCGGACGGCCCGAACCATCGATACAGCGAATCCCAACTGGCTCACCAACGGAGCAGGTCTTCAGTTTAACCGGGATTACGGATCCGGATTGATTGACGCCGGGGCGGCCGTCGCATTGGCTGAAAATCCCACCCGGGTTAAGCTGGCCCCGCAGCAGACGATCATCAGTCAGAAAACATCCTTGGCTCAATCCATCCCAGACAACAACTCTGCCGGTTTGAGCTTTGTGTTCAATATCTCAGGGAGCAATTTCAAGACCGAGCATGTCGTGCTCACAGCTGAAATACTTCATGCCTCCAGGGGACAGATTGAGTTGGATCTGGTTTCGCCCAGCGGAATGCTGTCCAGATTAATCACCTCGCATGCCGATCCGAATGCCCATTACATTCAGTGGCCCTTCATGTCCGTTTTCCATTGGGGCGAAAATCCTGAGGGAGCATGGACAGTGATTGTTCGGGATCGGGTGGCTGGGAGTGTGGGGATTGTTCAGAATCTCAAACTCTCCATATACGGAGCAGGGGGATCCAGTGACCCCAATCCAAACCCGCAGGTGGTTCAGATTCCCAATCAGGTGATTCCTTTCAATTCCGGTTTGCAGGTATTGAATTTCCTGCCTTATTTGGGACTGAGCCAGGCAAGCCAATTGTCCTCGCTCTCGGTCACCGGGAATTCGAATCCATCCCTTTTATCGACCGCATTCATTGAAGCCGGTCAGTTCAAATACCAGCCCTCTTCAGGCAACCATGGAACAACCACAATCTCATGGACCGCTGCCGACACCTCAAACCGGCAATACCTTGGGAGTTTCACTGTGTCCGTTCAGGCGCCCGTGCCTCAACAAGTGACCGTTCCAGATCAGGTCATTCACCAGGATGCAGCTCAGGCTTCATTAAATTTACTCCCATACTTTTCACTGTCCCAGCCATCTCAATTGACGTCACTCACGTTGACCGAAAACACGAATGGAGGACTGCTTTCTGTAGCCATTTTCCAGGACGGCCAGTTTGTATTCCGTCCCGCAACGGGAGTTTCCGGAACCACAAGGATCAGTTTTTCCGCGGTGGATTTTGTGGGTCAGCCCTACTTTGGCAGTTTCAATGTCCAGGTTGAGGCTGCGGCCGTTCAGGTGAGTATTCCACCCCAAACGGTGTCGGAGAACGCTGGACTGACGACATTGAATATGCTTCCACATCTTGGGATATCGGTGCTTTCCCAGCTTCAGTCGCTCATCATTGCCTCACAGACAAATCCATCACTCCTGTCCACCTCGACCATTGAGAATGGAAATTTCCTCTTTCAACCTGGCACGGGTCGATTTGGTGTGACCTCCATTAACATCGAAGGAAGTTATGCGACGGGCCAAAGGTTTTTTGGAAATTTTTCTGTTACAGTAAACCCGCTGGAGCTGACGATCTCCATCCCTGACCGGGTGGTGAAGCAGAACTCAGGGGTCACGTCGATAGATCTGAGTCCCTATCTGGCGCTTCATCAATTCACCCAGTTAGCATCGCTGGCCATCACCTCCAACAGCAATCCATCACTGATAGGCTCAGTTGCCGTGCAGGGCACATCGATTTCCTTTCAACCAATCGCCGGAGGATTTGGCGAGGGCAGCCTCACTTTCCGGGTCATGGAGACCACAGGGCGCCCATACGTGGGAACCATTCGCATCATTGTTGAGCAATTGCAGGTGACGGTTTTTGTTCCCAACCAGGTCATTCCTGAAAATTCTGGTTTGAGCAGTGTCCATTTGCTGCCGTTCATAGGATTGTCCAACCTATCTGAGCTGCAGAGCCTGGCCGTGGTGTCTCAATCCAATCCAGGTTTACTGGCTGAGGCGTTTATGGAGTCCGGCAATTTTCGATTTCGTCCAGCCCCGAATCTTTTCGGGTCCAGCACGATAAGCTTCAAAGCCCTTTCCAATGTCGGTGTCTCATATGTTGGGACATTTGCGGTGATAGTGGAAGTCGTCCCTGATGTTGTGAATATCCCGACTCAAACGATTGCCGAAAATTCCGGACCTCAGTCCCTGAATCTGGTTCCATTTCTTGGACTGCCATCGGGCTCGCAAATATTAACTATGACCCTCATTGGGAACACGAATCCAGCGCTGCTTTCGGTTGTCAATTTTCAAAATGACCACTTCAATTTCCAGCCAACAGCGAACTTATTTGGATCCACATCGATATCCTTTCATATTTCGACGACATCGGGTCATGAATACAAAGGTGATATCCTGGTCAATGTGACGGCTGGGACGCGATCCATCACCGCACCGGAACAGGTGGTGGCGGAGAACTCGGGCCAGCAGACGTTGAATCTTCTGCCGCTGCTGGGCTTGAACAGTGGCAGCCAGTTGCCAAGCGCCACCATTGTATCCTCAAGCAATGCGGGCCTGCTGAGCGGCTTGGCGATATTGGATGGGATATTCGTCTATCAACCGGCAGCCAACCGTTTCGGAAGCACAACAGTGAACTTCACAGCAACGGGCAGCGACGGCCGTCCCTACACGGGAACGATCCCGATCACTGTCAACCCATTACCAGACCTCATCACACTTCCTGAAAAAGTCCTTGTTGAGAATTCCAATGTCAGCCAGGTCAGCTTGTTATCCGCAATAGGATTGTCCCGGCCATCCGACCTGACTTCAGCTGCTGTCGAAGCCGACACCAACCCCAATCTGCTCGCCCTCCTCCAGATAGCCGATGGCATCGTCAGCTTCCGCCCGGCCAACAACATTTTCGGGAATACCACCATCTCGATCAAGGCCCTCGACATTACAGGACAACCCTATATCATCACTCTGCCCATCCGAGTGACCCCATTAACCCGGATTGTCACACTCCCGCCCATCGTTGTGTCTGAGAATTCCGGTCAGCATAATATCAATCTGCTTCCTTCTTTAGGCATTTCCTCTGCCAATCAGATCTCCACTGTGCGGGTCCAGTCAAATTCCAGACCCACCTTGTTCAATGACTTTGCCATCTTCTCCGGCAACATCATTTTCTCCTTGGCATCCGATCAATTTGGAGAATCGACCGCACTTTTTGATGGCCAGTTGGCGGATGGGCGGCCATTCACTGGTTCTGTCAGGGTTTCCGTTGAACCCATACCTGACCCCGCCATAGTTCCCAATCAGGTGATCGATGAGAACTCCGGGTCTCACTCCGTCAATATTCTTCCATTTGTTGGACTCAACCTGCCCTCCGAGCTGAAATCACTCTCCATCAGAAACAGCTCCAATAATTCGTTGCTATCGTCGCTGACCGCCCTGCCAGGTGGGGTCATCACTTTCCAACCGTCCCCGGATGCCTTTGGATCCACTCTGGTTCAGTTTGATGCCGTGACTCTGGCTGGCCAACCCTACTTGGGTTCCCTGACAATAATTGTCGAGCCAGTCACCCGGACTATTGATATCCCTCAAAGATCCGTTGTCGAGAACTCCGGCCAGTTCACAGTCAATCTCCTCCCCTCACTTGGCTTGGCCTCAGCATCCGAAATTCAATCCCTGAAGATTTCACCTCTGCCGCAGGAGGCACCCATCCATGTCACTGCTTTCGACGCATTCCTCATCTGCCAAACTCAGCCTGACCAGTTCGGCAGCCTGACCATTCAATTTGAAGTGCTCACTAAAATCGGCCGGCCATACCGTGGCTCATTTCCCGTCATAGTCACGCCACTCACAAAATCCATATCCCTGCCCACCCAGATCGTGGTGGAGAACTCACCCCAGATATCTATCAACCTCCTTCCTTTCCTTGAACTGAATTCAGCATCGCAGATTTCCAGTTTCCAGATATCCGGCAATTCCAATCCCGATATACTTTCGGCGATCGACCACATCGATGCATTCCTGGTCTTCACCCCGAAACCCAGCCGATTCGGATCGACAACCATTACCTTTTCCGCACGGACAGATTCCGGTAGACCCTTTGCTGGCACAGTGCTCATCACTATCGAGCCGGCGCCAGTCATCGTCTCAGTTCCCCCGGTGACGCTTCAGGAAAATGCCTCCCCTCAATCACTCGATCTCCTCCCGTTCCTGCAGCTGGGTCCGGGAGTCCGACTGAATTCTTTGGAACTCGTCAGTCAATCGGATGCCAGCCTTTTCTCATCCGTCATCCTCCTGGGAGGGAAAATGAACTTCACCCTGGCTGCCGACCGGTTTGGTGAGAATACAGTCGCGTTCCGTGCGATAGATTCACTGGGCCATCGATACCTTGGAGAAGTTCTCGTTCAGGTTCTCCCCGAAATACGAATCTATGACCTGCCAGCCCAGATTGTGGCTGCCAATTCCGGACTGCATATACTCAACCTCCTGTCAGCACTTGGATTCTCGGAAACCAAATCCTTAAGTCCCATCGAGATTGTTGCGGCCACAAATCCATCTCTTTTCCGCAAGCTCCAGATAGAAAACATTTCCTTGATATACGAACCCTTTGATAAAGTGATAGGGCACTCCGTGGTTGAAGTGGCTTCAATGGATCCGGATGGACGTCCCTTCACCGCCCGCATTGATATCATTGTCGATACCTGGAAACACTGGTTGTCCGTCGCCTTCACTCCGCAGGTCCTTGCTGACCCTGCATTGGAAGCGACTGTCTGGGGAGAAAAAGCGGATGCAGACCTCGATGGATGGGATAACCTGACGGAATACGTCTTTGGCGGAAACCCCCTCCTCAGAGAACCTAAAGATTCCTGGATCACAACAGATATCTCCATCCAAAGCGACCGCAGCGTCCGCCACCTTATTTCCCTCTCCACCCGCACCAATGATGAAAAACTCGTCATCCAGATCGAGGTATCCTCAGATCAGCTGAATTGGCAGAGCCAATCCCTCGCCGATGGGCCTCACCTCAAACTCCTCTCCCAATCACCCATCGGCAGCAACTTCATCCTCCACACGTTGCTGGAAACTCAACCGCTTCAGAACACTTCCCCGCGATTCATGCGGGTCTCCGTCCAGCGCATTCCTTAACACAGATTGACATTGTTCCGATAGCTCACATCATGGGCCCCATTCACATGACGAATCCATCCACTTCGACAATTCAACCATCCACCAACTCACTGCCCGCTCACCTGCATGGTTTGGATGGTATTCGAGCCATGTCGATAATCCTCGTGCTGGCATCCCATATCTGCCACTTCAACTTTGGTCCGAACCAATGGTCCCAGGCAGCCAACAAATACGGAGCATTTGGGGTGGAAATCTTTTTTGTTCTCAGTGGGTTCCTCATCACGTGGCTCCTGATTCGTGAAGAGAGAAAGATCGGCCGCATCGATTACCGGGCATTCTATATCCGGCGCGCCATCCGCATTTTACCACCCGCCTATTTCTACCTCCTGGTTGTTGGTATTCTGGCCATGTCCGGAATTCTCACCGCCACACTCAATGAGTTTTTTGCCGGCGCATTCTTCTATCGCAATTGGGCACCTGAAGGCTCGACCCTGACCGGCCACTATTGGTCCCTCTCCATTGAAGAGCAGTTTTATCTCTTGTGGCCGGTACTGGCTTTCTCCCTGCCAAAACCATTCCGTATCCCTGTCACCCTGGCTTTGTGTCTGATTGCCCCTATCTGGCGGCATATCGCCCAGACATCCATCGGAGTGGAAAACTGGATGCGCACCGACTTGAGATACGATTCCCTTCTCTGGGGCGCATTCATGGCATTTCTGTGGATCCACGATCCCCTGCGGCAGTTTTTTGCCCGTAAACCTCAAAGAAATGTGGCCATCTTTTTTTTGTCCTGGGTTGTGATAATCACCAGTTTTTGTGCTGAGGCTGTGATTCGGTCCGGCATTGTGGCCTTGCCTGCTCCTCCCCTGCGCTACCTGTGTGTCTGTCTGATGATGGCGGCTTTGGTGAATGGGAGATCCGGGGTGTTGGGCAAAGTCCTGGAATCACCACCCCTGGCCTGGTTGGGAACGCTGTCGTATAGCCTGTACCTCTGGCAACAGGTATTCTGTTACCCGTCTCATGAAGCCAATCCATCCGACAAGCTTTGGATCCATCAATTCCCGACAAACCTCGTTCTCTCAATCGCAGCCGCAGCTCTCAGCTTTTATGTGGTTGAAGCCCCATTCCGGTCGCTCCGCGCCAGGTTCCGTCCCTGAGGACTTTGGCACTCACCTCATAACTCCAGAAAATTCCCGAGCAATTTAAGCCCCATCCTCTGGCTCTTTTCCGGGTGGAACTGGGTTGCCATCACATTCTCTTTCCAGACAGCGGAGGCAAATTCATGCCCATAATGAGTCTTGCCCGCCACGATGGCCGGGTCCTTCGGAACCGGGTGGAAGCTGTGAACAAAGTAAAAATACGCGCCATCAGGTATATCGCGGAACAGGGGACAATCCCTCGTGGTTTGCTCGACCTGGTTCCAGCCAATCTGTGGGACTTTCAGGCCTGTATTACCTGGCAACTTTTGAACTGGGCCCTCAAATATTTTCAACCCCAATTCCTGGCTGCCGAAT
>JAJOIW010000152.1 GCA_021209225.1 Verrucomicrobiota bacterium
GGCCGGGCCATCGGGATAAATTCCCGGGGCAGCTGACTGGGTTCACTCATGGCGGAAGTATTCTGCTGTGCGGGCAATGCCTTCCTCCAGGTCAACCTGGGCGCGGAAACCAAAATCATCCAGTATCTTATTGACGCTGGGAACACGCAGGGCGATGTCGGCAGACAATGCGGGTTTGAATAGTATTCTGGATGAGGAATTGAGAACCCGACAGACAGTTTGTGCCAGTCCGAGGACCGTGATCACCGCACGCGCATTCCCGATATTGTAGGTTTGCCCGATAGCTTTCGGTGAGACCAGGCAGTGAATCATGCATTCCACAAAATCATCCACATAACACCAGGCACGAATCTGGTTCCCATCCCCATGTATCAGAATGTCCTCGTTCCGCAGCGCTTTTTTGATGAATATCTGCATGGCACCTTCACCTGTCTGACCTGGTCCGTAAACATTAAATGGCCGGACTGTGACTGTGGGGAGTTTGTACTGTGTATGGTAGGCTTTGACTAAATGCTCACCGGCGAGTTTGCTGACACTGTAGACCCAGCGGGCTTCCCCTGCGGATCCGGTGACGGTGAGGTCCTCCTCGCGCGAGTTCAATGCCATGGAGCCAAAGACTTCAGAGGTGGAGAAGTCCAGAAATCTGTCACTCACCCCATTTGTCCATGCGGCGCGCAGGACATTGGCGGTTCCGATCATATTGATTTCCATGGTTTTGACCGGGTTTTTAATGACGGTATCAATGCCTGCGATCGCGGCGGCATGGACGACAATATCGATGTGATCCAAAGCTGTCTCCAGGCTGGGATAGTCGAGCACATCACCGCGGATGATGGAAATATTCGGGTGGTTGATATAGGGAGTTTTTGACAGCGTATCTCTGGAGAAATTGTCGTAGACGACGATTTTATTGTCCTCGATCAGTCTGGAGATCAATGTGGAGGCGATGAATCCGGCTCCCCCTGTGATGAATATTTTTTTGTTGGCGATCATGCGATTGAGTGGGCTTCAGAATCAGTGGGGTGAATAATGATGGAGTATCAGTTGGATGGTTGATTGAAATAGCGGGCAATATGTTCGACAACATGGATCTTCTGTTGATCCGTGAGTTCCGGGTAAATGGGAATGGCCAGGGAGTGGGTCGAGGAGAATTCGCTCAGCGGGAAATCGCCTGTCTTGTATCCGAGGTATTGGAAACATTCCTGCAGGTGCAATGGGACCGGGTAATAGATTTCAGTTCCAACGCCCGCGTCCGTCAGCGCTTTTCTGAGCGGATCGCGATGACCTGGTTGGGTGACAATAACAAACTGATTGTAGGAGTGAAACCCGCACACTTCATCCGGCAGAGTGAGCTGGCCGCGATCCAGCAATCCCGCCTCCCTGATCAATGAGCGGTAATGCCCGGCATTCGCCCGGCGCGCATTTATCCACCCATCCAGGTAGGGGAGCTTGGCGCATATCACCGCCGCCTGAATGGCGTCCAACCGGAAATTGCCGCCAATCAGGGAATGGAAATACTTTGGTGCCGATCCGTGAACCCTGAGTTTTTTGAGTTTTTCAAACCGCTCGCTGGAATGGGTCGTCACGAATCCACCATCTCCGGCTCCACCCAGGTTCTTGCTTGGGAAAAAGGAAAAACAGCCATAATGACCGAAGGTCCCGGCATGTCGGGATCCGATGCGGGCCCCGAGCGCCTGGGCTGCATCCTCGATCACAATGAGGTTGTGTTTTTGGGCGATTTTCATGATGGCCTCCATGTCAGCCAACTGACCATAGAGGTGCACCGGGACAATGGCGCGGGTTTTGGTGGTGATTTTCTCTTCAATGCGGGATGGGTCGATATTGAATGATCCGGGATCGATGTCGACAAATACCGGTGTGGCACCCAGTCGGGCAATGCATCCGCCGGTGGCAAAGAAAGTGTAAGGTGAGGTGATGATCTCATCACCTGGGCCAATGTCCTCAGCCATCATGGCGATCAGAAGCGCATCGGTTCCGGACGAAATCCCCAGACAATATTCGTGATGGATATACTGGCTGAGGAGGGATTCGCATTCACTCACCACCGGGCCGAGTATGAAGTACTGGGATTCCAATACCTCCAGGACTTTTCTGTCGATTTCAGCTTTAATGGATTGGTATTGAGTAATGAGATCGAGGAGGGGGACTTTCATGAAAGTGAGTTGGCTGGGTTGACTTATAGGTATTCAGATTGAGGGGACCATCACAGGATTAAGCGGATTTGAAGTCCCTGTAGGACTTGGCGCCAGCGGCGAGGTGGGATGGCAAGGGGTCCTCCTCGTGACAGGTCAGGCATCGGAGTTGATTGTTCTCCAACAAGTAATGAAAACCTGATTCGGGGCACTGGCAGTGGCCATTGGCATCCGGGTGAATGCGGTGACCGTGGCGGGACATCCATCCTCTGAGTTTTCCGGGAACGCCAATCACCAGGCCATAATCCGGGACGCTTTGTGTGACGACGGTTCCAGCAGCGATGAAAGCATATCGACCAATAGTGATGCCGCAGACGATGGTGGCATTGGCCCCGATGGTGGCTCCCCGCCGGATGAGTGTTTTCTCATACAGGGACTGTCTATTCACCTGGGATCTCGGGTTGGAGACATTTGGTCAGAACACAGGATGGGCCAAGAAAGACCTCATCCTCAATGGTTGTTCCGGTATAGATACTGACATTGTTCTGCACCTTGACCCGGTTGCCGATTGTGACCTGGCTGGCGACCATGGTATTCTGGCCGAAGCTGCAATTCTGGCCGATGGAGGTGTGGGCGCAGATATGGGAGAAGTGCCAGATTCTGGTGCCGTTTCCGATGGAGCACGGGGTGTCGATCACTGCTGTCCCGTGTGCCTGGTATGGATGATTGTCCGTCATGGAAAATAAAATTCTAAGGGGCCTGAGGTGGGTGGATAGGCTTATGTGAGGTCGACAGGCAACCCATGGTTATGGATGGATTTCTGGCAGGATTCCAGGACCTTGAGTACTTCCAGGCCAGAGACTCCGTCGGTGAGTGGCCGGCGGCGGGTGCGGATGCATTCCAGGAATTCGCGGCATTCCTCCCTCAGGGGTTCTGCTGAGGAGATTTCGACAGGTATTTCCGCTTTTTTATGGGGAATATCTTCTGTGTCGGTGACGCGGACATGCTGGTCGTAGAGAACGAGCTTTCTTTCTTTGAGCATGTCATTAAACACGGCCATTTTTTCATCTCCGATGACCACCAGGCGCTGTTCTTTGAATGGGTTCAGCCAACTGACAAAGATGTGTCCGTGGATATTATCCGGAAAATCCAGATTGGACATGGTGACATCAGCCACCTCAGGATTGAGGTAACTGGATGCCTGGCAGTTGACCCGCACGGGTGTGCTGCCAACAATCCTCAGAAGCACAGCCACGTCATGGGGGGCAAAACTCCACAACGCATTTTCCTCACGGCGGATTTTTCCGAAGTTCAGTCGATTGGAATAAACGTAGCGCAGTTTTCCCAGGACTCCGTTGCGGATGAGTTGCTTGAGTGTGACGATGGCCGGGTGGTATTCCAGGAGGTGGCCCACCATGAGAATGCGATTGTGTGTCTCCGCCTCCAGAATCATTTCCCGCCCCTGTCCGGTACTCATGGCCATCGGCTTTTCGACCAGGACATCCTTTTTGGCCTGGATGGCGCGAATGGCCAGATCGCGATGGGTCACAGCCGGGGTGGCCAGGGCGATCCCATCAATATCCGGATCGTTCAGAATGGCCTCAAAATCATTGAGAACCTGAGCATCCGGGGCAATTTTTCTGGCGGCTTCGAGATGTGCCGGGATGGTATCGCAGACGGCTTTCAGGGCTCCGAGATCATGGAAATTCCTGACCAGGTTTTTGCCCCAGTACCCGCATCCAACCACTGCCACATTTTTGCCAGACATTTCAAGCACCAGTAATATCAGAGCTTCGAACTAATTAGAACAGCAATTTCTCTTCCCAGTGGCGGCTATTCAGTCCCTGCTTCGTCCGGGGTGCCCACTTCCTGAAAGGACTGACTGTTGACAAGCTGACGGTAGAGGGGGCTGGTTTGCAGAAGATTTTCATGGGACCCGACGTCCACCACTTTTCCCTGATCCATCACCAGTATCACATCCGCATGGCGGACCGTGCTCAACCGGTGCGCAATAATCCAGGCCATCCGGCCACGCACCAATTCCCGCATGGCTTTCTGGACCCGGGCCTCGCTCCCGGTATCCAGAGCCGATGTCGCCTCGTCCAGGATGATGATCGGGGCGTCTTTGAGAAAGGCCCTAGCAATGGAGATTCTTTGCCTTTGCCCACCCGACAGGCGATTGCCACGTTCACCCAATTTTGTCTGGAACTTTTCCGGGAGGGCATCTATGAATTCCATGGCCTGAGCATGCTGAGCCGCTGCCATAATCTCTGCCTGTGAAGCATCCAGATTCCCAAGACGGATATTATTCTCCACGGATCATTAAAAAAGAACTGTCTCCTGGGAGACCATGGCAATCTGACGCCTCAGAACCAGAGGATCGAATTCCCGGATATCGATTCCATTGATCCGGATCGAGCCACTGGACGGATCAAAAAAGCGGCACAGGAGCTGGGCCAGGGTGGATTTTCCAGCCCCGCTTGGCCCAACCAGGGCGATGGATTGCCCCATGAACGCCTCGAAATGGATGCCCTCAAGGACCGGGTTTCCGGGTGAATATTCAAAATGCAGGTGATCGAGCTGGAGCGAGAGGAGAGTTGATGGAAATGGTCTGGGATTTTGAGGGCAGACGATTTTTTCCGGTTGGTGGAGAATTTCCTCAATGCGATCCAGGGGAGGCGACGCCTTTTTTTTATCTGGTTGTGGATTGGTCCGAGTTTTTTGATGGGTTCATAGGACAGGTAGAGAGCCATGATGAGCGGGGTGAAATCTTCGAGGGTGATGCCTTTTCCTGCGGCATAGAAGATGGCCATTGAGATGCCGATGGCACTGATGAATTCAATGAGTGGGGAGAGGAAGCTGCTGTATTTGACAATCTTCATCTGCTCCCGGAAGAGGTCCCGGATAGTCACCAGGAATCGGGATTTTTCACGATTTTGCAGGTTGAACGAACGGATTTCCCGGTAACCCGCCAGGTTTTCCTGGACCAGAGCGTTTGCTTTGCCAGTCTGTTGCTGCATCTGAAGCGCTTTCTTCAACAACTTCTTCCCGGCAAACCGGATCGGCAGCACGCAAACCGGTATGATGGCCAGACTGAAGAGAATGAAGATGATTTCAGATTTCTCGATGGATTTGAAGATGAGAAACCCCATGGCACCCAGAAAGGTGACGGGCTGCTTTATCAGGTCATTGGCCACATTGACCACAGAAACCTGAAGCTGGGACGTATCATTGAAAAGCCGGCTCATCAGGTCACCCTGGGAATGCGACGTGAAAAAGGTGATGTCCAGGTTCTGAATCTTTGTGAAAAGCTGGCACCGGATATCCTCCAGCACCCTCAGACCCGTATAGTTGATCAGATACACATTGAAAAAGGAACTGAGTCCGCGGACGGCAAATGCCAGAGGCAATAAACCCACCGCCAGAATCATCAGCTGCCAGTGGGGAATCTGCAACCCGGAGAGAATGTTCAGACTAGCCCCGCGTGGAGAAGCCGTTTGCCAGGTGCCGGAGTCATCCCGGTATTGGAATGGACCGGTAATGGACTGCATTTCCCCATCCTCCCCAAGAATCCAGAATGCGGACTGAGATCCCCTACCAGGTTGAGACGGGTCAGACCCCACTCTGCCGGGCCTGGTTTCATGGATCTGAAGATTGTCAAAATCCAGTGGGGATGGGGGAATTGAGCTTTCGATGTAAGGAGCATCGACATACCAACCATCCATCCAGTAAACAGGAACTGTCCCACCTGTGGATGTCACCGCCCGCCACTCCTTGGATTCCTCCGCGTTCCTTCCCGAAAAGAGAATGGGAAACACCACCTGAGCCATGGTGGGCAGGCCAAATCCACTGGAAATTCCATACAAAATCCCACACAGCACTGCTCCCGCAAAGGGAAGCCGCACCTTATTCAATAAACTGAAATACGGTCTGAGGCGTGGGTGAATCATAATTCTCTTTCACTTTGATCTGGAGCACACCATAAGTTCAATGTTGTGGTGATGTCATCCATCAGGGAGGTTTTTGGTGTCTGATGAGTGAAATCCAGGCACTTGACAGGCGCACAGTCATTGTCCCTGCCAAGGGAAATGCAAAGCGCCCTGTCCGGATCCGGGCATATCCAGATGGTGGGCAATCCATGCCATCTTCCCCAGAAGACCCAGAATGGGTCATCGCATATCAATATGGCACCGGAGAAAGCGGGCCGGTTTAATAAAGCCATCACCCGTTCACTCAGCACCCGACTGTTGCTCCCGGGCTCAACCAGGCATTCAAACGGCAGTGCCCATTCTGTATGGCGCACGGCATCCCGCACCATTGGCTCATCTTCCGCATTCTTCAGAACAGCCAGGATCCGGGCCTTGTGATCCGGCATTCCCGGTGGGGATGCCACCTGTTTATTCCACTGGAAATTCTCCCGGTCCAGGCCCATTTGAATGGCCAGGCCCGCATACATCGGGAGATTGCCAAAGTTGGGAACGCCAGTGAGTTCCTGACCACTGACTGGCATGGCATGAGCGAGCAATCGGGATCCGGGCAGTTGCCGAATCCCGATGGTCTGAGGACAGCCCCAGGTGCGCGATTGACGGGCCACACTCTTTCCAGGAGCTAATACGATCACGGTATCCGGGTGGAACTTTTGAATCTGCCGGTTTTCCTCAGGATGCCTGACTTTTTCATCCGTGACCACATGATACCTGCATGGGAGCCGGGTATGCCTGAGTAAAGCCTCCCCATAGGCAGGCCCAGCCAGCAAAAAGAATACATCGGGCCGCCCACGCGTCAGCGCTGCCACAAAAAACAGGGATGCCAGAAAATCATCCCGGTCGTCGGGCATGCGAATACAGAATCTGGTTTGCTTTGGCAGATCATCCCATTGAAGGATGTGCCGCTGCCGGTCCAGAAGTGAACGCTTCTGATTCAGGTTCAGGCGTTGGGATGGGGTGGCGTGGGTGCGCCACCGGTTGTGCACCCAAAGCCAGTCTTCAGCCCGGTCTTTGTTCTTCAGAATGTATTGATCGAAGGCATAATTCCCCAAAATGGTGACATCTTCCGGCTGGTCACCTTGGGGGATTTTTTCGCAGTGGATGCAACACCGCAGAAATCCGGTGCGTTCGCAGATTGCCAGACACACATCGGTTTCCTGCTCCCGTGCCAGCAGCGCTGGGAGTTCAGTCACTGAAGAAACCCGCCCCAGGCACATGAGCAAGGTGCCGGTTCCTCCCGCCCGCTGGTCAAAGAGCACCGCAACACCTCCCTTGTTCTTCAGAATCTTCCGGGCTTCATTAAATCCTTTTTTCCTGGAGAGCAACCGGCTCCCGCTTCTCTCCCGGCTTTTCTGAATCCATTCATCCAGGCTTGCCTGATTGAGGGGGCGGAAGATGGAGGCAATCACGCCGATATCATGTCCCCTGTTGGAGATGATCAGTGGGGAATGTGCCACTCCCTCCACCAGGCACACATGTGGCAGAAGAAAGATTTTCGCCCTGGGTGTCCTCTCCCAACTCCTGATCATCTGCCAGCAATCCTCGCTCAACCCGATTCTGCTGATCAGCTCCTCATCCTTCCAGAATGGGGAGACCAAGGCAAATATCGCCATTTCCACCGTCCGGGCAAACGATGCCCGGATCTTCCCGCCATACCATTCATCGGGCTCATCGGGAAATGCATGCCTTAAATTCCTCTCCGCTGTCGCCCGCCTCGCAGGCATGATCCGACACCAGACCCAAGCACACACCCCGCAGAATGTCTGGAGTGCAGCCTCAGGAATCAGCGACAAAATCCAGCCAAATGATCTAATCAGGATCGCCATTCAATTTGTTCCCACGCCCATGCCCTGTTTTCCTGCCGGCTCCCTTTTTCCTGTCGTCTGGAGTTGCAACAGAATCTCCTCCTGCTTCTCCAAGAACATGGTCAAGTTCTTCAATGCTTCAATTGTTTCAGCACTCAGGTGATGCTCCAGTCCCTCAATGTCCCGTTCCTGAGTTTTCTGGGATACCCCAATCAATGATAAAAACCGAATTAGAATCTTATGCCGGATCTGGATTTTTTCAGCAACCGTTTTTCCTGCCGCCGTCAATGTGAGCCCCCGGTACTTCTCGTAATTCACCAGCCCGCCTTTCGCCATCCTCTGAACCATGGAAGTGACGGAGGACTGACTGGTCCCCAATGCCTCGGCTATGTCCACGGCTCGGGCATATCCCTTGGACTGAATCAATTCATAGATCCTCTCCAGGTAGTCCTCCTCAGAGACCGATGCTTTTTTCTGCGCCATAACAAACTTAGGCTTACAAAACATTTTTACCCAGGCAAGAATTTAATTTTTAATACTAATATCCATTGACGGGATGAACACTGGTGGGAATATGGGGTTTATGAAAAGTGAATTGGGCGGAAGTGGGACTGGAAGGACTGAGATGGAAGGGGGGCTGATGAGGCTGTTGGTGCTGATGATTATAGTTCTGGTGGTGGGGTGTGATGGGG
>JAJOIW010000091.1 GCA_021209225.1 Verrucomicrobiota bacterium
TCACTGTGCCGGCGTCAAGTAACAAACGATATTGAATAGTTGGACCGCCTCCGCCCTGCGCGGATTAATGCAGGGAACATGCTCATCCGCACCACCCATCAAATACCCGGCAATGCTATTTCATATAGGCCACCGGCAAACTCGGAATAATTTCGAAATGCGGGAAAGTGATTATGAATGCCTTTCGGGCAGAGAATCGGATTGTAATCCCGATAGGGTGCTGGGCCAATCCAGAGGTCCCAATGTGTTCCATCGGGAATGGGTTCACCGGGTAGATCGCAGGGGACGGGGGGGGGCACCGACATTGACATAGACCTTTTTTATCTCCCCGAAATATCCATTGCGGATCAGTTCCGCTGCTTTTTTGAACCGATGGCCGAATTCTGATCGTTGCTGGCTGCCGGTCTGGAAGACCAATTGATGTTTTTTGACTGCATCGGAGATGATCCGACCTTCACGGATATTGAGTGTGAGGGGTTTTTCGCAGTAGATATCGAGTTTTTTATCTGCGGCCATGAGGCATTGAACCGAGTGCCAATGGTCCGGCGTGGCAATGATCACCGCATCCAGGGATTCCTTCCCGAGCATCTCCCGGAAGTCGATATAACCACGGACATCGTCCCATTTTTTTCCACTTGCGTCAGAGTAAAAATTATTGGCGGTTTGGAGTCCGTGATCGAGCCTTTCCTGGACGACTTCACTGATGGCGACGATCTGGGTATCCGGTTGTTTGAGAGCGCTGTTCATCAGGGGGCGGGCTCGTTTGCCATATCCGATGACTCCAATGCGAATGCGGCTGGAGGCTGGTGATTTGCTCTGCGAAAAAGAGGTGCCAATAAAAAATGGGGAGCCCGTGATGGCGAGTGTGCCGGCTAAAGTCCGGAGAAAACTTCTGCGGGAGATGTTGATTCGTTTTGTCATGAGAAATGTCTGGTCTGCCGGGTGAAAAAGTAATGCTCAGGACGAGATTGGAATCTGGCGGGGGGATGTGATCAACCAATAAGTTCCCGAATGGGTTGAATGCCTGGATCAATGAGGAAATGTGGTCGCCCCTGCGGGTCGTTGACGGTGGCGGATTTGAGGTCAATACCCAGGTTGTGATAGAGGGTTGCGAAGACCTCCTGGAATTGAACCGGGCGGGCGATCACCTCCCCGCCGATGCGATCGGTAGCTCCGATGACCTGACCAGATTTCATCCCCCCGCCTATCATCAGTGCGAAGGAGGTATTAGGCCAGTGGTCCCGGCTGTTCATATTGTTAATTCTGGGGGTCCGGCCAAACTCTCCCCAAACCACAACTGACACATCCTGATGCAGGCCGCGCTCATAGAGGTCGGTGATGAGGGCTGAAAGCCCCTGGTCGAGGAGTGGAAATTCCTCACGTGAACGGGGGAAATTCAAGCCATCTCCCCCGTGCCAGTCCCATCGGCTGTAGTTCAATGAGACCACGCGAACCCCAGCCTCAACCAGACGTCTGGCAATGAGAAAGTTCCGGATCATCTTCGGGGCTCCATCGCGTTGGTAGCGGGGATCATTGACGCCATAGCGATCGAGAATGGCGGGTGACTCGCGGGAAAGATCCAGCGCCTGGGACAGTCCACCTCCGCTGAGAATGCTGAGAGCCTGTTGGTGGAAGCTGTCCATGCCCCGCATCTGCCCGGTGTGATCTGCGGTGCGCTGGAAATTGTCGAAGGCTTGCCTCAGAGATTCCCGGTCCGCCAGACGGTCCAGTGTCATTGAGCCGAGGGACATATCACGCGCTTTGGCGTTCGGGTCTTTGTCGACCAGGGAGATGGGGCCATGTTCCACTCCGATAAATCCACCATCACCTGGTTCCCCCCAGAACCGGTGGCCAGTGGGATAGACCATGGAGACATTGGCTGGCATTCCATTCTGCGAACCCTGCACTTTTGAGATCCAGGCACCGAAGGACGGCCATCCTCCTGCAGGTGCGGAAGCGGCTTCCCGTCGGGTGCGCCCGGTCATGCATTGGTATCCGTCATGCAGACCTTCGGAATCACAGATGGAGCGGATAATCGTGAATTTGTCCGCCATCCGGGCCAGTCTGGGGAACAGTTCGCAGATCTGGATGCCCGGGACATTTGTGCTAATCGGTTTGAATTCCCCGCGCACCTCCTTTGGTGCGTCCGGTTTGAGATCAAACATATCGAGATGGGACGGACCGCCGGGAAGGAATATATTGATGACAGATTTTGGTGAGCTGCCAGATCTGGAAGCTGCTTCAAGTTTCAGGAGGTTGGGCAGTGCCAGTCCCCCGGCTGCCATGCCTCCCACCTTGATAAAAGCACGCCGCGATAGTCCGTCGCAAAATGCGCTTTTTCCCGTCGCTGTCCCAAATAAATTGATCATAGGGTCTGGAGTTCGGAATTGTTGACATTCTGCCTGATCTGGCCCCGGAAGCCAAGAAATTTCCTTGTAAGCCTTGTGCCTCAGGGGCGGGTCTGGACGGGGATGATTCCAGGGAGTGTGGAGATTAACTGTCCAGGTGTCAGTTGTTGCGGCCCGGATGGCGTACGATGATCTGGGAGGATTGGGGAGGGATGGGGTGGGATTCCATGCGGCTTGATCCTGGCCAGCGGATATTGAGATGCAGGGACTGGGCGTGATCCGGGATGCTGAAAAGGAGCTTGCGGGAGTTGCCGGATAAATAGGATGTGGTGGTCTGGAGTTCCTTGACTGGTCCGGAGCGGTTGTCGGCCACCAGTTGCAACGATGAACCAAGACCCTCAGGATTTGCAGGGGGACCCTGAATGATGACTGTCAGTCCGGGGTTGGCCAGTTGGTTTTCAAACAGAAGCACGTGTTTCCCATTGAGTGAAACCGCCAGGTCCGGGCGTTGATCGTTGTTGAAGTCACTGATGGCAGCGGCGCGCATGTCCCCATGAATCCGGATGCCGCTGACGGTCGGGGATAGAGACTGAAATGAACCATCCCCCACACCTGAAAGCAGCAGTCCCAAGCCTGCATCGAAGACCGGCATATCTGAGTGGGTCGCGGAAAAGTTCTGCGCCACAAAAATGTCCTCGGTGCCATTGCCATCGAAGTCGGCCACTGCCATGCCAAATGCTGGAGAATAATCGATTTCCTGTGGCAGGTTTTTCCGGATGAATTTTTTCCCCTGATGGTTGATCCAGAGGCTGGATTGGAGGGTGTGGATGGGGATATTCTGCATCAATGAGAAGCGTTGGCCAATGACCCGGTCAACGGGGAGTTCACTGAATTCCTTGTAGGATCGGAAATTTTTCACAATGAACGGCATGGCCTTGGCGAGCGGTTCGAGGGGGAGGAAAGTCAGCATTCTGGAGTGGTCCAGATTCCATTCAGTCAGGACGATATCCGTGACACCGGGCCGGGCCACCTCGCCAAAAAACAGATTCATGGGATGGACATCTGAAGCGGACCATGGAGCATTGGTCCCCCAATTGGATGCGAGGATATCCGGGTAGCCATCTCCATTGAAGTCCCCGGAAACCAGGCCATTCCAGAGACCGTTCGAATCGGGTGGAATACCCAGGTCCGCGCTCCTGTCGAGAAACTGTCCATTGGTTTGCATGAGAATATGGATGCCACCCCAATGAGCCGCCAGTGCGAGATCCGGGTGACCATCCTGGTTGAGGTCCGTCCACAGCGCCGAGGAAATCAGACCAAGAGACTTGAGAAAGTTGGATGTGTTCCCGTCTCGGACCCACTCCTCACCCTGCAGTAAAAAGAGCGAGACATCAGAAACCATGGGAAACATTCTGTCTCCCGGGCCGCTGGAGGCCAGTAAAGCATAGGTATTGTGAGCCGGCAGCCAGGTGATGGTGGAGACCCACCCGCCATGGATCTGATCTGCAGGCCGCGACTTCAGAATTTCCAGTGGCTTTGTCTTAAAGTCCTGAGTGGGTAATTGGAATGTTTTTCCCGGTTGGTTCAGTTCATAGCCATCCTGGAAGGCCAGCAGGGAACTGGACTGTGCGGATTGGTGCCACCCCAATAATTGTGGAATTTCTCCACCTGACACCTGGGTCCTGTCGAGAGCAATGGTCTGGAAATCTCCCGTGCCATCCTGGGTCGCAACCATAGGGGCATTCATTCCCGAGTCGCCAATCAGCAAATCATCCAATCCATCCTGGTTGACGTCAAACCAGCTCAATCCGGGACCGCGATGACTCAAAGAATAGGGGATGAGGGATTGGCGGGCAAAATCGTCATAACTGGATTCAGGTGTCCGCATTGGTGGGTTCAGGGATCTGGGAATCATCCATGATTTTACGGAAACTGGAATCGGGTTTTCTGGTTTCGGGATGGATGGGGGTGTGGAAGGGATCCGCGAAAGGACATATTTCTGTCCCGGGACCAGGTCCCGATGCGTGGACGTTTCTCCTGATGGCCAGTGGATCGTCAGTTCGCCGCCAGTGCTGGTTGAAGCGAAGACCTGAGTGGAATCGCTGCCAGAAACATAGCGGCCACCGGAAACGATCTCCCGGTATTGAGCTGGCAAATCCCCGGATCTGAATATCAACCTGGCCCCAATCGCGTCCATATTTCCTGGAGCATCCCGAAGTTGGATGGAGATTCTGGGAGCGGATGCCTGGTTTTCATAGATTTCCGCCGGGCTGTTGAGGCAGTTGAACACCAGGTCCAGGTCCCCATCCTGATCGAAGTCAGCGGTGGCAAAGCCATGCCGGATAGCCAGCGTATTCATTCCCCACTGGGCAGTGGATTCCTTGAATTGGAAATCCCCCAGATTTTCGAATGAGACGACGGGCAGCGGGAGTTTTGGATAGATCCGGTTGTGCTCGATCATGTCGGCGATGTATTGCTGGCGGACCTCATCCAGTGACAGGGATTCCGGGCGGTTTTTCTGGAGCGACCAGACTTTCATCATGGCATCCATGTCCTGGACGTCCATCTCATGGCCGGCTGAAATCAGAATGTCATCCCGTCCATCGAGATTGACATCGAGAAACACCGGGTTCCAGGACCAATCGGAAGCGGCGACACCGGCAAAATTCGCGATCTCGGCAAAGGTGGCATTGCCCCAGTTGCGGTAAAGGGTATTGCGGAGAAACTGCGGGCGTTCAAAAAGCTCTCCTGCGGCTCCCCCGGACATGGCCTGTGCGGGTTTCTGGCGTTTTCTCAATTCCGGGTCGCGGCTGAGCATATCGACGGCAAAGAAGTCAAGGAGTCCATCGGCGTTGAGGTCGCTGAAATCCACTCCCATCGAACTGGCAGGCGAGTTTTTCCAGCGCAATGCGTCCAGAGCCTGAAAGTAATTGTTTCCCTGGTTGATCCAGAACCTGTCTGGTGTCCAGAAATCATTGCAGACATAGAGATCCGGCCAACCATCGGCATTGACATCCCGGAATGAGGCGGACAATCCCCAATCGAGTGGGGGAGACTTCAATGGATTGCCATCGGAATCCAGGAAGTTCCCCTGGGTCCATGGGATTGGGACAAATTTCTCCCCGCGCAGATTCTGGAGGAGTTGGTCGGGTTCACCGAATTCATTGAGGACGCCATTGATGAAGGTGATGCGGTCCTGGAGTTCTCTGGGCACCTGGGGTTTGCCATTGACCATGCGCACTTTGATCCGGCCCTGATCGCGAATGTCGTTAGCCCGGTTATTGGCGATGTAGAGATCGGGAAATCCATCCCGATTGAAGTCCGCCAGCGCCAGAGTGGAGCTGCCGAATGCGGACCGGATACCCCATGAGTCTGTGGCTTCCACAAATCCTTTTCCTGATTGGTTCAGAAAGAGCCGCGTGCCTGAACCAACGGTCGTGATCAGAATATCCCGCCACCCATCCGCATTCACGTCGGCCATCACCGCGCCACGTGAATAAACCCCATTCAAACTCAAACTCTCAAATCCCGGTCCCGACATGGATTCAAACCGCCACCCGCCAGAATTCCGGAATAACGCATTCGCATTGTTCAGCCCGCAAAAAAAGATGTCGGGCAGACCATCGTTGTCGAAATCTCCGGTGCAGACCCCGCTTCCATTGAGGAGGACCCTGTTTTCAGCAGCAGATACTTCACTGAGTCGATTGGTGAATTGAATGCCACTGACCGGGTTCGTTGGCACCCGCACAAATCCCTGCCCATGGCGAGAGGATTGGCCAGACCGTAAGGCACTGGATGCTTGTGAGACATTGGCCTCGCCCGCATCCATGAATGCCACGAGGCCATCCATGCATACCGCGATTACCAGGAATGTGAAAATGCGCCTGGACAGTTTGATCATGCCTATCATCAAAAATGATCGGGTCTGGAAAATCAAAGACGAATGTCCCCAATCCGGCTGATTCTGCCTATTTCATCCCATCCCGCTGCTACGGTGAATCATCCTGGAGCGGATGGGGATGAATGACTTCAACTCCCGGCTGGAGTCGGCCACTCCCGAAAGGGCTAGTTTCTGCGGGTTTGTGCCAGAGCACGCTTCATTTCGAGGTCGGCATCGCGTTTTTTCAAATCCTGCCGTCGATCGTGCTGGGCCTTGCCACTGCAGATGGCGATCTCCACTTTGATCCGGTTCTTTTTCCAGTAGACACGCAGTGGGACTGAGGTATTTCCCGTGATGGAGGATTCATGAAACAAGTGGGCAATCTCTTTTTTGTGAAGCAGGAGTTTTCTTGGCACCACGGGTTTGTGATTAAACTGATTGCCGTGGGAATACTCCTCGACTGAGGCATTGTAGAGCCACGCTTGCCCGTTTTCGACCCGGATATAGGCATCGCGGATCTGCACATGACCCGATCGGATGGCTTTGACCTCGGTGCCCTTGAGAACGATCCCGGCCTCCATGGTTTCCAGGACCGTGTAGTCGTGGCGGGCCTTTTTGTTGACGATGATGTCCTTGATTTCTGCGGGTTGGCTCATGGTGCTCACTCGATAAAAAAACCAGAAGGGGCAGCCTTCCGGTTGTGGGCGGGTCAGGCCAGGGGTTTATGATCCACTGGATCAGCCCCTGGATCAGACCTCATCACTGGGTATCACTTCCCAGTGAAATTTGTCCTCTATTATTTCCCTGAGCGCAATCTCAGCTGTGCTCAGCCCAGCCGTATCATAAATAAGTGGTCTTCCAATTGATCCACCGCCTGAATTCAATTGCTTAACCCGCTTCGAGACGATGTTGATTAAAATGTTAGGGTTGCCAACTTTTTCCAACGCTTTTCTGTAAAGTTCAGTTTTCAAAGGGGATCGATGTGATTATTGCCTAAATCCGCTTATATAAGCAGTCTTGCATAATGCTCGGGTCCACCTGGTTTGGCAATAATTTTTTTGAGAAATATCTTGATTTCATGGTTGGGATTCAATGTGTGTGGTTTTCGTTCTTGCAAATGGGGAGGAATTTTTCTTTTCTTTTGCGCGAAGTGGCTACGGGAGTGGGTGAGTCGGTATGGAGCTGGCGGCCTGTGGAAATCGGGTCACTGCGATGGCAATTGGATGGACATCAATAAATTTCTTGAGCAATCGGCGAAGTCGGTGGAGAAAGCCCTGGATCGGTGGGTTCCCAAAGGGCGTATAAAGCCGCAGACGCTGCATGAATCGATGAGGTATTCCCTGTTTGCTGGAGGCAAGAGGGTGCGTCCGGCGGTTTCATTGGCATCGAGTATTGCCTGTGGGGGAACCAGTGAATTGGCCATGCCCATGGCCTGTGCGGTGGAGTGCCTGCATACATATTCCTTGATTCACGATGATCTGCCCTGCATGGACGACGATGATTTCCGGCGGGGTAAGCCGACCAATCACAAGGTGTATGGGGAAGGCATAGCGGTGTTGGCTGGGGATGCGCTGCTGACGATCTCCTTTGAGATGCTGTTGCATGCTGAGGCCACCACCCGGTATACCCATCGCGATTTTGTGCGGGAACTGGCTGAGGCATCGGGATCGAGGCAACTGATTGCGGGTCAGGTGGCCGACCTGGAAGGGGAGAATGCCACTGATCGGAAGGTGGCGGATTTGAAATTCATCCACGAGCGCAAAACATCGGCCCTCTTGCGTTGCAGTGCGCGATTAGGTGGCATGGCGGCGGATGCGACCCCGGAGCAATTGAGCGCCCTATCGGAATTTGGTTACAAAGTAGGTTTGGCCTTTCAGGTGATAGATGATATTCTCGACGAGACGCAGTCCACCGAAAACCTCGGCAAAACTGCCGGCAAGGATAAGGAAGCTGGTAAAATGACCTACCCGTCGCTCATTGGCTTGGATAAATCGCGCAAATATGCGGAAAAATTGACGCGTGAAGCATTTGCCTCCTTGGAAATTTTTGGGGATCAGGCCATGATCCTGAATGGGCTGGCTGGATATTTACTTGGGCGTGACAGGTAGTGACCATGGCGCATCAGTCACCTGGACAGGCATAAAATTTTCAATTCAGAACTGAACGAATTCACAAGAACATACTGATTATGGGAGCAGATAACAGCCCGGCTAATGTTGTGGAGGCACCGCCTCTGAAACCAATTCAAATCCAATCACGCTTGTCCGCCGCGCCAGCCGGTGAGCCAAAATACAGCGTTACTGTGCAGAACGCATCCGGCCAGAATGTCAAACTGGGGGATCCCAATGTGACGCGGGCATTGGTGGCGCCGATGGATGTTCATGCTG
>JAJOIW010000005.1 GCA_021209225.1 Verrucomicrobiota bacterium
GCCCACCCGATAGTTCCCACAAATCCCTCATGGAACATTTCGATAACCCAAGCAAATCCATGACCTTGAGCACACGCTTCATCGATTGCTTTCTATCGACGCTTATCCCAACCAGCCCAGTATATATAAACTCTTTCACAGTCGTCGGACACATGGGATTTAATTCACTTTCCTGTGGGACAAAACCAAGTCGCGTCCTCCGGGCAAAATCCTTCCTGAAAATTATCCGTCCATGCATGGGCTTGATCGCGCCAAGCAGGGACTTGATGAATGTGGTTTTCCCCTCACCATTTGGCCCCAGAAAACTCCAGAACTCCCCTTCCCCAATTCTCAAATCCACATCACTTAATATAACACGCCTGCCATATCCCAATGTCACCCCTTCTGCTACTATGACTGGTTCTTCTATATCCATGTGAAATTCGAAATTTGTGCGCGCAACCTTCAGCTTCTCATTCCTGCTTCCTGCCTGTTTCCAGAGATTCAACCAGAACTCTGGTATTCTTCTCAATCATATCAATGTATGTATCAAATCCTTTGAGCCCCCCAGTCTGATGGGCCATCCTGACCACCTTGACCCCAGTCGCTCTCACAACCGGATCAATCGAACGCTTAGGAAAATACGGAGACTTCAGTATGACTTTCACCTGATTCTCCTTTATCCCGGTGATTAGTTCCTTCAGATGCCCGGGATCAGCCGCAATCCCGGGATGTTCCTCAATATACCCAAGTATCTTTAACCCAAACCGCTTGGCGTAAAAATACCATAAATCATGGTCCCCAACCAGCACCTCATCCTGAATCTTCAGAATAAAACCTTCCAGACCGCCGATCCCGGATGCCTGCCCCTTGAGAATGTTATACCAATTCTCATAGACAATAATATCCCCATCTCCAAATTCCAATGGGTAACGACTCAGGCCATCAGTCCCGGATTCGCCCAACATCATCCGAACCCACTCCTTTTTGTAGGCTTCCCATTGACCCACATAAATTCCCCGCTTCTCAGGCATTAAATTACTCAATCGGTTTGCAATCAGACTCACGCACCTCAATCCCTCCACCGGATCAAGTAAATAATGTGGATTACCTTCCTCATGAAAATCCTGAATATCCCCGGATTCCTCCTCATGCTCTTCCCCTTCGTCGTCGGACGCCCCAGCTCCAACACTTAAATCCAGATACCCATTTCCTTCCGGCTGTATCCGGTCATTGCCAGATCGATTTATCATTCGCCCCAACCACTCCGATTCCACTCCCCGCCCCAAAACTATCACAAGGTCAGCCCTCCCCAATTCCTTCACAAAGGAAGGCCGGCCAGTGATACCATGCGGATCCTCGGGACCCCGCGCAAAAGTATACACATTCACCTCTTTTCCGCCAATATGTCGAACAAAGTCCGCAATATCCGGAGTTGTCACACATACCCGGAATTCCTCACAGATTCCCGTCAGACCTGTCATGCCCATCACGAATATCGCCACAGCCGCAGCCCACCTCAATATACCGCTCCCAACTGAATGCCTAGTGTCCATGATCACTAACATCTCAATAACCCCATCTCCTTGGCAAGCTAGTTATATTGTACCTGGTATTTAATTAAATTTTAGACATATCCGGATTTTTCGGGGAGTATGAGTGGATGCCAGACAATATTTCAGCTTCCCTGGCCCCTGATCGTGATGGTTTGTCTGTCGAAATTTCAGGTGTCGACAGGCCCAATATCATCGCGTTCTATACGAGAATGCTGGATGCAGCCAACCTTTATATTGATTCATTATCTTTCCACCTCAAGATTTGCCCCACCTTTATCAGCCCCACCCCATCAGCCCATGATAAAGTCCGATTTATTCTTGAGATTTACGCTAAAGGCGCATCTGCTGGTTTGGACCATATGGCCAAGAAATTGAAAGATTCGGCTTCAATGCGGGAAGAAAAGCGGGTGACCGAAGCAGTCTGCCCTCCCATCGATTGGAGGAACGGTTCGTATCTGTTTGGAAAACTGCACCTGCCTGATCGACCGGGTATCACAGCGGACGTGGCTGAAATCATCGGAAAACCCAGACTTATCCAGGAAAATTGGACAGATGGAAATTTTATTCATATGTTGGCCCAAACGGAAAACTCATCCGGCCCACTGGGTGGAGTGCCTTACTTCCATCTCCATTTTCAGGCAGTAATTCCCGAGGAATCAGTATGTCGTGACATTATTAGGGACCTGAATTTGAAGTTTTCTCAAGATCATCCAGCAAATCATTTGGAGTTACTTACAATTCCGGGAAATATTTCAAGACACTGATAGAAAGACGGAAACTGCCCCTGATTTTAAATCATTTAACGTTGCGATAGGAGCACAGTCCATCGGCTGGAGTTTCTCGCATTGGGGTACAAATTGTCTTTCTCCTGGAATTCAGTCGTTTTATGTGGGTCTGGTGAAAGGCTTCAATAAATTCCCGGCTTCCGATGACTAGCCCGTCCGTCAGGCATCGGTTCCGTAAAGGATTTGTATTTTGCGATTGTGCATGGTCCTCCTGTTTGACGGGGATGCTTTGATTGGAATGGACTGATTGGCTTTGAATTCTGACAACGAGCTTGTTCTGGTATATTGCCAAAGCATCCTTCCAACTGTGATCGCTCCCGATTCCTGAAGCCAGTCGGATAATACCCATCCTCGCTCGCTTTCCTCCCATTGCAGCCTCCGAAATGGAACACCAGGCATAATCGGACACAGTGTTCACGATCCCGGCCCGAACTGGATTTAATTCAATATAGGCAGCAACCCGCATCATTGCGTTTTCGCTGCCTTCAACCAACACACTTTTAAAACGCTCCTCCCACAATGTTCCTTTCCGGTTTTGGTTCGCATTATACCATTTTGAGAATCGCAGTTTCACATCCTTAACAAAGCTGGATAAATCATACATGCGGGCACGCATTGAGTTGTAGAGCTTGGTTCTGAAATGGATATCCCCTGACTCAATTCGCTGAAGTATCAATTCTTCGAACTCATCCATTCTTTTGGCATTGTATACAAAGCGCATTCTCTCCTGCACTTCTTGGTCGGGGATGTTCTCTGGAGCCTTGGGAACCAGAACAAGGAAATGGAAATGATTTCCCATAAGGCAATAGGACAGAACCTGAACTCCTGAAAACAGTTCGAATTGCCTGACTATTGCCAACATCTTTCCCTTCTCTTCGTCGCCAAATATAAGGCGTCTGTCCACCACACGACTGAGGATGTGAAAAACCTAGGCCCTCTCAGGAGCCAGCAAAACCTTTCGAGGTACACGCATGTCATTATAGTACCAGGTACATTGATAATGGCAAGATATAGTTGTTATCAAAAGGCATTGAAGTTTCTCAGGAGAGGGAGCGATTGAATTGGATGGCTTGTGCGTATGTTATGCCGGATCCACCGAATATATCGAGAGCAGAGCCAATGGTGAGATGGATTTTATTTTTGCCGATGTGAGTGACGTTTATGAGGTCATCGAGGGAGCGAGCTCCACCTGCGTAAGTGACGGTTAATGGGGAGGAATTGGCGAGGAGTTGAACGAGGCGGAGATCGACTCCGAGGCAAAGGCCCTCGACATCGACCGCGTGAACCAGGAATTCGTTGCAATATGGGGCTAGTTGGAGGAAAAGATCTTCGGAGAGTATGGATTGAGTATATGTTTGCCAACGATTGGTCACGACGAAGTAATGGTTATCTTTGAGTCGGCAGCTGAGATCGATCACGAGGCGATCAGCGCCAACGATATCGTGGATAGCTTTGAGGCGATCAAGACACAGTTGATTATCCTGAAAGATCCATGAAGTGACGATGACGTGTGAGGCGCCATGATTGAGGTACTCCAGGGCATTGTGAGGAGTGATGCCGCCACCGATCTGCATTCCCCCGGGATAGGCCATGAGAGCATTCAAGGCCTGGACGTGATTGCCCGGGCCGAGTTGGATAATATGGCCACCGGTGAGCTGGTCCTGTTTGTAAAGCTGAGCAAAATACTCAGCGGGATGCGGGGAAGTAAAATTAGTTTTGAGCGAGTCTGAGGAATCTGAGAGTGAGCCCCCAACGATTTGCTTGACTTGGCCATTATGAAGGTCGATGCAGGGTCGGAACATAAGAACGGGCAGGAATATCGGGGTGAATACCTATGCGAGCCATTGGAAATAAATGATGAGGGCGAGTTGGATGATGGCAGTGAGAGAAATCCAGATACACCAGGCGGAATCGGCAATTGGGGAATGCAATGGAGGAGTTGGAACCAGCTCAAGAATCCAATCGGAAGATCCCAAGCGGAGAATATCCCCAACTTTAATGGGAGAGAGATGGAATGGTTGGCGGTTGACGGTAAGGAAAGGAGCCCCAACACTGGATAGATGGATGGACCTGTCGTTTTTGCATTCTATCAAGCAGTGATGTGGGGCCAATTCCGGGTCAGGGATGTAGCCATTGATTTTTGGATCTGATCCGACGAGGGTTTTAAGAATGGGAATCGTGGACGGATAAGGGCATTGATCCAAACCCAGAGTGATTGAGGGATTGAGGCGCCGGATCTGCAGCACGTGGGTTAGAAAATACGACGTTTGACGATGATGTTATCTTTGGGATAAATGCGGCAGTCTGATTCAGGATGGAGCTTAGCCTTTGCAGCATTGATGGTATAGGTTTTTCCTTCCCGAATGAGCTGGATATTATTCTCGTTGGCGAAGTTGGTGAAATCCCCCCCAGCTGCGATAGCCGCGAGAAGGGTAAGATTCTCCTGGTATTGAAGTTTTCCAGGGCGGTTTATTTCGCCTGAAATGTAGAAGAACCGGATATCAGACACGGATATCAGAAGCTGTTTATAGTAGAGATTGATGGCGGTCTGAATTTCCTCCTGAAGCTGGATGATGGTTTTTCCCTGTGCTTTGATTGGACCGATTTCATTTGGAGGGACGCTTATATTACCGTCCTCACCAATTTTGACGGTGAAATCCTCCGGTGCACCAGGTCCTCTGTAGGAGATAAGAAGAGTATCCCCCGCAGATAAAGCATTTCGAGGTGGCGGGGGGCAATCGAATGAATCAGGACCAATGGGTTGGCACCCGACAGCGAGAGCGACGATTAGAGCAATGATCAGGTGATGTAAACCGACTGCAAAGGATGGTTTCCAGAAACTCATGGGAAGTAAGAATTTAGCCAGAAATGATTGAGACTCAATATTTTTGTTTGATATCTGAGACGGAACCGGGTTTTTCCGATCTGGAGTTAGGCTTGACTGAGGAAGTTGGTTTTCCATTTTTTGATTTTGCAGTTGGATCGGAGTCCTCATTTCTGGAGTAGTAGTAATCATAGTAGTAGCCGCTGTAGTAGTAATAATCGGAGTCCTGAGACATATTGATGTTATTGAGAACAACACCGGCAAGGTTATTAGAGATTTTTTGGACGAGTTGTTTGGCGCGTATGGTCATCGCTTGAGGATATTTTCTGTATTGAATGACCTGTACAGTGTACCCGACAAGAGACGCGAGAACGGAAGCATCACTGATGCCCATGATTGGGGGAGAGTCAAAGAAGACGTAGTCATAACGTTTGCTGAGAATCTCGACGAGTTCCTTCATTTGAGGAGAATTGAGAATTCCCATGGAGCTGGAAGGGAGCTTCCCTGAAGGAAGGATATCAAGAGTGGGGATTTGAGTTGTTTGAATCACTTCTTCGAGAACATTCTGGCCGAGAAGATAGTTGGTGAGGCCTAGTGAGTTTGAAATACCGAGAATTTTGTGAATGGACGGGCGACGCAAGTCGGAATCCACGACCAGAACTCTCTCATTGTTTTGAGCAAAGATGGTGGCGAGGTTGAACAGAGTGGTGGATTTTCCTTCACCGGCTCCGCCGGAGACGACTGAGAAGGTATTTTTAGTCTTATCTTTTCTGGAGAATAGAAGGTTGGTTCTGAGAACTCTGTATGCTTCGGCATGCGGACTGTCCGGGCCTTCGTCGATGATGGATCCGACGTTCTGAGGAATAACGCCAAGGACCGGTGCCTGAAGGGCTCTTTCGACATCGTCGATGGTTTTGACGGATGTGTCGAGGTATTCGATGAAGAAGGCGAGACCGATGCCAATGGAAAGACCGATGATGCCCCCGAGGACAAGGTTCAGCGACCAGCTTGGACTGACAGCTTTATTGTCCGGTTCGGCTCTGTCGATGATTTGGACTTCCGAATTTCTGGGGATAGCCTTATTGATTTCCTCGCTGTTAATTTTGAGTCGGATGGCATCCAGGACGCGCTGCTTGCGATTGAGTTCCCGTTTAGCCAGTTCATAGTCGCGATAATTGGTGTCTTTGGATTGTTTGACATCTTTATAGCTGTCCAGAGCGTTGTTAGTAATTTCCAGAGCGGATTTGGCTTCTTCGAGTTTGACGCGCCAGCCCTCGAGGATGGAGTTGATTTTGAGACCGATCTGGCTGTTGAGCTGAGCAATGGCAGCTTCTGTGGTTCGGACATCAGGGTGATTTTCGGTGAATCGGGTTTTGTTGATGACGAGCTGGAGTTGGGCTTCATCCAATCCAAGGAGCATGGTGGTGAGACGCTGATCCGGATCAACGCTTTCGATCAAATCACGGAGCGCCTTAGGATCCTCTTTAATGGAGAGAAACTGTTCGTAGAGGCTTTTTGTTCTTTCGTAATTTTTTTCTTCCCGGATTTTATCCTGTGCGAGTTGGCGGATGACTTCAGGGCTTTCATCGTAGACATCAAGGTAGGAGTCACCGGAGAGGTCGACGATGTTGTTATCTTTTTTCATCTGCTCAATGGTTGAATTGAGGTCTTCGATTTCTTTTTGAGATTGCAGTTCTTTTTCACGAAGAGCATCGAGTCCGCGGGTGGAGGCGCTGTTGAGGAGTTGGCTGCGATACTCAGTGTATTTGTCAACAACAGCATTGGCAATTTCTGAAGAGAGTGCGGAGTCATAAGTTACGGCAGAGACCCGAATGATGGAGGTGTTACGGGTTTGTGACAGGCTGATGAGGCCTGAAAGCAACCTGTAGGTGAGATCCAGTTTCATGGGAGCCCCATCTCCATATTTTTCACCGAAGCGCTCACGCAGTTTCAGTTCTTCAATCACAGGATAGAGGACCGAGGTGGATTCGATGATTTCGAACTGGGTCTGCATCCAGTATGGATCAAAGCCTTGCCCGAACGAGGGTTGATCCATGAGGTTGACGTCGGTTTTATCTTTCTGAACATCCATGCGAGCGAAGCTGCGATACTTTTCCGGCATGAAATTGGTGAAGATGGCAGAAGACAAGAGAACGATACAGAAGACAGTAAAGATGATGGCTTTACGGATACGGATAACCCGCCAGTAATCGAGAAAGTGCAGTTTATCCTGTGCTTCTTCTGGTGCTTTAAAATTTTCCATAACTGAAACTGAGCTTGCCGAATGATAACGACACGAACAATTTATCACAGCTTGAAATGTGAGGAAACAAAAATGTCCGGCATGGTCGCGAAATGAAACAATTGAAAAATTCAGGGGATAGGAAAATGAAAAAAAGAGGCTGACGGAATCAGCCTCTTAAAAAACACAGAAAAAATTTCAGGATTTCAAAACTCAGTAAGTAGCGGTAACGCCGAGGAAGGCGATATTGCGGCTGAATTCACGACCAGCGATGTCATCGTTGATCAAGTCGGTGTAGGAGTAACCGATTTCAGCCAGGATGTTCGGATTGATGCGATAGCCAAGGGTGGCACCGATGACATAAAGGTTTTCGGATGCGTCATTGAACCCACCACCATTAAAGCTTGAGAATTGGGCCTGGCCGTTGACGGTGGCAACGATCACTGGAGTGATGTTGTAGCGGAGCAAACCATAGAGGGTGGTGGTTTCCTGGTCGAGGACAGGAGCGTTGGTTCCACCTGAAACGTCTGTTGCGTTACGAGCGTGGCGAACGCCAAAAACAGAACTCCCTTCAGCAAAGTTGTAAGTTAAGTTGGCATCAATATATGGACTGGTGGTGGAGGAGTCGCCGCCGATGGTATTAGGATAATCGACGATTTGAGCACCAGCACGGAGGCTCGCAAACAGGTTTGGATTGAAGGCATGGTCAACACCGGTGAAAAGGTAATGAGAATTGGCATTACGAACATCCGAGTTGATAGGAGCGAGGCCTACGCGCTGAATCTGACCTCCGTCGTAGCTTATGTGACCGTATTGGTAGCCGAGAACCACGCTGGTTTCAGGACTGAGCACTTTGCGTCCATCGATGCCGATGAGGTGCTCCATGCGATCGAGCAGACTGGAGAAAACGTTTTCCTCATAGTTGTAGTAACGATTGGAGTAATCGACCCCGACGAAAATGGTATCTGAGAGGCGGTTTTCGAATCTTGTGCCGAAGGTGTTGCGGATGGCGTCCTGACGGAGACGAACAGCTGTGATGACGTCTTCGTCGAGGATGGTGGGTTCGTTGGTGGCCACGAAGCTCTCGTTAACAGTCAGGGTGGCGTTATCTGAGAATTTGTGATCGAGCGAGACACCGAAGATATGGTATTGGTCGTCCTTGTTACGAGCCTCGTTTTCAAACCAGCGATAGCGATAATCGTATTGGGTTGTGAGGGTTGTGGCACCGTTGTTAAACGTGGTGTCGTAAGCAAGGTGCGGACCGAACTCGATACCAAACGATTCGATTTCGTTGCTGTTGGAGTTCAGAGAGTTGTCATCGTAGAATCCACGTACAACGGCTCCGATACTCCACGGTTTCGCGTCAGTGGCAGCATCAAATGATGGGGCGATGTACGACTGGGCTTGCAGCCCGGAAGCTCCGAGGACAAATAGTCCAGTAGAGGCGATTACCTTATTCATAGTTAGTTTTTTTGAATCCTGAAATTCCGATATCCCAGATCGCGTCTGCGTTATCGATAGTGATAATATTTCCTGTGTAATTCTGTCAAACAGAAATCAATTTCGATAAGCGACTTATGAGTAGAAACATTAAGTGCCAAGCCGAGATTGGCAAGAAATCATGGGTGGAAAATCTTTGTGCCCATGAGCGGGTTTCGACCCTTGTCGCTGTTTGGGTTAGAATGTGCAGAACTGAGGCACGGGGATCAACAAAAATAATCATAAAAAGTGATTTGGGGGGACACATTCAGTTCCATCTGGGTTTATCGGTGAGGAAAATCTGGCGTGGGAGGAAAGGAAAGCCGGATTTTCCACGAACCGAGCGGGTATGGGGTGACGAAGAGGTGCCAATTGTCGGGGACACGTTTTTCGAGCATGATGATGGAGAAAAACTTTGCCCAGCTTTCATTCCTGAGGCTGAAGAGGTCCTGAAATGAGCGGGAGAGAGTTGCTTCGGAGATGTAGAGGCCGAGTATAGGTTTTTGTGTGTAATGGAATCCGCGGTTCTCTGGTTGGTTGGCGAGTGGGTTGTAGGCCTGTTCTGAGGTATGGGTGATGAGGAGGGCTGGGCGGTTTGCGTACCAGCTGTATGCCCAAGGGATATCGGTCATGATCAGCTCCGAAGGGGAGGCTTGGAGTTGAGGTGAGGATTCTGAATGGGGGAGAGATTCCGCTGGGGTATGAGCACGGAAGCAATTTCCGATGAATTGAATTTTGAAGATGTCATAGACAAACATGGGGGAGTCAGGAAGAGCCATTCGTCCTGGAACCTTGACCATGGGTGGGGCAGAATAATTGGGGGGCAGGATGGTCAGGATAATGGGAAGCGAAGCCAGGCAGGCAAAAAGGACGGGGAATCCGCGGCGGAGAGGTTCGTAAGGCAATTCGATCTGATCGGTGATCACAAAGAAGCAGGCGATGGAAAAGATGGAGATCAGGGGAATCATCCAGGCTGCGAGATTATAGGGAGAAGTGATGGAATTGGTTTCGGGGTAATTGATGCGGATAATGGGCATGACGAGTATGAGAATGAGGGTGGAAAGTCCCACCCAGAGACGCAGGTAATTGAGTTTAGGGGATCGGAAAGGGAGGAAGACACCAGCGATGAAGAAGGCGAGGATCCATATTCCGCCGACGGAGCGGATCACTTCGCTGAATGCTGGACCGATTCCTGTGAGGAATTTGGTTGTTATGAGAGAGAGGGTGAAGTCACCGGTATTGGGTGAGAGGTCCTGATCGAGGGAGTTGTATGGGAAGATCTGGGTGGATTGGAAAATGGAGTAACCGGCTAATCCGAATGGGGATCCGGTGAGATGATAGTTGCGGATGAACCAGGGACTGGCCACGAGCAAGGCGACGAGCACGGGCGCGGCGGACATGGGAAATTTCCATCGAGGTATGAGAACCCCGGTGAGCACGACTACGGGAACAATGAGCCAGAGGTAGGCATAGTCAATCAGAGTGCCGATGCCGATAGTCCCGCCGACCAGAACCATAAGAATGAGAGAATGGTAGAAATCCTCAGCGAGGTCCATCGGAGTTCCATTGGGGATGCCCGCAATTCGCTGGGACAAAGAGAGCCACTTGCCACTCAGCACAGAAACAAAAAAGAACAGGAGGAGAGTCAAATTCACGAGAAGGAGCGTGGGAAGCCCGGAGAAGACGGATTGCCAGAGGTAGTTTTGAACCAGTATGGCAATGGCAGAGAGGGAGGCGACACGGCTATCGAAGAGGTGATGAGCGAGGAGATAGGTGAGAAAGACCGATCCCAGCATGAGAAATGTCTGCAGCAAACTGAGAAGAACCTCAGGTTGGTAGCGGTATTTGGACTCCATGAATGCCTTGGCATCTCGGACCTCGAATGAGAAGGGAAGAATTTTAAAAGCAGCAGCGAGAAGAGCTGGGAATAATGGGGGGTGGTGCACATCGGGCACTTTGTCATCCTGGACGAATGTTGGGGCGGGTTTGTCGAGTTTTTCAGCGCGACGATCCATCATGAACAGGGCAAATGGCCGGATGAATTTCGTTGAGAAGCCCTCGCCTTGCGCCAGGTTGTGGCCAATCTGGGCCATATCCATGGCGGTGGGATGGGCGAGATTGGAATATTCACGCACATGGAATATGACAGCCAAGCCACATAATCCGGCGATAATGACAGCTATTTGAAGAAATTTACCGAATTTTCCTTCTTCGAGTTGGTAGATCCATTCCTGAATTCTTGGCATGTTGTGATGATGGAGCGAACTGAATGATACAGATCGGGTTTAAAAATTTTCTAGGTTGTATTTATGTAATTTCCTGTGGAGGGTCCTGCGGCTCATGCCGATTTTTGATGCGGCGAGCGTGCGGTTTCCGCCAGTTTCCTGCAGGGCGCGGATAATGAGTTGTCGTTCGGCCTCCTGGACTGTGTGAGATACGGGAGAATGATGCTCCGGATCCGACCCATCTGGATGCAGGGTAGCGTGAATGGGATATGGATGTCCAGTGGAGGATTGGTGAATTTCACGCGGAAGGTCTTGGGGTTGAATTTCCTGGGAATGAGACATGATGACGGCCCGTTCTATGGCGAACCTCAATTCCCGGACATTTCCGGGCCAGTTATGTGTCATGAGAGCGTTCATGGCCTCGGAGGAAAAGCCCTGAATCGGACGGTGATTTTCCTGGGCGAATTCTTTGAGGAAGGCCATTGCCATGATAGGAACGTCCTCGAGGCGCTGGCGCAATGTCGGGAGGGTAATTTCAACGACGCGCATCCGGAAAAACAGGTCTTCGCGGAATGTTCCCTGCCGGACCATTTCGGCGAGGTCCCGGTTTGTGGCGGCGATGAGACGGACATCGACTTTAATGGTTTTATTGGATCCGACACGCTCGAAGGTTCTTTCGCCGAGGAAGCGGAGCAATTTGACCTGGGTGACGGGGTCGATTTCGCCAATTTCATCGAGAAACAGGGTTCCGCCATGGGCTTCCTCGAATCGACCGATGCGTCGTTCATGAGCTCCGGTGAAAGCACCTTTTTCATGGCCGAAAAGTTCGCTTTCCAAGAGGGTGGCCGTAAGAGCGGCACAATGAACTGTCACCAGGGGGTTGGGCGCCCGAGGGCTGAGATTATGGATGGCTCGGGCGATCATTTCTTTTCCTGTGCCATTTTCACCCTGAATGAGAACCGTGGCCCGGGTTGGAGCGACCTGGCGGACGATTTCAAATATCTGTTGCATGGGTTTGGACTCGCCGAGAATATTTTCCAGACCATACTTGTGATTGAGTTGTTTTTTGAGCTTTTGGTTTTCGTCCTCGAGGGCATTGGACTTGAGCAACCGGGAAATCCGATTCTGGAGGAGTTCGATTTGGAGTTTTCCTTTGGAGATGTAGTCATCGGCGCCCTGTCGGATGGCTTCGGCGGCGACATCTTCTGATCCGTAGGCAGTCATCAAGAGGCAGACAGGAGGCCTGGAGAGAGATTTGGCTCTTCGGATCAGTCGGATCCCGTCCTCTTTAGGGAGTCGATAATCCGTTAAGAGAACGTGGAAGGTCTCTTCCTCGAGCAATCTCAGAGCGGATTCGGCATCTTCGGCGACATAGACATCGAAATCATCTTCCAGAGCCGCGCGGAGTCCTTCGCGCGTGGGTTTTTCATCATCCACAATCAGCAATCGGTGCATAAATTCGGGTTCAGCTTTGAGGCGGGGGTGTTTGGAACGGAGAGTGGGCGTTGTCAACGGTTGGGGTGGCGGGGCAGTCCGTCTCACCACGCTCCAACAAACGGGGAAGTGGGTTGGAAACCGGGAGCCAGATACGGAATGTTGTGCCTTTGCCCGGAGGGCTTTCCAGTTCAATTCGACCGCGATGGTCCTGGATAATTCTCTGGACTAACATAAGTCCGAGTCCGGTGCCCTTTTCTTTGGTGGAGAAATAGGGTTCAAAGATGCGATTGATCTGGTCCTGAGGGATTCCATGACCTGTGTCGGACACGGAGACCCAGACACCTGCATCCCGAACCCCTGTTTCGATGGTCAGGATCCCACCGCGAGTCATGGCATGCATCGCATTTTTGATCAGATTGATCAGAATCTGACGAATCTGCGCAGGATCAAAATCGCTGTCAGGCAGGGAGGCATCCAGACATGTGCGAATCACCTGCCCGCGATTGTCGATTTCCGGCTCGAGCAACTCGACTGTGGAATTAACGATATTGTTCAGAGAGGCGGACTGAATTTTTGGAGCACCGGAACGGATGGTTTGCAGAAACTGGGTCACGATGTAGTCCAGACGGCTGACCTCACCGGAGGCTACCGACAGGTAATTTTCCAGTTTCTGCAGGATCAGTGCAGGATTTTTTTTGGGATCGCGCCCGCGATCATTGACCGGGTTTCCCGCGTCAGGCCACTTTATGCTTCGAAGCTTTTTGAATTCCCGTTCCATCAACTGGAGGTGGAGGAAGAGGGCATTCAGGGGATTCCCCAGTTCGTGTGCCACGCTGCCGGCAAGCAATGTGAGTGCCTGAATGCGCTCGCTTTCGATGGTTTCAAATGTCTTTTGTCTGTCTTCGGTGGAATCCTGCAGGACCAGAGCCAATCCGGATGCACCCTGGCTGTCGCCATCCAGTGGGGCCGCATACATCCGCAGGAATCGAGGCCGGGGGAAACTGATCTCAAACTCATGGCGCACAATGGGGTTTTCCCCCCTGAGGTCGAGTTTGGAGAGTCGATCCCATCCCACTTCCGGGAGGAAGCGATCGACGTGCTGGCCTTCCAAACGATCTTTGGGCACACCGAGGATTCTTGCTGCCGCCTGATTCAAATAGGTGGCACCCCATCGGAATCCAAGACCAGCAATCCATCTTCAATCACGTGAAATAGGGTATCCAGGAGATTGCGCTCTTTGGCTAGGCGCTTCACCACAGACTCGATTCCAACCCGGTCGAGCCGATCCAAATTTCCCAGAACTTTGGAGATAAAACTCGAATTTCCCATCTCTGTTTCCGACACCATGGCCCCAGGAATGGCACACCCTAATGGCGAACCATGCTGGTCCAGAACAGGGCCAAAATGTCGCAGAAATGCGGGAAAATCAAGGAGAACCCGTATGGGAGTGGACAGAAAATTCCCACGGCAACCAAGAAATACATGGATCTGATTGCAATTTGAGGCAGAAAATATAGTTTTAGGGACGATCCATGAACGAAACATGATAGAAAAACTGGAGGCCCTGCTGAATCGGAGGGAATTTTTGCGGGGGACGTCACTGGCGTCATTGGCTTTAGTCATGGGGTCGGGCAAAGTGATAGCTCAAGTGGATAATCCGGCGGCGGCGCTGGATGTCGAGAACCCTGTGAATATAGGTATTATTGGTTGCGGGGTGCAGGGACGGGAGATCATCGATCAACTGGTGCGTCTGAAGAATGCGAGAGTTGTTGCGATTTGCGACCATTATTCAGCATGGCTGAAAAGAGCCGCCCGGACAGTTCCGGCTGCTGCGAGCTACGCGAAATACCAGGATCTGTTGAAGGATCCTTCGGTTGAGGCGGTCATTATCGCCACGCCAACCCATCTGCATAAAGATATTGCTCTGGCAGCCATTCAAGCAGACAAACACGTCTATCTGGAGGCCCCAATCGCCAATACCTTGAGAGATTCACGAGCCATCTGCTCGGCAGCAAAGCAAAATCCCAAAGTTTATTTTCAATCGGGTCTGCAATTGAGATCTGAGCCACAAAGGTGGTTTCTGGTGGATTTCATCCGATCCGGTGCGTTGGGAAACACGATTGGAGCCAGGTCTCAGTGGCATAAGAAGACGAGCATGCGCCGAGTCTCCCCATCCGGATCACGCGAGATGGAGTTGAATTGGGCGATTCAGAAGGATCATTCTGCTGGGTTGATTTCCGAGTTGGGGATCCATCAGATTGACAATGCCATGTGGTTCATGAACAAGCGGCCGACGGCGGTCACGGGTTTTGGTGGGGTATTTCAATGGCAGGATGGCCGGGATGTGGAGGACACCTTTAAAGCAGTTTTCGAATTTGCCGATGGCCGCACCTATGACTTTTCCGGCACGATTGCCAATTCATTTGATGCATCGTATGACATGTATTACGGGACGGACTGTGCGATTATGTTCCGGGATGACAAGTCCTGGATGTTCAAGGAGACCGATGCTCCCCTGCTTGGTTGGGAGGTGTACGCGCGAAAAGATGTTTTTTATAAGGAAACTGGCATTTATCTGGCCGCGAATGCCACAAAACTGACCACTCAGGACAAGGGCGCCACCAGCAGTTCCAATGAACAACAGCCCATTTATTATGCCTTGGAGGCCTTCGTCACCAATTCGTATCTGCGCAAGGCGGCCATAGCCGACTTTCTGGAAACCTTTGGCGAGGCGGACCCGGAAGCGCTGACTGAATATCTCGCGGAAATCAACAAAAACCAGATTCCTGCCGCAGGACCCGAGGAAGGCCATGAAGCCACAGCGCTCGTGCTTTATGCCAATATGGCTATCCAACAGAAGAAACGAATCAACATCGACCCTGAATCTTTCAACATTTAATCCAACTCAATATGAATCAGCATTTTTCAACACTGAACAGGCTCGCAGTTTGGATACTGGCCATTGCGTCAACAATCAGTCTTCGGGCGGAGGATCAACCGCTGCCGGTTAAATACAAGGGGGTGTTTGGAAGTTCCCTCTCTATTGACGGCACATCGACAGTTCATGATTGGAGCGTATCCACAAAACTGATGAGTGGAACCATCGAGTTCGACACCAATTTCCCTCTGGACCCCGCCGCGGAGAAAATAGAGGAGATCAAAGTGCAGCCCAAGGTGGAGGTATCCATCCCGGTCAGATCCATTAAAAGCGGGCAGACTCGAATGGATGAGGTGATGCATGCCACGATGAAACGCGATGAACACCCGGATGCGACCTATAAGCTCGTGTCGCTGAAAGCATCGGAAACCCCGAGGAAGTCCGGGGACCCCCTTCAATTTGACTCAACCGGAATACTCACAGTTGCCGGAGCAACCAAACTCGTCAAATTTCCAGTCAGTTTCAAAAATGAGGCGGATGGCAAATTAAAAATATCCGGCAGAACCACAGTGAAGATGTCCGATTTTGGCATGAAGCCCCCTGCCCCCAAAGTGGCTCTCGGATTCATCAAGACCGGGGATGAAGTGGATATCAAGTTCGAGTGGATCGCAAAAAAACAGGAACCCTGACCCTCGACGGACACATCAATCCTCAGTCAGCGCCAACTAACTTGGCGCTTTTTTTTTTGGTGGCAGTTAATCATAATGTGCCAGGTACATTATTCATTAAACATGGCTGGTCGGAGGATACTTATTTCGGGGGTCAATCGTGGGATTGGAATGGCATTGAAGGAGCGTTTCCTGGAAGGAGGGGATGAAGTTGCCGGTATTGTGAGAACCGGATTTCATGAGGGGGGGATGAGCGGGGACAGGAAATCCGGGTGTGTGGTCTTGCGCGGGGATGTGCGGGATTTCGCGTCGTGCGAGTCAGCCGCAGGCGAGCTTGGGCGGATCTGGGGGTCGATTGATTTATTGATTCACAATGCCGGGGTATACCCCGAGATGAGGGAGAGTCGGTTCATTGAGACAAAACGACCTGATTTTGAGTTGGCAATGGAAACCAATTTTTTTGGGGCTGTGAATCTGACGCGAGCCTTCATGGGGCTTTTGGAAAAGTCGGCATGTCCGAGGATCATATTTCTGGGATCTGGAGCGGGATCGGTTTCAAGCAAGGAGGACAGTCGAAGTTATTGTTATGGGCCTTCAAAAGCGGCTGTTCATATGTTTGCCCGGACGTTGAGTTATGAATTGCTTCCACCGCGATGGATCATCTCGGTGATAAGCCCCGGGTGGGTGAGAACGGATATGGGGGGGCAGAATGCGATGCTGTCACTGGAAGAAGTGATTGAACCGCTGGCCCAAACGATGCTGAAACTGGAACCAGCACAACATGGTCAATTCCTCAATCGATATGGGAAGACCGGTGAATATGCCTGGTAGATCAGGTCTCCAGAGCCTTGAAAAGCGTTATTGACCCACAGACTGCCCGGGAACGATGGGGCACTTCTGGCTGGATGGGAATGAACATACGGAATGTCGTCCATCTGCAGAGTGAGAAGAGTAAATGGGGATTTGACAGGATGCGAATGGGAAAGTGATAATGGGACCGCTCCGCGAACTAAAATAGAAAACGATCATGATGAAGGAAATAGTAACTTTGAATGTCAGGCATTGGGTATTGGCGATAATGGTCCTGCTCAGCAATGGAGTGGTGGCGGCCGACTCGGGCTGGGTGAGCTTGTTTGATGGAAAAACTTTGAATGGTTGGGTACAGAAGAATGGAACGGCCACATACCGGGTGGAAAATGGGACCATTGTTGGAAAAACATCGGATGGCAGCCCGAATTCATTCCTGTGCAGCGAAAAAGATTACGCGGACTTTGATTTCGAATTTGAGGTTAAAGTGGACAATCGACTGAATTCGGGGGTTCAGATCCGGTCTCAGACAGTTGGTGGGACAAATGAAGGAAGGGTGAATGGCCCACAGGTGGAGATAGAAGCCGGTGGAGCGGACGGAGCTGAGGCTGGATATATATATGGGGAATCGGCTGGAGGGTGGATGACACCTGAGAAGAAGCTTGTACCCCATAAGCATTTCAAGGATGGTCAGTGGAATGCCTATCGGGTTTTGGCTGTTGGGCCACGTATTCGGGTCTGGATCAATGGAATGCTGATTTCCGATCTGGTGGATATGGATAAGTTTGAATCCCACCGGCGTGGATTTATTGGTCTGCAGGTGCATGGGATCGGGCGCAATGAAGGACCATATGAGGTGGCCTGGAGGAATTTAAGATTGAGGGAGATGGATACCGCGACCAGTTCTTGGAAGCAGTTGTATAATGGTAAGGACCTTGATGGGTGGCAGACGACAGGAAACTGGAAGCCACAGGCGGATGGGTCCCTATTGATTCAACCGAGAGCCGGCGAGCTGGGATGGCAAAGATATTCAGATTATATTTGGTCCAATCGCCGGTATTCAGATTTTGTTCTGGAAGTGGAGTATAAATACCCAGCAAAGGGAAACAGTGGGGTTTATTTTCGGGTGGATGACATCAGCAATCCGGTGGAATCAGGCATAGAGGCTCAAATATTGGATAACTCGGAGGACACAAGAGCAATGACCCAGCACGACCACGGAGGCATCATCAGCACGGCGGCTCCAAGCAGAAATATGTCTAAAAAACCCGGTGAATGGAACAAAATGGTGGTCACCTGCTATGGGAGTTTTCTTCAGGTGACATTAAACGGAGAAAAAATTATTGATATAGAATTGGATAAATCCGCAGCCAAAGACAAGCCCATGGATGGATATATTGGTCTGCAGGATCACGGACAACCCAACAATATCCACTTCCGGAATATCCGGATTTTAGAACTCTGATTCATTGAAATTATTGAAGCAGAAAAAATTAAAAGTGGCAGATTCAAGTCTGCCACTTTTTTTGTGATTTGAATAAAGGTGAGATGGATCAGGGAAGCGACCCGGGCCAGTGGGAGTCCATCTGTGCCCTATCAATCCTGAACCGGATTCTTATTGGCTCGGGATTTCGAGGAGAGTTGATTCAGGGAGGCCTGGGTCATTTCCTGGATCATTTTCTGAAATGTGATGGTGGGTTTCCAACCGAGGGCTTTTTGTGCATGGGAAGCATCCCCGACCAGCATTTTGGGATCTGCCGGACGCATGAATCGAGGGTCGGACTCAATAAAGTTTTTCCAATCGAGGTTGACGTAGTCGAAAGCGATTTCGACGATATCCTGGACTTTGTGAGTGATGCCTGTGGCGATGATGTAATCATCGGCGACATCGCGCTGCATGGAAAGCCACATGGCATGGACAAAATCCCGGGCATCGCCCCAATCGCGTTCAGCAGAGGTATCGCCCATTCTGAGTTTTGATTGGAGTCCCAGTTTGATGGCTGCGGCGGCCTGGCAGACTTTCTGAGTGACAAAATTCTCACCGCGTCTGGGAGATTCATGATTGTACATGATGCCATTGGTCGCATGCATTCCGAAGGAATCGCGGTAAACCCGGACCATGTTCGCGGCAAATGCCTTGGCGCATCCATAGGGACTGACTGGGCGGAATGGAGTGCTTTCGTTTTGTGGGTAGGAATCCGGAGACCCAAAGATTTCGCTGGAGGCGGCGTGAAAGAAATGGGGTTTACCTGGCAGGTCACGGAGGATTTCGAGGATTCTGAGGGTTCCCATGGCCGTGTCATCGCAGGTGGACTCCGGTATTTCAAAGCTGAGACCCACATGGCTTTGTCCGGCCAGGTGATAGATTTCATCCGGAGCTACTTTGAGCAATAACCGCCGCAGATTGGTGACATCGTCCAGATCCGCGTAGTGGAGGAAAAGCCGCTGCGAATAGATTTCCGGATTGGTGTAGAGGTGGTGGAGGCGCGAACGGTCCAGGCTTGAAGTCCTGCGGACGCTGCCATGGACCGTATAACCTTTAGCAAGCAACAGTTCTGTGAGGTAGGAACCATCCTGTCCGGTGATTCCTGTTATGAAAGCAATTGGCATTATATGTTGTGCTTTTAAGAATTGTTCCTGCCTGTGAAAAGAAGGGCGATGAGATCAGGACCTTACCTTGATATTGCCGGCCTGGTGGTCATGGAGCAGTTTGACATCGGCTTCCACCATCAATCGCGTGAGGTCAGCAAAGCGAACTTTAGGCTCCCATCCCAATTTTTCCTTAGCTTTGGTGTAATCCCCGATCAGAATATCGACTTCAGCGGGACGGTAGTAGCGGGGATCAATTTCGACAAAATCCTCGTAATTGAGACCGACATGACCAAAAGCGATTTCAAGAAATTCACGAACGGAGTGGGTTTCGTTGGTGGCGACGACGTAATCGTCGCTGGTGGGTTGCTGGAGCATGAGCCACATGGCTTCGACGTATTCCTTGGCATATCCCCAGTCCCGCTTGGCATCGATGTTGCCGAGATAGAGTTTTTTCTGAAGACCTGCCTTGATATGGGCAACGGCACGGGTGATTTTCCGGGTGACGAAAGTTTCTCCTCTGCGGGGAGATTCATGGTTGAAGAGGATACCGTTGCTTGCATGCATCCCGTAGGACTCCCGGTAATTGACAACCGCCCAGTATGAGAAAACCTTGGCACAGGCATAGGGGCTTCTCGGGTAAAACGGAGTCGTTTCGGTCTGGGGAATCTCGAGGACTTTTCCATACATTTCACTGGAACTGGCCTGATAGAAACGTGGTTGGATGCCTGCTTGCCGGATGGCTTCAAGGAGTCGGATGGTGCCCGTGCCGTCGACATCAGCCGTGTATTCAGGGGCGTCAAAACTCACTCTGACGTGGCTTTGAGCACCGAGGTTATAAACTTCGTCGGGCTGGATTTCAGCGATCAACCGGGACAGACCACTGCCGTCGCTCAGGTCTCCGTAGTGGAGATGCAGCTGTTTGTTGGTGTCTTGTGGGCTGGCATAGAGGGGGTCCAACCGCCCGGTATTGAATGTGCTGGCCCTGCGGATAATGCCATGAACCTCATAGCCTTTTTCCACGAGAAGCTCGGTCAGGTACGAGCCATCCTGACCCGTCACTCCAGTAATTAACGCCTTTTTTGTCATTGGTTTATAAATGTCAGCCGGATCGCTCTACCGGCAATCTGCACTTAGTTAGGTTGATTTATCGGATCACCAGTTCACGATCTTTAGCATATTTATTATCAAAAACTTATGATTAAATTCCGAAATATTCAATGTGCTAAATGCCTTGTAATAAGACACTTTTGAGTTAAAAACAAATCGACTAGTGAGAGGGGGCCAAGGGGAATGCATCAGGGATGGAAGAATCTGTGGGGATGAGAGGGGGTTGGGATCTGGACCGGACCTTGAGTAAAGAAGCGGGTAGTCCCTGCCCCATGGAATGCTCGTAGCGCTGGGCTGATCTGGATGGGTTGAATGGGATACCCAGTTTTGTGCGGGTCTCATTTTCCACCCAATCCCGCCATTGGACAATTTCCTCTGGGTTGAGGGCATTGGTGAAAACGAACGATTTGTATCCTTCTCCGGGGACGCCTTTGTAGAAATTGGCGGTTTGGGTGTAGTCGATTTCGTAGGAATGGAGTTGATCGCCGGATCGGGGTGCCGTGTAAGTCCAGATGCCATGATCGGATTGGTGAGGTCTGGCCAGGTCATAGTAGGGTGTGCCTGGGTAGGGTGTGATGATGGTGCAGTCAAAATCATCCACCTGATTAGCGACTAACCAATGGTGAATGGCTTCTATGGAATCGGCGGATTCACCTGGGTGCCCACAGGACATCAGGGCCTTGATTTTCAAACCATGTTTGTGAGCCACTTCAACCGCCCGGGAATTATCGTCCAAGGTGGATTTTTTGTTGATATTCTCGAGGATCCGGGAAGTGGCTCCTTCGAATCCGGAGAGAATCCAGCGGAATCCCGCACCGTACATGGCAGCTGCCTGCATCTCATTGAAGAGTTCGGCTTTGACAAATCCACGCAAGCGGAATTCGACACCGAGTTTCTCCTGCAGATCCGCCAGACCATTCATGAGGTCGACCATGCCTTTGTTGACGTTCAGCTCATCGTCATAGAACATGAATCCGGTGTATCCGAAGTTGCGATAAAGCATTTCGATCTCATCGATGACGGACTGTTGCTGACGGGTTCGAATGACCCGGAGGGATTTGCTGTTTCGACCACCACAGAATCCGCAATTGAATGGGCATCCCAGTTGAGCGATGAGGCTGGTGGCCAGGTGGCCCTCAATGCGATAGCGGTAACTCTCCAAATCTATCAGGTGCCGGGCTGGCCATGGTGAGTCATCATAAAACTGGCGACTCATGAAAAATGTGCCATCGGGATCATCGCCATCGAGAAAGGCGGGGGAGTCCGGTTGAATGGCACGGAGCACAGCAATCTCGCCATCCCCGCTGACAATGACATCAAATTTATCCAGTATCTGTTGAAATGCCCGGTGGCCACGACCATCTGAGTGGCCTTGTTTTTTTTTCCATTTTTGCAGCGGAGGAAACCAGAGTGACATGTGGCCCGCCGAGAATGATTCGGGTGTGGGGAGAGGTTTTCCGAATTCGTTCCACGATTTTAATCACGGAAGGCAGCTGTGGTGTAGTCGCAGTGAGACCAATGACTTGTGCCTGGGCGGAATTCAAATAATTGTCGACGACATCGAGGAAGTTTTGGACGCCAGAGAGATCCAGGACGTGAACCGAGTGGCCTGCGAGCTCGAGACTGGCGGCGACTTTCAATAAACCCAGCGAGGGAAAAACCCGTTCATCCAGCAGGAATGGGGATGGTGGATTGATCAGGCAAACACCCACCATGGGTTGAATGGAGGGATTTGTCTGGTCCATCGGCATTATCGATTCCTGTTGATTTCTGGTTTTCATTCGGGCCCGGGTCCACTGAAAAGAATTTCGAAACTATTGGTGAAGCGGCAGATAAGTGAGGAATTGTAGTGAAAAATTACTTCTGGAGCCGGTGGACAGAGGGACACGGATGTCACGGGTGAATGGATGAGAAGCAAACTAACGTTTTGACAGTTCGGCAGGATTAAGAGACTGTGCGAAGAAATATCGGTCTGCCAACCGTCATACGAAAAATTATGGGAAAACTACTGGTTATCGCAGAAAAGCCCTCCGTCGCCAGCGACATAGCGAAAGCACTGGGCCGGTTTGACAAAGAAAAGGACTATTTTGAGAACGAGGAAATGGTGATTTCCTCGGCAGTCGGCCATTTGGTTGAAATCGCAGCTCCGGACGACTATGAGGTCAAAAGAGGCAAATGGTCCCTGGGAAATCTGCCGGTTCTGCCGCCACACTTTGATCTGAAGGCCATTGAAAAGACTGAGCCACGATTGAAGCTTCTGGGCAAACTGGCGAAGAGGAAGGATGTGGACGGGATTGTGAATGCGTGTGACGCCGGGCGTGAGGGAGAGCTGATATTCAGATACATTGTTGATTACCTGAAGGTCAATAAGCCGACGAGGAGACTGTGGTTGCAGTCGATGACACCAAGTGCCATTCGGGATGGATTTCAGAAATTGAGAAGCGAGCAGGAAATGCAACCGCTGGCGGATGCGGCAATCTCACGATCTGAATCAGATTGGCTCGTGGGTATCAATGGGACGCGAGCCATGACTGCCTTTAACAGTAAGTCAGGCGGCTTTCACCTGACAACAGTGGGACGGGTCCAGACACCCACCCTCACCATCGTCGTCGAAAGAGAAGAAAAAATAAAAAGCCACATTCCCCGAACCTACTGGGAGGTTTTCGCCACCTTTGAAGGGGCAAAAGGCGACTACGTGGGGCGATGGTTTGATGAATCCTTTAAAAAATCCGAAGAAGGTGGCGACTCCGAAGCGAAAGCGGAGCGATTCTGGGAAAAGAATTCGGCAGCGGACATAGCGGATAAATGCGTAAATAAGCCCGGGATAGTCGAGGAGAAGACCAAGCCATCCAAGCAGGCATCCCCGTTGTTGTATGACTTGACGTCTTTGCAACGGGAAGCGAACTCCCGTTTTGGGATTGCGGCCGCGAACACATTGAAAATTGCGCAGGCTCTCTACGAACGGCACAAAGTTTTAACCTATCCGAGAACGGATTCGCGCGCCTTGCCTGAGGACTATGTGGGGACGGTTAAAAAAACGATGGAGATGCTTTCGGGCAAAGATGGCTCTGCAAAGGGATCCATGGGCCATGGAGGGATGGACAATTATGGGAAATTCGCGGAAGAAATCCTTGAGAATCATTGGGTGGCGCCGAACAAGCGCATCTTCAACAATGCGAAGGTGTCGGATCACTTTGCCATTATTCCCACGACAATGGCTCCCAAAAAACTCAGTGAGCCGGAACAGAAAATTTACGATATGGTGGTGCGGAGATTTCTGGCGGTCTTTTATCCGAGTGCCGAATTCATGGTGACCACACGTATCACCCGCGTGGAGAATGAGCCATTCAAGACTGAAGGGAAAGTGATGGTGAATCCCGGCTGGCTGAAGGTGTATGGAAAAGACAGGACGGCTGCGGCGGTTTCCGCTGACTCGAGCCAGTCGGTATCCGGCGATAAAGAGCTGCCGCCTGTCAGTCAGGGAGAAAAAGTCCATACCCGTGAACTGGAGATTGTCGAAAGTGTCACCAAACCACCGCCACGCTACAATGAAGCCACATTGCTTTCCGCGATGGAAGGAGCCGGCAAATTCGTCGATGACGAGGAATTGCGTGAGGCGATGAGCGCCAAAGGATTGGGAACCCCCGCCACCAGGGCAGCAATTATCGAAGGACTGCTCCGCGAAAAATACCTTCTGCGCGACCAAAAGGAACTCATTCCCACCGCAAAAGCCTTTTCTTTGGTTTTCCTCCTGCGAGCCTTGAAAATTCCAGGTCTCAGCTCACCGGAGATGACAGGCAACTGGGAATACCAGCTCAAACAGATGGAAAGTGGCCAGCTTCAGCGATCACAATTCATGGAACAGATCTATTCCATGACCCGGGAAATCGTCGAAAAAACCCGTCAATATGAAAGCGATACTGTCCCGGGCGACTTCGGCACACTCAAAAACCCCTGCCCGAAATGTGGCGGGGAAATCCGGGAAAACTATAAGCGATTCCAATGTCAAAGCTGCGACTTCGGGACCTATAAAATCCTGAGCGGGCGTCAACTCGAAATCCATGAGATGGAGGATCTGGTTACAAAACGCTCTGTCGGACCCATTGAGGGCTTCCGCAGCCGACTGGGAAAAGAATTCAGCGCCGTGTTGAAAATTGATGAGGACTTCAAGGTCGTTTTCGATTTTGGCAAGGATGAGAAAAAGGAATCAGCGGATGATGAGATCGACTTTTCCGGGAGGTCGTCATTGGGAAACTGCCCGAAATGCGGGTCATTCGTCTACGAACTGGATCGGGCCTACGTGTGTATGAAGGCAACAGGAAAGGAAAAGACCTGCGATTTCCGCACATCTAAAGTGATTCTCGATCAACCCGTCACTTCAGAACAGATGGTTAAATTGCTCAATGAGAAAAAAACCGATCTGCTCCACAAGTTTATCTCCAAGAAAACCAAGCGGGCCTTTTCGGCCCACTTGGTGCTCACGGAAAAAGGCGACATCAGTTTTGAATTTGCACCACGTGCCCCAAAGACTAAAAAAGCGGTGAAAGTCACGGCCGAATCCTGATGGGGGACTCATCCCCGGGTTCGGCATGGATGAGATCATCGATCGTTCAGCCGATTCCATCGAATTCAGTCCCTGATGCCCTTGCTTCCATACCAAGGTCTTCAATCCGCGGCACCAGGGTCAACGACGGCTCAGGCGGAACCGAAAATTGAATAGGATCTGGTCGGCGGCGGGCAATCCTGTTTGAGGACCGGATGGTGATTAGGGGAGGTTTTTTGATCCATATAGAGCACACAGAGTCGCAGTCCTGAGAGAAATTACTGTCGCAGCATTGATTGGATGTGGATTAGGCAAAGCCCGTGGAATCCGGGCTATCGCTCGTGCGCAGGTGTGGGATTTGTTACGGGTCGGGATGGAGGAAAGTGGTGAGGAAGGCGGCTTGTTGGGCAGCCTCCAGGTATTGGTTGTCGCGGCCGGACTTTCCGAAATGTCCACCTTCGAGGCTGGTGCTGAGGAGAATATTTTCCGGGGACGTGGTGGAATGAGTCCGGAGGCGGGCGACGTATTTGGCGGGTTCCCAGAACCCGACGCGTGGGTCATTGAGGCCGGCGCTTACCAGAAGCGCGGGGTAATCCTGAGACTGGATATTATCGTAAGGTGAGTAGCGGCACATGGACTCATAAATCGCTTTGTCCGCAGGATCCCCCCATTCCTCATATTCCGATTGAGTCAATGGCAATTCCGGGTCCGTCATTGTGGAGATAATATCCACAAAGGGGACTTCAAGAATCCCGGCCCGGAACAGGCCAGGACGACGATTGACAGCCGCGCCGGCAACTATCCCACCGGCACTCGAGGTGGAGAATCCAAGTTTGTCCGGATGAACCAGTTCATTCTTCTTGAGCCAATCACCCACGGCTATGAAATCATGTATGGAATTTTCTTTATGGCTCAATTTACCCTGATTTCTCCACTGTTCCCCCAGATACCCGCCACCGCGTATATGTGCAATCACCACCAGAAATCCCCTGTCCAGCAATGAAATATATGAGGCGCGGAAATATGGCTCCACAATGTCCCCATATGCGCCATAAGCAGTCACCAAAGCCGGTTTATGGCGGCCGTCCCCGCGATCGTTCCGATAGACCATGGTGACCGGAACCAGAACTCCGTCGTGAGAGGGAATTTCCTTCCGATCCATTGTATATTGATTGCGGTTAAAGCCGGGCGGACAGATAACAGATTTAAGTATTGAGACCGCTTTTGTAGCCATATTCAGTTCATAAACTGCACCCGGATCATTCAATGCGCTATATGCATATCGATAGTGTTCAGTGTCCCAGATATTATTATCGCTCTCCTCGAAACAACCATACAAACTGTCTTTTTCTATAGAATAACTGGAGTAGTCATCCCGATTCATCACATCAATATACTCCACCCCATTAACTCGCTTGTAGATAACAATATAGTTTTTGAATATGTTGAATCCTTCAATTTTAATGGATTCATTTCCTGAGCAAAGGCACTGGGAATTATGCCAATCCGGCGAATCGGAATTGAGGATGCGGAGATCAAAGTTGGCAGAAAATATATTTGAGCGCACAAACAGTTGCCGGCTGTGGAGATCGATATCTGCGTCGTATTCGACCCCGGCAGACCGGGGAATCAGGCATTGGGGATTTGAAAATGGGTGCAGCATGGGAATGGAATACATCTCTGATGTCAGGTTGCTTTCGATGGATATCAACAGTGAGTGCCCATCCTGAGATGCGGCGATGCTCACCCAGAAGGCAGGGTCCAGTTCCTTGAACACCTGGATTGGTTTCTCATGAATATGATTCACATCCACAATCCAGACAGTGTCGGACCTCCATTGCAGGTCGCGGGTTGTGAAGAAAAGGTGGTGATTGTCAGCCGCCCAGCACAGTTCATCGGCACTCAATTCCGTATGTATCTCCTCGCAGGAGGTATCCCACAGATTCCTGAATATCAGTTGCGTGACTTCGGACCCATCGGAATCGAGGGCATAAGCCAGCCATTGACCATCCGGGCTCACCTGCCATTCGGTCACAAGACAGTAATCCATGGTGGCAGCCAGAGCGTTGACATCCAGAACGGTTTCAATTTTATCCGGATGATCAACATGAAATCTCAAATAGACCGGGTAATCTGAATTATCGAACATGCGATAGAAATAAAAATATTCCCCATCGCGAGCCGGCACGGATTCTTCGATGTGGGGAATATAGGATTTCATCTCAGTGAGAATGGCGCGGGTATGCGTGTCGATGCCGAGAGATTTCATTCGTGATGCGCAGAATGAATTTTCGGCATCGAGATGTTTCAGGACTTCCGGGTTATCTCTTTCGTCCGATCGCATCCAGAAGTATTCGTCCTCGCGGGTATGGTTATGATTTGTGATTTTAATGGGTCGGGCTTTGGGAATGGGGTAGGACAATTTTTTCATACGGACGGATTGAGTGGGCGGAATTTCTGGAATTTGGATCAGTTACTTTATGGGTGAGGAGTATAGGGAATGGTCACTGGCTTCCAGGATTGTTCAACAGGTGTCAGGGCGAGAAGATAGCCGGCAGCCCGAGACGCCTGAACAGAACTTATCTGGGTGAGAACAGCTTCCTGAGGCACATCAAATCCTTGCAATAAACTGATGATACGTTGCGGGGGAATGCCCCGGCCCCCGCGCAATGGAGGCATGGAGTGGAAGGATTGGATGGAGAATTGTGCCCATGACCCGGGTGGGCCATAGCGTTCGAGGTTGCGTTCAAGGGCTTGGTAGAGATTGTTGAGACCTATAATTGGAGAGGACTCGCTGAGGGGGTCGAGTTGTTGGGTGAGCGCTTTCCAGCATATTCCCTTGAAGCATCCGACACCCGCGCATGGACCATCGATGTCGGATTCTTCACACTCACCTGAAAGGATGGGGATGACTTCGGATTCAGGAACCAGACCAGCGACGGCGGAAGTGAAGAGTGCCGGGGCACTGTTGCCGATAAACCGGGCCGTTGTTTTTGGACCATAATCGGCGGTCCATCGGCAGAGCGTATGCCCGCAGCCGCAGGCAGATGGTGCCCCTTGAATATCATTCAGCCAAACACGCCGGGGCTCAGGCAGAATCTCAAGAGCGTCCTTCAGCCGGGCCAGATGGGCATCAAAAGCCTCCTGGTAAAAAATGGGGACCCAGGGAAAGTTTTTGGTGACGTGGTTGTCATCCGCCTGCTGGAAACCGGGATAAAACCGCATCCACTCGGGGTGACCCTGAAGGCTTGCCATCCATTCAGGGAAACGCTGCGCCAATTCCGGATCACGGGCTATCTCAAAAAAATATTCAACGCTCCCGGCAGATTCAAGTATGGTCTGAGCGGCGATGACACTGGACTGAATATTTGTCGGGGTAATGAAAAGGACGATCGATTGATGGTGAGTGGTCCATTCTTTGATGGCGGCTGGAGTCACCATTCCCGCATCCACCAGAACCCCGCGATAAAATCCACTTTGATTGTTGGCTGCGGATGTTCCGGATGCGGACCCAGCCCCATGCTCCCCAGTGGATTTATGGAATACTGAGGCAATGGAAAGTGCCAATCCGATTATAGCTATGGGAATGAAAGCTTTTTTCATGGGGCAGGAGGTGCAAAAACCTGAGTATCCGGGTATTCAGAGCTCCAGGCATACCATCGACATTGGACCGAAGGTAACCATTCGAGTTCCCGTCCCCGCAGGGGTCCATCAACACCCTGACCTGCCAATGTCCATCGGGTGCCGGTTTCTTTATCCTTGAATGGAGCAGTCAGAGGAGAAATGTCATCCGCGTAAAACGTCAGAGACCGGCCATCCAGTTGAGCAAGGAATGCGGTGGCTGACGAGGTGGGACCGTAGAAAAAGACAGCGATGGCTGTCCCGTCCAGCTCAGCCATGAAACAGGTTCGGGCCGGCAGGTTGGAAAGAGGAAAAACCATTGAACCACCTGCACTTTCAACCCCAAGCACTGGGGCAGCCATTTCAAGACGTGAGTCCACTTTTCCCATGGATTTCATTGCCTCCTGGGATATTTCAGTGGGCAATGTGGCAGTGGGGTATTTTGCACCGTCAAAGAGGTCGTAGGCAGTCGACTCGGGATGCAGGAGAATCCAGTGCCCCCAATGAGTGACTAAACTGGGAACACGCTTAAGGCGTTGCCCCAACTGTGGTCCTTGGATGGCTTTTCCGGACAAGGCGGACCAGAGTGTTCCATCCGGGCCTTGAGCGACCATCACTCCGCCACGCCAGCCATAGAAATGGAATCCATAATCTTTTTGAAAAGCGGATACATATCCACCGTCGGCATCGTAAAAAAACAATCCATAGGTGTCATTCACCACCCTGGAAGAAGCTATGAAATGCCGCAATGGGAATGCTCCACCATTGTGCGCCCCACGAATCCAGGCAAGAACTGGATCGTTGGATTGAATGAGGCCCTTCTGATGCTGATCGATGCAGTAGGAACAGGGTGGCTCGGTTAAGGGCTTGTAGAGCTCTGACTGAACAATCCAGTGACTGGGTGTGTCCTTCTCTGACGCCACGGCCCTGCCCTTTCCCGATCCGCAGGATAAGGATACAAGGCAAAAAAAGAGAGTGAACATTGGATGAAGCAGAGGATTCATCCGGAGTTTTCTGGTTACAGACGTTGTGGAAACCATAATAAGTTTTATCTAAGCAGTATTATTGCCGTGTCGGTATGTGTTCTTTTGTGCTGATTTGATAGATGGCGAGGTCATCGAATGCGATGGGATGGCTTGAGTATGGGATGGCCCATGCGGCGGCTTGCCCAGCAAAGGGTTCGTCTGGAGAAATCCAGGAAATCTGTGCTTTTTCCGGTCTGGAGCCCCCATCCGGCCAGACACGGCCCTCGACAAGCCATGGACCCGATGGAGATTCAGGAAGTGACAATATTTCCAGGTTGGTCCATTTTTCTGAACCATTCCATGTATAGTCTTCAGAGGATTTCAGCTCTCCATCGGAGTGGATTTCAATTTTCTTTTTTGAGGGGGCTAGTCGGAGTTCGAATCCACTGATGCCATGGATACCGAGACCCAAGGCTGGGCTGACCCGACCTCGGCGGGTAGCGAATACTCTGGCTTGCACCGCATGACCGGATTCATAATATCCGCCAAACAGGAATCCGAACCGCTCCAGTGGATTTCCCGGCAGCTGGGCAACCTGGTTTTGATTGGAATGAACAGCAACCTCCCAATCCCCATCAAGAATCAGGTAATCATCCGGGAAGGATTTTATCTCAATGGACGAGAAGTCCTGTTTATGAACCAGTTTCCACGAAGGCGGGACTGTCAGCAGGTCCTGGGCAATGGATGTGGAAAGAAGGCACACCACCGCGGTGACGGACCTGACCAAAACCAGAAGCTTTCGGAATATAAGGAATAATTCCGCGCTTGGAAAAATATCAATCATTATCGGATTCATGGGTTGCCACTGGGTTCTGGGTCCTGATGAGCGGGTGGTGCGTCCGTGGTTTCATCGGGCGAAAATATATATATTTTTGGCTGGAAATTCCGGGCATTCTGTTCGGCGCGATCGCAATCTGATCGGTCAATTCTGGCACGCAGACTGGGGGCGGCCTGAACAGCGCTTAAATCATTCTGTGTGAGGGCAAGAAACATCCACATCCAGGCATCGATCGGATCTTTGGTAGTCCCTTGGCCGAGAAACTTCATCATGGCGAGATTGCATTGGGCGCGGGCATGCCCAGCCTGAGCGGCCCTGGAGTACCAGAGAGCGGCATCCTCAAGACTTTTATCGATCCCCTGCCCCTTGAAATAACATTCAGCCAGCTGGTATTGGGATTCAATTTCACCCTGATTCGCCTCCTGCCACATATATGAAAAGTGTGTGCGATTGAAGTCATTCATATATTGCCGGGCGGTCGCCACCCCGCTGGATAATAATCCTGCGGTTTCTTTAACCCGTTGGCTACTCATCAGTAGTTTTGCGGCCCCGAATATCCAAGACATATATATTTTTTAAGTGAGAGGTTGATGATGATGATGGATGACATCAGGGATTGAGGATTTTTTCACTGGTTGCCAGGACTTCCTCCGCGAAGAGGTGATCGAGTCGCGCAAGCATGGCTCCAGGTTGACCAGAACCGATGGGGCGTCCATCGACCTGCACCACCGGTGCCAACTCACCCATTGTTCCAGTGCAGAACATTTCCTCAGCCCGGTATATTTCGGTGAGCGATAAGTCCCGTTCGGCGCAGGGAATTCCTTCGCGGTCGGCAAATTCTGAGCACTACTGAGCGGGTGATGCCTTCCGGACACGCCACTGTGAAAGGAGTGAACACCACACCCTGATGCACAATAAAAACATGCGTCGCATTGGTTTCGGCCACGAATCCCCGGCAATCCAACATCAATGCATCATCCGCACCAGCCTGATTGGCTTGAATCTTGGCCAGAATGGATTGAATGAGGTTGTTATGGTGAATCTTGGGATCCAGACAATCCGGTGGAAATCGCCGGATTGAGGAGGTGATTAAAGTAAGGCCGGATTTATCATAAACCGGCGCCTTATGCTCAGCCAGAATGATCAGGGTGGGTCCCGAAGTATTGAGCCGTGGGTCCATACCTGAGGTGAGTTTGACACCCCGGGTGAGTGTGAGCCGGATGTGCACATTATCAAACATTTGATTGGCTTCCAGGGTGCGGCGGATTTCCGTGATGATGAATTCATGCGATGGGATATCGCGGAAAGCCAGAGCCAGGGCGGAGCTTCTCAATCGATCCAGGTGTTCACGCAAGGTGAAGATACTGCCTTGATACACCCGCAATCCCTCCCAGACAGCATCCCCACCCTGAACCACGGAATCAAATGGACTGATGCCGGCCTCATCTCGGTGCAGGAGCCGTCCATTAATGTTCACGATCAAATCACGGTTCTTTTCATTAAATTTCTGCAGCATGTTCAATCATCCTATGAGTACAGTTTCCAATTTCAAAATTTCAGTTCCCGGGCTTGCCGATGGGCGAACTATCCTTTGGGACGGCCCACTTCAGGGGAATCCGGTTCGCGGGAAATTATTCGGGGGTGGATTCGAGGCAGCGGGTTGAAAGACCGATTCGAGAATCTGCCTGGCCTCGGCTGGATTCCAGGCGCGCCCCACCGGAATCGGGTTGTTGGGAGTGAGCTCACTCATTAAAAGCGATTCATTTCCGTTGCGCATCAGTCCTAAAAAGTCTCCTCCGCGGGAAAACACCAGGTTCCCCCGTTTGGCATTAAAAGATCCAAGCAGAGTGGATAAAACTCCCCCCTCCTGGAGTCGGATGAGATTGATGATCCCAGGGACAATGGAGAAGCGACTGATGCCATATGTTTGTTCTGTTGGCTGGATTATGATCGCCTCATCGTATTGGAATGGATTTTCTGGCACATCAAATGCCACAGGTGCCGCTGCGAGATAGTCCTGGGGAATACTGACAGGTGCCATGACAATAGTGGGATCTGTGGGGTGGAAAGCGATCTGGTTCATGGCGATGGCGGTTGTATTGAACTGCAGCCATAAGCTGAGCTGATCCGGGACCGACACCCGGTAACGCACGTCCAATGGTGAATCGCTGATATGAAAAACAGTCCAGGTGATTTGGGATTCCGGCAGTCGGAAAAGAACAGCCGGGATGAGGAGCTCCTTTTCATTTTTCCCACCAACCAATCCAGAAGTGAGGTATTCAAATCGGACGTAGACTTGATTGGCCGTGCACTGATTGAAGACTTCATGAGGTGACAGGATGGTATTGCGCCGGATTTCCGCTTTGATGTCGTTTGAGATTTCTTCCGATTTTGAGGCGAGGGTCGCCACATTGGCGGTGAGCATTAATGTCTGGTTCTGGAGTTCGGTATTTTTCTGCCTTTCGGAATCGAGGATTTGGCGTGTATCGGCGAGATTGGAGGCGATCATCTGTTTTTCAGTTTTGAGGACTTCGATGGTCGATCCGAGCAGCTGATTGCGGTTTGAAAGCTGAAGCGCTTTTTCTTCGAGAGCCTGTTTTTCCCGGAGGGTTCGATCCGTTGCATTCTCCATGTCGACCAGGCGTTGCTCGAGGGCAGCTTGCTCGCGGATCGCTGAGTTGAGTTGTTCTTCTTTTTGTTTGAGGTTGAGTTGGACTTCTTTGAGTCGGGTTTCCTGGACGATGAGGTCCCGCTCACGCTTCTGCAACTCGGCCTGGAGTTTGACCTGTTCGGTTTGTGAGAGCGATTGGATGGACTCGAGTCTTTGCCGCGTCTGGCTGAGTGCGGACTCGAGGTTGGCGGCTTCCTCCTCGGATGCGGCTTTCTGGGAGGACAATCGATCGAGATTTTCCTGGATGGAGGCGTATTGGTTCTGAAGTGAGGTCAAGGAACCTGCAGTTTCCGAGAGCTGAGACTGAGTGTCCTGGAGTCTTTGTTGGATTTTCAATTTTTCCGAGCGTTCGGAATCGAGAGACTCACGCAGTGTCTGGAGCAATCCGGACTCGATGGATTGCGTCCCTGCTGAGTTATCCACGAGGGACTGAGGATCCACGACGATGGCATCCGGGGGGACATCAAACCGGGCCAATGCGAACATGCTCAGCAGCAGGAAATCGCAAATCAATAAGAGCATCGGGCGATTCATGAGGCGACCTGGTTCGGACGGGATTCAATAATTAACTTCCGGCGCAGCGGGCGCACGTGAAATATCTTGAGTATGGCCACAAATAAAATCCCGAAGAGCGTGGATGCATAAGCCGCCATGAGGCTGGCCTGCACCATTCCCAATGTGACCATACTGAGGGCGAGAACAGTGCCGGCAAGACCAACGTAGAGACCGGAATCAAAAAGGTTTTCTTCGTTGGCCAGCAATTCCAGCTTGAGGGAGGCATCCGCTTCAGAACGTCTGATTTCTCCTAATTTGACGCGGCACATCAGGTAAAGTGCGAATTGAACCAGCAAGAAAACCAGCAGGACAATGATAGTTGGCTGATCAAGATTTTGAGTATTCATGGATAAAGGTGAAAAGGTGAATGTTACAGGTAATGGCGATGGACTCTCCCCAACAAATGGCGTCACTGGTGGCTTGGACATTTTTTTCGGATGGTGGCTCGGTCAGAAACCAGAAAAATCCTCCAATCAGAAGTCCAAGTGTGCCATTTTTTATCAGTGTGAGCCAGACATCGGGCTGAGGGGACCGCGGCTGGAGTGAGGCGGATTCAGCCTGTGGCCAGGGAAACCGCTGAAGAGCAAAAACCAGAAGCAGTCCAGCCAGAGCGAAAGAGAGGAGCCGAACACCAAATGCGGTTGCAGGATTGGAGACTGCCCATTGAGTCAATCCGGAAAACGGGATAGTCGGGGGATTGGCAGGAATTGCAAAAGAAAGGAATGGGGCTTTCCGGGTTAAATACATGGGATGTGAATTGAGAATAAACTCAACGGCTCCCACACCGGCATTGAGGGCCGAAGTCAGTGTCTCAGCAGCCAGCCGGGGATCTGGTGAATCCATCCAATATCGGGCTACCGAGCCCAAATCACGTGTCATCACCGCAGCCGTTGCAAAAACAGGCAGATTTCCAGAACCATCCTGAGACAACTCACTCACCTGATGGATGAATTCAACGGAGGAACATAACCGCATCAACTCACAGAGACTCAAATATCCCAGCCGCGAGGCGCAGTTCAGGATGTCCAGCAGGAAATTTTCCAATTTTTCTGTCTCCCGATTGGGCCCCTGAGAGGCGGACTGAGCCCAGAGCTGGAGTGTCTGCACAACGTTGTGATCGAGATAATCTGACTGAATCAGCAATGCTGTGGTCAGGACAGCGACATCCAGTGCGGCACCCGATGGCTCGTGTACAGGTCTGAGTTTTCCGAAATGCGGCAGGTGGCGCAATTCGAGAATATCCCGTATCACGCCGTGATGGGAATCATTCAGCAGTTCGAAAACTTTCAGGCGGAGCGATTGGTTCAACATCAGACTCGCGGTATTGGTGACGATGCCATGAGAATTGACCGACTCAGCAAGAAGGGTTTCAAACTGATCCGGGGAGAAGGTGTTTTGAAAGATTCGCTCAAAATATGGCTCAGCCCCCCCCGGATAACCTGAATAATGGTCGACGAGCCAGTAAATCCTGAATGCTCTGACCGAGGAACTCACGGTTCGTCAGCACCAGACCAGGGGTCGATTCCATCAGGGCAACCACCCCGGGCTTTTCACTCTGTAAAAAAAAACTCAATGCGTTTGGTGACCGTTTCCGAACCGGAACCAGCCAGAGGAAGAACTTCCGGCACCACAACCTTCCAATATGCCGGCATGAAGACACCAACACCACAAATGATGGCGGCAACAAGAAATATGACAATCGATTGAAAAACGCGGTTCATATCAGCCACATTCTGTGGCACTATCCATAAGGACAGTAGGGCATAGAAGCTGGCCTGTCACTTTTCCATTTCTCGAACCCATGATCAGGATACCCGGGCTGGTGCATATATTCAATTTGGGATTTGCCGGTGGCAATGATTTGCCCGGGAAAATCGCATGGGCAAGCCATGATCTCAGAGCTCTGGGGACAGTGCTGGGGTTTCTGCTTTTGTTGCTGGGGGCGGGGTGTGAAAGGATTGGGGTGCCCAGGGCGGACCTGATCATTGCGAATGCCGTCGAACAGAATCCCTGGATCCCATCATCATGACTGGCCAGGCGGACGCGAGGGTTGTGGACTGTCTTTTCGAGGGATTGGTCAGGACGGACCCAGTGACCGCAACCCCGATTCCGGGACTGGCAGAGTCCTGGACCATCAGCCAGGACAAGCGCACCTATACTTTCAAACTCAGAAACGGACTCATCTGGTCCGACAACAAACCCATCACTGCCTATGATTTTGAGCAATCCTGGCTTCGGGCGCTGGATATCAGAAATGGGGTCCGCAATGCAGGCTTGATGTATTCCATAGAGGGAGCTGAAGCATTCCATACCCGATCCGAAGGATCCCCGACACCGCCTCCCTCATTCCAGGCGCTGGATGCCAGCACGTTTCAAGTGACGCTGACCCGGCCACAGTCGTTTTTTCTTCAATTGCTGACCATGCCATTATTTGCGGCGACACCCACTCACGCTATTCAGACCTCACCAAACCGATGGTTACTCCAGAAAAGCGTTCCGGTGAGCGGTCCCTATGAACTGGTCTGGTGGCGTCTCAATGATTCAGTTCGGGTCCAACGCAATCCCAACTACTGGGACAATGAGAATACCCGGAATGAGATAGTGGACTTCCTTCCCATTTCGAACCCATCGACCGCCTTGAACTTGTATCTCATGGGTCAAGTCGATGTCATCTGGGATAAGGATTTGATCCCCACGCATATTGTCGACAAGCTGATGGATCGCCCGGACTTCCATCAATACGACTACCTGGGAACCTACTTTCTCCGGTTTAACACCACGGTATATCCATTGAATATTCCCAAGGTCCGTCAGGCATTAAGCCTGGCAATCGATCGCAGCCGCATCACGGAGAGAATCACCAGAGCCAACGAGAAACCGGCTACGAGTTTTATTCCGCAGGGGGTTATGAACCACCCATTCGAGGAGTCTCCCCTCCTCCATGACCCGGAATTGGCCAGGCAACTCCTGGCGGAAGCCGGATTCCCGGATGGGAAAGACTTTCCTCAAATCGAATATTACTTCAATGGCGCATCCTCAGGCCCCGCATCCAATCATCAAAAAATCGCCGTGGAACTCCAGGCCATGTGGAAAGCCTATCTCAACATCGATGTCCGACTGAAAAAGAATGAATGGAAAGTATTTTTAGCGGACCAGGAGGCTCTCAATTACCAGATATCCAGAAGCAGCTGGATCGGAGATTACAATGATGCCTATTCCTTTCTTGAAATATTCAATTCCCACGAAAGCAATAACCGCACAGGCTGGAAAAACTCAGAATATGACAAATTACTCCATTCAAGCAACGAATCCCTGGATCAGGAAGAAAGAAGAAGAATATTTGTGGATGCGGAGAAATTACTTTTGAAGGAATGTCCGATAGCACCACTCTACTTTTATAAGGGAACACACATGTTTGATGCGACAAAAATTTCCGGAATATATTTTAATATACTCGACCGCCATCCTGTGAGGTCGATCCGGAACACGAACCAGGAGAGGAAAAAATGAAAGTGATCATCAAACGGATATTGATGATGATTCCATTGCTGATCATTATCACATTTCTGGCCTTCACCCTGGTGCGGCTCGCGCCAGGCGGCCCATTTGCGGGCGAGAAGTCCGATAAAAATGACACCATCCGGAAAGCTCTGGAGGCACATTACCACCTGGATAAACCAGTCTGGATCCAATATGGGCATTTTTTAAAGGATCTGGCCCAAGGCAATCTGGGACTCTCCATGAAATACAGAAACCACACTGTCAATGATATTGTCAGTCAGGCATTGCCGGCATCATTGATTCTTGGCTTCTCCTCATTCATCTTCGCTCTGGTTGCCGGAATCACAATGGGAATAATCTCCGCGTGGAGACGTGGGTCCATTTCCGGAGATTTAGTGACATTATCCGGGCTTATATTTATATGTGTGCCGTCCATGGTGTTGGGGCCAATTTTAATTCTATTTTTTTCTATATATTTACCGGTATTCCCGACGAGTTTCCTGCATTCGCCATGGCATGCGGTCTTGCCGGTTCTGACATTAGGTATTCATTATAGTGGCAAGGTGAGCCGCCTGGTGGCGGAGGGAATTCAGGAGGCATTGGGTTCGGATTATATCCGAACCGCCAGGGCAAAAGGTGTCGGACCATTGACCCTACTGGTGCGCCACGCATTGCCAATGGGCTTGCTGCCAGTGGTCTCGTATTCGGGACCATTGCTGGCGGATTTACTCACGGGATCATTTGTTGTGGAAAATCTTTTTCAGATTCCCGGAATGGGCACCTTTCTCATCAACAGCTCCCTGAACCGCGACCATACAATGATCGTTGGCATCGTTCTCATTTATTCGTTCCTGATCATCTTCTGCAATATTGTGGTCGACTCACTCTATTCGATTCTGGATCCACGCATAAAAAACCAATCCCGTTCATAATATCCCAATGGCACCTAATTCCGGCACGAGCATCGATGAATCCAAAGGGGAATCATTGTGGAAATTGAGTTTCCAGCGTTTTTGGGACTATCGGCCCGCTCGAATATCCACCTGGATCATGGCGGTCATTCTGGGGGTTGTCGTCCTGGCGCCATTGGCTCCGAATTATAATCCGAATGAGTTGAGCGACAGCAATTTTGCTCCGCCATCGCTGGTTCACTGGATGGGCACGGATGATCATGGGAGAGACCTTTGGAGCCGGATCGTCTTTGGCTCACGCATCTCATTGATTGTGGGGTTCATAGGCGCGGCAGTCAGTTTCATTATTGGCACTGCCTGGGGGATCATTGCTGGATATTTTGGTGGAAAGCTCGATCTGATCATGATGCGCCTGGTGGACATACTCTATTCGCTTCCATCGATCATATTTGTGATTGTTTTATTAACCACGATGAAGGACATCCTGATGGCCACGCCCTATTGGCGGGCTGTTTTTTGGGGCGAATGCGGGAGTCCTGCATTTTATTCTGCTTTTTGCCGGGCTTGGAGCGGTTTCCTGGCTGACGCTGGCCCGCATTGTCCGCGGGCAGGTCATGTCGATGAAGGGACAACCCTTTCTGGAAGCGTGCCATTCTCTGGGTTTGTCTCACGGGTATATCATTATGCGCCACATATTTCCGAATTTGTTCGGGATTATCATTACCTATGTGATGCTGACGATACCAAGTGTGATTCTCTATGAATCATTTCTCAGTTTTCTTGGATTGGGGATCGAGAGTCCATTGGCCAGTCTGGGATCATTAATTTCGAGAGGTGTTCCCCAGATTAATCCTGTGAGGATATATTGGTGGCTCATTGCATTCCCCACCCTGACGCTGGCCGGGTTGTTGATTGCTTTGAATTTTATTGGTGACGGATTGCGGGAGGCGTTTGATCCTAAATCCACCAGGCGATAATCCGGACATGGACTACATATCCTGAGGGATGTCCACGCCGCTGGCGAGAGCCAGGTGGAGTCTGACCCAGGATTGAATCAATGCGGTGCGTGCAGTCAGCCGGAGCTGATCCACTGCCAATAGTTCCCTGTGCACGTCGAGGTGATCGAGCTGGCTGATTTCTCCGGATTCCAGTCTCAATGAGGAGAGGGATGTGGCAATTTGAGCCGACTCATGAGAACTCATCAGAAGGTGGTACTGGCGTTGGATCCCACCCAGATTGGCAAGGGAGGATTCCACTTCGCCCAGCGCCTGAATCACCAATTTTTCATACTGGATCATCGCTTCTTTCTGACGTGACCGGGCTGCATCCAGCAGGGCTTTATTGCGTCCACCGGAGAAGACTGCCCATTCGATCCGAGGAGCGAACTGCCAGGCGAAGCTGGAGGTTTCCAGGAGGTTTATGGCGCTTGAGGAAAGTAATTGGGGTTTCCCGAGCAGGTAGAATTTGGGGTAGAATTGAGCGATGGCCACACCGATATCAGCTGTGGAGGCGGCAAGTAAGCGTTCCGCCTGGCGAATATCAGGTCGACGGCGGATCAGGTCCGATGGGAGTCCGGAATCGATCATTGGAACTGACCCGGGTGTTCGAGCCCACTGGGAGTGGACGGCATCATAGATTGAGGGTTGGCTTCCGGTGAGCAAACTCAGACGACGGAGCTGGCTGGTGAGTTGTGCCTCAAGCTGTGGTTTGCGCGAAGTCAGATTGTGAAGCTGGCTGGCGGCCTGTTCTGCCAGGATCTGGCTGTCTATCCCGGCCAGAACCCGTTTCCGGATGAGCCCATGCGATTGAGATTGCAGCTGAATGGATTCATTCAGGTTGTCGATTTGATCCAGTAAGCCCGTGATGGAAAAGTAGGTATCGACGACTTCAGCGACAATGAGCAGCTGGAGGCTGTTTATGGATTCCGCGACGGAGGACTGCCGTGCCCTGGCGGCCTCTACCTGGCGTCGCCCGCCTCCGACAAAATCGAGTTCCCAGGAAACCGGGGCATCAATGGTCCATTGATCAAATTCCGCCGGGATGAATCCTTGTCCGCCATCAGGTGATATGGATTGCAGAAAGTTATCGCTGTTTCTGACTTTGGTCAGCCCCATGCCAGCACTGATATTCGGACGAAAGGCGGAGGCGATCTGAGTCTGGAGCGAGCGGGATTGGTTCAGTTTTTCCGAAGCGATCTGCAAATCAAAATTATTTGTGATGGCCTGGGATATGAGCTGGTTCAAAGCTTCGATATTGAGGGTCCTCCACCAATTGGTGCTGCCCGGGACGCCATCTGGCACGGGTTGGTCAGGGATGGAGAACCTGGAAATGACGGGGGGGGTCAGGAGGTTGGTGATTGGGGCCAGGATTGAGACACCCGGACAGGTGGGCACCGGTGAGAACTATCAGGAAGTTCGCAAAGAACGAGGAAAACACTGACGTGGAGCGATCAATCATGGGTCAAATCAGGTTGAGCATTAAGAATTCTGAAAAGTGCTGGGGTCAGAGTGACTGCGAGCAGTGTCGAACCACCAACACCACCGGCAAGTACAATCGCCAATGGAGGCCAGAACTCACCTCCAATAAACAGCAGCAGAGGAAGAAAACTGCCAATGGTGGTCATGGTCGTCGAGATGAGGTGCCGCATGGATGAGAGGACAGCTTCTACCAGGGCTTCCGGATTTCCTGAAGCTGCGAGTGGGTTGCCTAAAATGGATGCCAGGACAACGATACTGCTGTTGAAGGCCAGGCCCATCAGACCGAGTGAGCCGATGATGGTGTTGAAACTGATGGGGAATTGCAATGCCCATGTGGCCATCAATCCAAAGCCCACCGACATGGGAGCCGCAAGCAGAAGGATGAATGCGATTTTGATACTGCGGAAGGTGAGAACCAGAGTGGCAATAGTCAGAACGACGATCACCGGGAGGTATAGAAGCAGGTTGCCAACCGCTTCATCCCGGTTTTCAGTCTCACCTCCCAATTGAAATGAATATCCCCGCGGAACTTGAAATCCTGATTGTTCAAGCCTGGCCAGAATCTGATTGGCAATGTCCACCGGAAGCCCACCCGGTTTCACAAAGCCATAGATTTTATTGACGCGCATTCCATCCCGTCGGGTGATTCCCGCCTTGGCTGGCACGAGATGCATCCCGACCAGAGCAGATACCGGTATCCAATGATTTCCTGCTTCCATGTTGGATGAATTTGGAATGATGAGCAGGTTTTCCAGAGCGGACATATCCCGTCGGCCAGGGGTCTCATACCGTATCCGGACTGGCAACTCTTCGATATCCTCCAGAACTGTCCCTGCATGCCAGCCATCCAGGGCACCTTGAATCTGGTCTGCCATGTCGGTCAATCCCAGTCCGGATAAACGAAGATCCACCTCCCGAGCATCCAATTGAATTTTCGGTTCAGCCCGGGGCAATGTGGTGAGGGTGTGCAGGACGTCCGGATGGCGGGCCAGGTGAAGCCTCACTTCTTCCCCAAGCGTCTGCAGGGTTTCTATATCCGGGCCTGAGATTCTCAATTCAATGTCCGCGTCAGCAGGAGGGCCCTGAGCAAATTTGGAGAACAAAACCTGAGCTTCGGGGAAGCTGTTATCGACTACCAACTGGAGCTCACGTATCAGACGGCTGACGTCATCAAAACTCTCAGAAGTAATGATCCCATGGGCGTAATTCTGCGACCCGTCCTGGTTCATGATCAAGTTGTAGTAAACCGTCGGGAAGCTTTCGCCAATCATCCAATCCACCTCACGCACCCCGTCTGCCCCGCGAATAATTTCATCAATCCTCCGGGCCACGTCGCGGGTCCGTTCCAGAGAGGCATCTGTTGGGAGCCGCACTTCCACCTCATACATATTCCTGTCTGTCCTTGGGAAAAACTGACTGCCCAGAGTCGAGGCCAGGAAAAATCCAGTAAGAGGCAGGATAAGGGACAAGCCCACCGCCCACCATGGGCGACGGAATATCCACAAAAACATGCCGGAAATTATCTGGTGATCCCCAGACGAAAACATCCCATCCCTGATCCAGAGTGGAAAAAATGATTTACCTTCACTATGCCCGTATACCCCAGCCAGCGAGGCTATCAACGTCATCGCCACAAAAAATGAGGCACTCAGGGCGATAATCACGCTGCTGGCTATGGAACTCACAAAATCACCCGCTGGTCCAGGAAGTAATAAAATCGGTAGAAAGGACAGAATCGTGGTCAGAGTCGACGACAGCAATGGCAAAAACAGGTGATGAATGGTGCGCGATACTGCCTGAACCGGGGAGAATCCGGACTTCCTGTAACGTCGGATGTCATCGGTGACAACAATCGCATTATCTATGAGAAGTCCCAGTGCGATAATCATACCAAAGATAGACATCTGATGGAGTTTCCCCCCTTGCATAGCCACTACGAACAAGGTCATGCTGGCTACTAATGGGAGTGCCGTACTGATGATGATGGAAGCCCGCAAACCCATGACCAGCAGAACCACAATAAAAACCACCAGGGCTCCCAATAAGAGATTGTTGACTAATTCACTCAGCCGGCTCGATGTGTAGGTATTCTGATTAAAAACGACATCTGATTGGATATGCCCTCCGATGCGTTTCTTGAACTGCTCCAGAGATTCAGTGGCCTGGGCATTCCATTGGTCCACGCGCTGGTCCGACCGGACTCTCGCTGCTATGAAAATGCTGCGCGAACCATTGTGTATCCCAATTGATTGAGGGGGATCAGCCTGCGTCCGCCGCACACTGGCCACATCACCCAAGGTCAGAGTCTGGCCATCGAATGCAACCTGAAGTGGCACCTGACGGATTCGCTCAACTGAATCAAATTCGCCGGAAACCTCCACCAGGAGGTCGGACATTTCATTGCGCACGGCCCCGGATGGCCGCTTGGCATCGGCGTCAGTCAGAATTTTCTGCAAATCATGAGGGGTCAGCCCCAGAGCAGCCATGCGATCGGGATCGGGTTCAACGCGGATTTCCTCCTTTGGGGCACCGTAGATGCGGACAAGTTCTGTTCCTGGGACGGCGCGGAGTCGATCGGCCAGTTCTTCAGCGTGCCGGCGCAGAATGGCTGGATCCCGATCCGGGTTGTCCCGCCAATATATAGCCGAAATGAGAGTGTAGGCGACAGCATTGCGTTTATCGTCGAAACTTGGAGCACTTGCTTCGGCAGGAAACCGAACAGCTGCCTCCGAAATCTTATCCCGGATTTCAGAGAATATGGCATCGTTGGTTGTTTCGTTCACGGCATCAGCCAGCTCAACAGAAACAACTGAAACGCCAGCCCGTGAGGTCGATTCGATATGCTTGATGCTGCTGATTTCCTTCAGCTTTATCTCCAGAGGATTACTGATGAGTGCTTCCACGCGATCAGCGGATGCACCTGGCAGAAATGTGATAATCTGAGCATTGCGGTTGCTGATGATCGGGTCTTCCAATCTCGGAAGATTCAGCAATGCAGAGAGCCCGCCCACAACAATCAAAAGGACCGTCAACCACAAAAGGTGCCTGTTGGATACAAACAAGGAGGCCAATGGATGTGGACGATCGGAAGCCGGAATTTCAGTGAATTTTGTCTGGTCCATAGGGATGGAAGTTGAGTTATTTGCGACACCTTATGGCTGTTTGACCAATTGCCCCGGCACCAGACGATGCAGACCGGATAAAATAATCCGATCCCCCGATTGAAGCGCTCCTCTGACCACCACATCCTCAGCCTCATTGTGCAGTATTTCAATTTCCCTCGATTCAACCACCCAGGTGCCGTCAGTCGATGGAACCATGGCAAAAACACTCCACAAACCACGAATGCTTCCAATCAAGGCTCTCCGGGGAATTCGAAAACCGGATTCCTGGATAGTCTGCCTGAATGCCCAGCTCAGTAATTCCCCGGAAATCAGGTCCCCAGCATTCTGGACTTCCACAACCACCGGCACTGTGCGGCTCTGACTCTCCAACTCGGGAATAATGCTGCGCACCCGGCCATTCCATTGCCGGCCATCCCGATGATTCAATGTGACTACCGAACCCGGTGCCAATCTGGATATCGCTTCCAACGCCAGCCCAACGCGAACCTCCTTCACATCCGTCTCCAGAATTTCCATCGCTGCCTGACCAGAACCAATGATACTCCCTTCATCGACATGCCGCTTCACCACAACTCCAGCAAAGGGTGCCCGGATTTCAGACTTGTTTATCTGTACCACAATGCGCGACCGGGACGCCTCCAATCGGTCCAGGGCTGCCATGGCTGTGTCCCGCTTCTGGCGCGATTCATCCAACGCCTGTTGCGACACCGCACCATCATGAACCAATGGACTCAACCGGGCCATCGTCCGCTCCGCCAATTCCAGAACCGCACGCGCTTCTCCCAAGGCGGATTCAGCTTCCTTCAACTCCGCAGTCAACCGCTTCACATCCAGCCGCACCAGAATGTCCCCAGCGGCCACCCGATCCCCCTCGTC
>JAJOIW010000044.1 GCA_021209225.1 Verrucomicrobiota bacterium
TGACCTGACCCGGGTGGGCATCTATGGAGGATCTGCCGGGGGGCAGAATGCCTTGGGCGCATTGCTCACTCAAGGTGACTTTTATAAAGCAGCCGTTGCAGACTGCGGGTGCCACGACAACCGCATGGATAAAATATGGTGGAATGAGCTCTGGATGGGTTATCCCATCGGCGAACATTATGCTCAGCAATCCAATGTTTCCCTCGCCTCCAATCTGAAAGGAAACCTCCTGCTCATGGTGGGGGAACTCGATAAAAATGTCGACCCGGCATCCACCATGCAGGTGGCCCATCAACTCATCCAGGCAGAAAAGGACTTCGAACTCCTGGTCCTCCCGAACGTGGGCCATGGCGCCGCTGGAACACCCTATGGATGGAACAAACTCAAATCCTTTTTCAAAACCCACCTCATCCAACCCACCCACTCTCCAAAGTAATCACCATCAGCATGGGGACACTTGGATTTTCCCATCCGGGCAACAACTATCCTACAAAGGAGGGTTTGAGATCAGCGACAGGATTGTCGCTGCCATCTTTATATGGTCTGCAGGAATCGGGCACTGTCGTCTGCAATCGCCCGATGTTTCAGCGGATCCATCCTGTCGTAGGTTTTGAATGGCATGGCCATGCGCGGATTGGACCCGAGTTTGTCCCGGTTGCGTGAAAGGAAATCCCAATAAAGATAATTGAACGGGCAGGCATCAGTTCCATTCCGGATATGGACATTGTAGCTGCAGTGCTGACAGTAGTCCGACATCTTATGGATATAACTTCCGCCCGCCGCATAGGGTTTACTGGCCAGCAAGCCGCCGTCAGCATATAAAACCATTCCCGTGACATTGGGCATTTCCACCCATTCGTAGGCATCGGCGTAGACGATCAGAAACCATTCATTCACCTGTTTGGGGTCGATTCCGGCCAGCAGGGCGAAGTTGCCCAGCACCATCAGGCGTTGAATATGGTGGGCGTAAGCATTCCGCTTGGTCTCCAGGACGCATTGGCGCAGGCAGTTCATCCGCGTAGTGCCAGTCCAATAAAATTCGGGCAGCGGTCGACTGGATTCAAAAAAGTTGGCCGCTGCATATTCGGGCATTTTGAGCCAATAGATTCCGCGTATATATTCACGCCAGCCAATAATTTGACGGATAAAGCCTTCGGCGGCATTGAGAGGGACTTTGCCGGAGTGATAGCAGTTTCAGCGGCCTTCACACATTCAAGAGGCAGCAACAATCCACAATTCAAATAAAAACTGATATGGGAATGATACATCCATGGCTCGCCTTGCATCATGGCATCCTGATAATCACCAAAATAGATTAATCTTTGATCGATAAATTGATGGAGAACCTGAAGTGCTGCCTCCCGGGTAACAGCAAAATAAAATGGCTCGAGATCACCAAAATGATCCTCGAAGCGTGCGGACACCAGATTCATCACCTCCATGGTGAGGTCATCCATTGTGCCGGTATATGGTGGGGGAATATGCAGTCCCTTTTTTGGTGGTTTGCGATTTTCCGCATCATAATTCCATTGTCCACCAATTGGGATGCCATCCTGCATCAGAATGCCGTATTTCCTGCGCATTTCGCGGTAAAAATACTCCATGCGCAGTTGTTTGCGGTCCTGTGCCCAGGAGGCGAAGTCATCGGGTGAGGATAAAAACCGGTGGTCCTCCCGGATTTCCACCTTTATGCCGAAATGATTTTCCCACCCGCGTATATCGACCAGCACACGGTACTCGCCCGGGTGGGTGACGATGATGCGTTCAAAGGGATGATGTTGGAGCACGCGATGGACTTCACCCTGAAATGACCCCGAGTTGTCGGGATCATCGAGTTTTTGTATACTGGACTCGGTGCCCCGAATTTTCCAGGTTGCGCGCGAAATGCCTCATGGCGGAGAATAAAAAAGCTATCTTCTTTTTATGATGCTTCACGTAGGTCGCCTCATCTCGGACTTCGCACATGAGAATCATATCCTGATCCACATCATAGCCCTCGAGGCTGGATATGGATTCGGACAGCTGATCACCTAAAATCAACCGCAGTGCTTTCATAAAGGAAGCTCCCCTTGCATGACATTTTTCACCCTGCTTTTACCCTTCGTCCCGGCTGATCCGGATTTCCGGCTTCCATGTTTAATCAGGATTTTTTGAGCGGTGTATTTGTGGGTGGCATTGTTTTTTCTCAATCCGTAAAGGCGGTCAGCAGCCGCTTTTCGTGCTGTTTTTTCATCGACAACCGGCATCGGATAGCCATTCATCCGCGATCGTGGTGCCTGCCACGGCATATGGATGAAGGATGCATCCATATCGCGCAATTCCGGGATCCAGCGGCGGATGAATTGTCCTTCCGGATCGTGATCAAATCCCTGCTTGATAGGATTGTATATACGGATTGCATTGATCCCGGTGGTGCCTGACTGCATTTGGACCTGGCTGTAATGAATGCCCGGTTCGTAGTCAGTAAAAAGAGTGGCCAGGTGCAGGGCAGGTTTCCTCCAGTGCAGCCATAAATGATAACTTGCAAAACTCATCACCATCGCGCGCATGCGAAAATTCAGCCAACCCGTCGCCTGCAGAGCACGCATGCAGGCATCGACCATGGGATAGCCAGTCCTGCCGGATTTCCATGCTATAAAATAAGCTTCATTGAAATGGGACGATCTCAGATCATTGTAGGCGGGATGCATATTTTCAAATTCGATGGCTGGTTCATCTTCCAGTTTTTGAATAAAGTGGCAATGCCAACGAAGCCTGGTTGAGAAGGAACGCAGTGAGCGTGACCAGGTGCCTACTTCACTGTGGTTGGATGATCGGATTTCTGCATAACGATTCTCGCATGCCTGGAAAACTTCGCGGATGGATAGTGTGCCGAAAGCCAGATGTGCAGACAGGCGTGAACAGCTGTCATAGGCAGTCAAGGGTGATGACATGGTTTTTGTATACGTTTTTCCGCGTTCATGGAGAAAACCATGAAGTAATCTCAATCCCTCGCTGCGCCCACCTTTTTGCGGATCCATGGACTCATCCACTTTCAGGCTGAGCGCGGGAAAGTCGGGCAAAGTATCTGAGCAATCCACCACCCTATGCAGACGATTGGGCGGGATGGCGACCGGTTGCTTCATGTGGGAATACCAGCGTGCCGCCCAGCCATCACGTTGGCGCAATCGCCTTATCACCCCATTCTGAACCGGTTCATGCCATGGGATATTGTGAGAGGCACACCAGCGCAGAACTGCTTTATCCCGCTCATATGTCCATGCATTCCAGGTTTCCTGATGCGACCATAGGGCATGAATACCGTGCTGATGACGGATACCATCCAGAACCTCAACAGCATTTCCAATTCGAATGATCAGCTTTTGCCCAAGCGCGTCCAGTGATTGGTCAAGCTCAGCCAGACAGTCCTGCAGAAAACAATAATGTCTGGGACTCATGTCCGGCTGCTGCCAGAGTTCCGGTTCAAGAATATACAACGGAAAAACTGGTCCATTTCGGGCGGCCTTCGACAAGGCCGCATGATCCGCTATACGCAGATCTCTTTTGAACCAAACAATATTCATTCATTCACCTGAGTTTTCTTTTTCCCATGCCTGGTGCTGCAGGCAGAGACACGGTTCTTCCAGAACTGGATGGATGCAAATTATTTTGAGAACTTTTCCCCTTTCTCCACGGGCTGGATGAAAATGACAGAACACGCTTTGAATGGTGGTATTTATCGTTTCTCTGGCACCGGAACGGGTCGTGAGCCCGCCTCAAGACGAACGGGGTGACTGGACCGGTGAGTTTGATTTCCCACGCTCTGGAGAATTTCCGTGTCCATCTGACGATGACAGGATACAAGGACGGTCTGGAAATGGGATTCCGTGCTGCGGAACATATGAAGGAACGTCTATTCTCCGACCAAACTTACAAATAAAAAAGCCCCAGTTGAGGGGCTCTGGCAAAGTTTGATGACAGGCAAAAAACTTAAATGGGAGCGGGAGCGGGGCTACCCAGACCCGGGAGTTCGGGTGGCGTTTTTTTGGAAACATCCGAGATGGGTGTTACAGCCTCCTGTCCGGGCATTGACGTGTCAACCGGAGGCTTGGTGGGAGGATTGAAGGAACCGGTTTTCACAATGGAATGGACCTGCTGACCATCCAGGGTTTCGTATTCAAGCAATGCTTTGGCAATAAGCTCGAGCTTATCCCGGTGATCCAGGATGATATTCTGGGCGACAGTGTATTGGGTATCAATGATTGTTTTGACTTCGGCATCAATGATGCGGGCGAATTCCTCGCTGTAATCTTTTTTACGGATCATATCGCGTCCCATGTAAACCTCGTCATCACTGCCGTATTGCACCATGCCGACATTCTCACTCATACCGAATTGGCAAACCATGGCGCGGGCTAGAGCACTGGCCTGCTGGATGTCGCCGGCGGCTCCAGTGGAAATGTCTCCGGAAACGATCTCTTCTGCAATCCGTCCACCCATGGTGACCGCAATCATGTCCAGCATTTCCTTTTTTCTCCGGTTGTAGACATCCTTTTCAGGAAGCGACATGGTGCTGCCCAACGATTGGCCTCTGGGAATGATGGTCACTTTGTGCAAGGGATGGGTATGTTCCAGCAGAACATTGACCAGAGCATGCCCGGCTTCGTGCCAGGCGGTGAATTTTTTGTCCTCATCGGTCATGGCCAGGCTGCGTCTTTCACGACCCCAGCGGACTTTGTCGCGTGCTTCCTCGAGTTCAACGTGGGTAATTTCTTTTTTATTCTGACGTGCGGCGAGCAAGGCGGCCTCGTTGAGGAGGTTGGCCAACTCAGCACCAGAATATCCCGGGGTCCCACGTGCAACAACTTTGAGATCCACTTCGGCAGCCAGTTTGACTTTGCGGGCATGAACCTTAAGGATCTGCTCGCGACCCACGACATCCGGCAGGTTGACAGTGAGCTGGCGATCAAATCTTCCCGGACGCAGCAATGCCGGATCGAGAACATCTGGCCTGTTGGTTGCGGCGATGATAATGACCCCATCCTGGCTGTCGAAACCGTCCATTTCCACCAGAAGTGCATTGAGAGTCTGCTCGCGCTCATCATTTCCCCCGCCCAGACCGACTCCGCGGCTGCGACCCACTGCATCGATTTCATCAATGAAGATGAGGCATGGGGTATTCTTCCGTGCCTGCTCAAACATGTCCCGCACCCGGCTGGCACCCACACCGACAAACATCTCAACAAAGTCAGATCCGCTTATGGAGAAAAACGAGGCGTCCGCTTCACCTGCGATCGCTTTGGCCAGAAGTGTCTTTCCGGTCCCTGGCGCCCCGACCATGAGGATCCCTTTGGGAATGCGCCCACCAAGCCTCTGGAATTTGCGTGGATCCTTGAGGAAATCAACGATTTCACCCACTTCCTCCTTGGCTTCATCGACACCGGCCACATCTTTGAAAGTGATCTTGTTTTTATCGCGGGAAAGCATTTTCGCCCGGCTTTTACCAAAGCTCATCGCGCCTTTTCCGGCCATCTTGATCTGGCGGATAAAAAAGAAGTAGATGATGAATGCCAGGAGAAGGAATGGGCCAAGCTGGAGCAGAATGCCAATCAGCATGGTGTCCGGCTGCTTGGGCAGCAGTTGCTCGTGTGCCAAAACCAGGGACTGCAGCTTCTCTTCTGATAGAAATGTTTCAAACCGGAATGGGATCTCGCCTTTGAATTTGGAGAGAGTCGCATTGGCTTCCTCATCTGGACCGGCTTTGTAGCGTCCGGAGATCTCAACCAGTTTCGAACTGGGTGTCAGCACGAGATCCGCCTCGATAACGCGGTTTTCCTCGAGAAGTTTTTCAAACTGGGTGAGATTCACTTTTGGGAGACCGGAATCTGGCCGGTCCCTCAATAACATGAGCAAGGGAATAAATCCTATGATCGCCAGCATCAACAGCCAGCCCCGTGCCGGGACTTTGGGCTCCTTATTTGGATCTTCCCCTGAAGATCCACTTTTTTGACCATTTTCAGACATTACTTATCTTATTTTGGACCGTGCCCAGGATGTTGATCACAAAGTGATGTGGTCTGCAGAGGCATCCAGAATCGGTCCAGTGTTCAAATTAAAACTATAGAGTCAGTGCATTTGAAAGGCAAATGCTAAGTTCCTGACTGGAGGGAGTGACCCCGGTTGAATCGCCACAAGAGGGACTTTTGAGTCGTCGGGGAACATCGGGCCCATTCGGCAATACGCATCCCTTCAATCCAGAATATCCCCCGCCCCGGACACTCGGCAATCACGCGCAAATGTCGCTGTAAACGGTCCACTTTTTGACTGGAAAACCACTTTTTCAGCTTAAATTCCCGAGAATATCCACTGGGATGGAAATCATCTCCGGGCTGCCAGAATCGCAGAATCACCAGATCTCCAATGGTATCGGCATCAAAGTGTTCCAGGTGAGAAATTTGTGCAGTCACTGGCTGAAGATGTGACAATTTTTCCCATTGGATGGTTAATCCCTCGAATTCCACCCTCCCCGGTCCCCGCGAAATATCCACGGTCAGGGACAGGGATGAGAATTGAGGCGCATGCAACTGAGTGAATGGGGAGATCCGGAGGTGGCCGTCGGGGAGGAGTCGGACCATTTCGCCGGGGGTCAACTGGATCCAATTCCCCTGGGAATCCAGGAGGGAACGAACCCGGCGCAGGGAATGGGAATGGCCAGACGCCTGCAACTGGAGGCGGACGACTTCATATTGCAGGGCCGGAGGCAGGAGATGAAATTCGGTGATCTGATTGAAATGACCGGTGGAGAGCCATTGAGTGGCGCAGGATTTCAGGAAGTCGGATGACTGTGAGCAGATGGACATGAAATCCATGAGAGCCGATCTCCATGGCCGGTTATCCTCCACCTGGTCCAAAGCCGGGATTAATTGGTGGCGGATGCGGTTTCGACGGAATGTGAGATTGCGGTTGGAGTCGTCGGTGCGGAAGGGAATATTTCTGTCATGCACCAGTGCCTGAATAAGGTTCCCCGGAACACGTATCCAGGGGCGCCATAAATGCAGTGGAAAATCGGGTGGAAGGAAGTTGGGGAAAGGAAAACCGGCTTGCTGGTCCATGACTGCCAGGCCGTGAATTCCCGTCCCGCGCAACAAGCGCAGCAGGAAGGTCTCAATATTATCCTCAGCGTGGTGGGCGATGAGGAGGTGACGGATTTTCAATTTCACCATCCAGTCTGCCATGGACTGGTAGCGCAGAATGCGGGCAGATTCCTCAAGTGAGCGCTTGTGAATGCGCGAGTAGTCCACCACATTCACCCGCTGGACAAAGCAAGCGAGGCCGTGGGTCAGACAGTAATTCCGGATAAATTCGGCATCCTGATCCGAATCGATTCCACGCAGTTGGTGATTGATGTGGATGGCGGTGACGGGCGCTTCAAGTCGCCTCAATGTGTCCAGCATGGCCATGGAGTCGCGCCCCCCCGAGACGGCCAGGCCCAAGGGTTCGCCAGTCACCTCAGAGCGATGGACAAACTTTTGTAATATGGATTCGGGGTCCTCGCACATGGAATCAGCGCGGATGGGTTAGGCCGCATGGAACCGGACAGAATTATGTGACGACCTCGTATGCTGCGCCTTTGAGGTATTCGGTTTCAGGGATGATGGGAACGACCGGGTGATCCAGAGATTGGGAAAAAATATCCAGTCTTCTCAAAAGTTTGCGGCAATCGTGTGCCGCCTCCATAATGACGTCCTCGTACATGGAGGCACTCACGTGGTGCGAGCAACAGAAAGTCGCCAGATAACCACCGGGAGCCAGAAGCTTCAATGCCCGCAAATGAATCTCCTTATATCCCTTGAACGCCTGATCCAGGCTGGATCGATTCCGGGCAAAGGATGGTGGATCCAGGATAATGACGTCAAATTCCGGACGCTTTGTTTCGGATTCGGTGGCCTGGCTCAGCCAGTCGAAGACATTGGCCTGGGTCCATTGGACGACATCGGGCAGAGCATTTCTGCGATGTATGGCGGCTGCCTGTTCGAGGGCTGGGCACTCTGATCGATGGCGACGACGGAAGCCGCCCCGGCTGCTGCCGCGTGGTTGGCAAATCCACCCTGGAATGTGAAGGTATCCAATACCCGCTGGCCACGACAGCGCTGAGCCACGCGCTCATAATTGGACTGCTGATCGAGGTAGCACCCGGTTTTATGACCTGATTTCCAGCTGGTTTCCCAGTCCAGCTGATTCATGCGGAAAACGAGATCATCGGGTGGATGTCCATAGAGCACGCCCGAGGAATCCCCCATCCCTTCGAGCTGACGGGTCTGCAGATCTCCCCGCTCGACGATGGCAGAAACGCCCGCCACCGATTTCAAAGCGGAAACGATCAGGTCTTTGCGCAGATCCATCCCCAGAGAAGTGATCTGCATCACCGCAACATCCCCATAGAGATCCACGATCAGTCCACTCAATCCATCCGCCTCGGCATGAACTAAACGATAGGATTTTCCCGCAGCAAAATATCTCTGGCGGTAGGCC
>JAJOIW010000141.1 GCA_021209225.1 Verrucomicrobiota bacterium
CCACGTGGTACCGCAATGAACTCACCACTATTTTTTTTTGGGCTGTTCTGGTGGCGCGCCCAACCAGAACCTGAGAACCGGACTCTTTTCCGGAACTTGAAGCCAGTCCCACCATTCCCTTACCGGTCGGGACCAGTCATGAAGAAGAGGTGTGACGATGGCACTATCGCTGTCACCATAATCCCACGGATCTTCAGGAACCTGCATGTTGCGGAAGAACATGGCTGCAGCCCGCAACCGGTCCTCAACATCCGCCCTCACCGGAATGTCGGCTGTCTTTAACGCCAATCGAACCTGCCAGCAAAACTCAAAAGAAAAAAGTTGGTAATTCAATGCCTGCTCACGATTCCCCCCGTCCTCGGCAAACTGCGCCATCACTTCACTCTCCCAGATGGACTTAAGCTGACTCAGACTCACCGTCCAGTGAGTGAGGGCCGGCCACCGGACCAGGGCAATGATCAAACCGGAAATCTCGCCAAGCAAATGGTTATTTGCTGAGGATCCAAATGATCGGTACTTCCATGTGAAATAAACATGTGCACCCAGGAGGTCCACTTTGATTGCTTTCCAGGATGCCTGAAACGCCTTCCTCTGGTCCATGTCTTTCCAAGTGATCTCAGCCATTAATGCGTCCATCCAGGCCAGCTGAATCAAACGTATCCCCGACTCCAGTGCACTGGTCCAATTCCACCCCCGGAAGGGTGGGTTGACACGGTGCCAGGATTGGAGCCACCGCAACAACAACTCAGCCAAACGCACATCCTTCAGCAACCAGGCCCCTTGAGCCAAACGCACCAGTTCATACCAGCGACTCAATTCCCAGATGAGTTTGATGTCCGCCTCGTCCGGCAGGTGGCGGTGATTCAACTGACTCCCCCAGCTATCCGTCGGAAGACTCACATTGGCATAGTAATCCTTGTGCCAATCCGGTGGGTCGGATACCCGCAACTCCATCCACCCAAAGGCTTTCCAATTGCCTTGAAAAATATCCCAGGTTTCCCACTTCAAATCCTCCAGCAATTCTTCCGGATACTTTGACCGGTCCTTAAGCGCCGGGAAGGAGGCACCTTTCTCCGAATGCGGGTCTATGGTTGACCATTGCGGCAGACGCAACCGATCCTGCCAATGTCCTGATTTCTTCTGGAAATGACCAAGCATCTCCGATGGCTTCATTGCCAGCAGGCGATAGCAATACCAATGGAACTTATTCATGCCGCCTCTTGTTATCCCGCATTGATTTATAGGCCAGTCTCAGTGGAGTTTCAATGGGTCCAATAGATCAATGTCCACTGAGGCACCTCGTCGAATTGAGGCCAGGACCGCAAAAGTCACCAACATGGATACGCGGGCCTCCTCATAGGGCAAGGGATGTGGCTTGTCACCGCGCAAATACTGAACCCATGCCTCCATCTGCTCCCGGTGCCCTTTCGATGGGGATTTCTCAGATGTTTTTTTGCGCCCCCGATAGACATCCAGGCTCTGGAAGTTGATGACTTCCGCCACAATACCAGCCCCATAAACCGTCATGGCCTCTTTGGGATGGGACGAATCCCCCTCCGAAGAATAGATGACCTGCCCACTCGACCCATCCGAGTATTCAACCTGGGCAGCAATCGAATCAGGAAATGGGAGCCGTCCACTTGTGACTCCCACTGGTTGGGCCATCACACGAATTGGCCTGCTTCCAAATAAAAAAACCTAAATAGTCAAAGAAATGGCAGGCTTCCCCGATGATCCGACCGCCACTCTCCGCGTAATTGGCGTACCAATGGTCCGGGGCCAACACGCCAGCCATCACCCGGATACTCGCGGATTTGGGCCCAGGTGTCAGGTCGATATACTTTTTCAAACGGGTGCTGACAGGAGCAAAACGCCGATTGAATCCCACCTGGACCGTACTTTGGGAATCAGCCACCGCACTGTCAATCGCCACCAGCTCGTCCACAGTGAGGCATAGGGGTTTTTCCACAAACACTGTGGCTTTTTTTCTAAGGCAATCGAGCACCATCGGGGCATGGAGATGGTGTCTTGTTCCAATGAGAACGGCGTCATCATGACTCACCTGCCTGATCACCTCCTGATAGTCCGTATGTGTCGTTTCAAATCCGAACTTCTCTTTCACGTGCCTGGCACTCAATGCGGTTTGGTTGGTGATGGATTTCAAGGGCACCTGTCCCTTCAGATGAGGCAGCAGCATGGTGCGGCAAAGTTTCCAGCCCCAATCACATGAACACCACGGACCACAGGACTTTGCTTTGAAATTGAATCCCGGCCCAATGGCAATGGGTCAGTCGCGGCGGATGAAGCCTGCGGAGCCATGCCGGAGGCCCTGTCCCTGCTGCATGTGTCATATTCAAGCACCACTCCAATGTCGCGACTTTCCCCTGAGACCATCCCTTCATATTTTTCGAGCGCACCGGCAAATGGGACCATCGAAGTGGTTAAAAGATCCAGATTGAGTTTTCCATCCTGCATGAACTCCAGACAGGCCTGGAAATTCCGCTGTTCAGTCCACCGGACATATCCAATGGGGTAATCGACCCCGCCCCATTCGTAGGAAGGATCGTAACGCCCCGGTCCGTAGGACCTGGAAAACCGGACTTCCAACTCCTTCTCATAAAAGAGTTTCCAAGGGAGTTCAATGCGTGTGATTCCCACGTCCACCAGGCGGCCGCGATCTCGGAGCCGCCTCGGCGGATTGCTCAATGGGTGCATTGCTCCTGGAAGCGGTGCACACAATAGCCACATCCACCCCGAATCCATCCGTCCAATCGCGCAGGGTATCGTGAAAATTACCATGTGCCGGGTTGATGAAACGGTCCGCTCCCAGGGATCGGCACACCTGAGCCCGTTCATCAATCAGATCGACCGCCGCCACTCGGGCACCAGCAATCACCAGAAGGTTGGTGACCAGCAAACCAACGAGACCTTGCCCCATCACCAGCACCCGGTCCCCCAATCCAATCTCAGCCTGGCGGACTGCCTGCATCGCAATAGCACAGATCGTAGTGTAGGCAGCGTGGGACGTGGCAACCCCATCAGGAATTCTCGCCACCAACATCTCCGGCAATGCGATGTATTCCGCATGAAAAGCACATTCCGCCCCCCCCGCAGGCCACGAGATCCCCCACCCGGAATCGCGCATTGTTTCGGTCCACCGCCTCAATCACCCCAGCGGCGCTGTACCCCAATGGCGTGGGGGATTCCAGACGGTTTTTAACCTTTTCCCAGGCACTTTGCCACCCGAGATTCCTCGCGGTATCCAATACTTTACGCACCTGATCCGGGCGGGCGCGGGCTTTCTGCAGCAGATTCATTTTGGCCTGCTCCACCTTCATTTTTTCGGTTCCCACACTGATGACCGAATGGAGGGTGCGCACAAGCACCCCGCCTGCAGGTGCCGTGGGAACGGGGACATCCTGAAATTCCAATCTACCATCCTGGTATTGTGCTATCTGCTTCACAAATCCACTCTTTCTGAAATCACCCGCTCAATCTATTCCATCTCCCCCCGCCAGGTCACGCCTCTTTACTCTCACAAAAATGAACCGGCGGTTGAAAAACCACCGGCTCACTCAAAACAACAACGAACAATCTTTTTCCCGACTTAGTGGACAGAAACTTTAAACAACCAGTTCCTGAGAAAGTTTCACATTTTCCACATCTCCAGCTGGACACTTCGGAGGATCACTTTCCTCCATCGCAATGGGCCAGTGCGAGGATTCATGTCGATAGGTATTCCAGATGACAACATCGCTGACCCTGGCTTTGAAAATGGCTCCATCCCGGATCACCCGAATGCGGGCCTGACCGTATTCATCCAGTCGAATGCGCAGATCGATCCCATTAATGGGCTCGATGAGAGCTTCTCCGGAATCTGGCAATAATGTCCATTCTTCCCAGATCCTTTCCAATTGCATGGCTACCTCGTCCCCGAAGGATATCAAGGTCTGGTCACAACCACAATTGGCCTGTCGGCCGATCTCCATAGCCGCCATATATGCCAATGATTGACAGGCAATGCGCGCGTTCAGTCCAGACCGGTAATTCAGTATCCGTTCATAATTGGAAAGCCTTAAGCTCACCTCGCCATCGTGCACTGAGACCATGGGCAAAGCCGCGGTTGCGGAAGTGGTCTGCGATGTATCACTGATTTCAAGCTTATCATAACGCCTCCGCACCGGATCCAATAAACCAGGCACTTCGGCCAATCGATTCATCTCACTCGAGACCTCGTCAGCTTCAGCTGAAAACACCTCACGTTCCTTCTGCTTTTTTTCTCCGTGTGCCAGAAAGAGAGCATTTCCCAAAATGGGCTCACCAAATCGTGGCTTGAATCTCTTCCGGTTCTTCTGTTTTCTGGCCTCCTCCCGGCCTCTCTTCCGCGTAGGCTCGGGTTCCACACTCCAATCATCCGGGCTGACTGCCATGGATTGTTCAGAATCCATGTCGCCACTTACCGCACGGTCACTTTGGCTGAGGCTCATTTCCGCCTGCTTTTCCCGCCCAGCCAATGGCAAAATGTCCCCACTCCGATAAAATTCTCCGTCGAGTGGTGGAAGATTCACAAACATGGACTCAATGGCATCCCGACCCTTCTCTTTGAGTTCCATCACACTTTCCTGAACAGTGGAAATACTCAATAAGGGAATTTCCAATGCCAGCGACTTCCGCCAAGCCAGTCTCAAGGCTGAAATTTGATCAGCCGTATCCCGCACATTCCTCAGAATGCTCGCTTGACTCAGGTTTTTGGGAAGAAATTCTTCATTGATGCGTGTCCTCAAGGTTTGACAAAGCTGAGCTCCAGCAATCAATTCCACCACGTACTCTTTATCCAGATCGAAACACTTTTTCGCATAGCCCTGAAATGTCAGAAACCGCCGCTGCCGGAATAAACGACGGTTTCGAATCACTTCCAACGCCAGTCCTGCCCGCTCGTAATTGAAGATTTTTGTCCTGACATCATCTTCAAGCTGATCCAAGGTGGCATCCTTCATCTCGTTCAAATAATCAACCATGGTCACTTCCCTCTAGCCGCACCTCGTCACTTTTCTGATTATCATAGCTAAGAGACTTTGGCACAACATTTTGCATAAGCGGCAAATCCAGAGAATTACTTGAAAAATTTTTGCGCCACACACTCAAAAAAGTGCATCAATCACAGGTTTCCGCACCCTCATCCGGCCCTTCACCGACTCAATGGATTGTCTTGAGATCTGAGTCATGGCATGGGATTTTGGGATTGATTCTGGCAAAATTCTTTATGAAACAGGTCACAGACATTATTATCCTGGGCAGTGTCGGAAACTGCATCGATATCCTCGATACAATTCTCGAGGTGAACGAATGCCCCACCCCCGCCAGATTCAATGGCCCATTCCGATGCCTCGGCTTCCTCGATGATGATCCTGACAAATCAGGAACCAGCATTCATGGTTTCCCGGTCATCGGCACACTTCAGGACGCCCCGAAATTCTCAAAATGTCTGTTTGTGAATGGTATTGGAAGCTCCAGATCATTCAGGATTAAAGAAAAAATCATTCGATCCACAGGCATACCGGATTCGGGTTTTGCCACTGTCATCCACCCCACTGCAAGCGTCTCCCGTTTCGCCTCAATTGGTCCGGGATCCGTCATTCTCCAGCATGTCACTATTGCCGCCAACGCTCATGTGGGACAACACGTCATTGTCCTTCCTCATTCCATCATCAGTCATGATGCATTGGTCGGGGATTTCTCCTGTATCGCCGCTGGGGTCTGCATCTCAGGAAACGTATCTATCGGCAAAAACTGCTATCTGGGAACCAATGCCTCAGTCCGCGACGGCATCTCCATCGGAGAATCCTCACTGGTCGGGATGGGCTCGAACGTGATCCAGAACCTTCCAGGTCACGTCACCGCCATGGGGAATCCTGCCAGAATTTCCAGCTGAAAAATCTGCTCAGCCCCGGATTGTTAATGGCTTCTTTTTGGCCCGGTCAGATGCGTGGCGTGGCCAAAAAACGCTTCAGCGGATTCCATGAGTGTTTCGGAAAGCGTTGGATGGGCATGAATCGTCTCAGCAATATCCCGTACGGTGGCTCCCATCTCCAGGGCGAGGGCTCCCTCTCCTATCAATTCGCCCGCTCCGTGGCCCACAATCCCGACACCTAAAACCCGCTCGGTCTCCTCACAAACAATTATTTTTGTCAGGCCGTCAGTCCGATCATAGGTCAAAGCCCTACCGGATGCGGACCATGGAAATTTGGCCACTTTAATCTTCTTTCCCTGCTGTCGTGCTTCCTGCTCGGTAAGACCAACCCACGCTATCTCAGGATCCGTGAAAACTACTGCCGGAACAGCAAAATTGTCCCACAGGCTGTCGCTCCCGGTTATCACTTCAACAGCCACTCGGGCCTCCTTGGAGGCTTTGTGCGCCAGCATCATCCCCCCAACACAGTCACCGATCGCAAATATGTTGGTATCTTTGGTCTGCTGATGATTATTAACCTTGATAAAGCCTTTGTCATCCAGCTCAACCTTCGTGTTTTCCAATCCAAGGTCCTTGTTCGATGGAACCCGCCCAACACTCACCAGAACCCGATCATACAGCTCATCCTTTTTCGTCCCATCCGGAAACTCGACCGTCACCTGAATCTTGGCACCCTTGGTCGACATCGACACGATCTTCGTGTTCAAACGCACTTCTTTGAAATGATCCGCCGCATACTGCGCAACCGGCCGCACTAAGTCCGGATCCGCAGCAGCTATGATAGCCGGCAGGGCCTCAACAAGTGTCACACGACTGCCGAGCATCGCATAGACTGAACCCAGCTCCATTCCAATGTACCCCCCGCCAATAACCAGAAGCTCCTGCGGAATCTCCTCCACTTCCAATGCCCCACGGGATGTCATAATCCGGGGATTCCCCAGATCAAAAACCCGCGGAAGAGCCGCCCGGGATCCGGTCGCTATGATCGCATGCTCAAATTGAATGAACTTCTGACCGGAGGACGTCTCAACCCGCAATGTGTGCGAATCTTCAAATATCCCCCGACCATGCATCACCTCCACCCCACGTGACTTCGCCAAGGCAACAATCCCGCCTGATAGCTTGCTCAATATCGAATTCTTCCAATCTCTCAGCTTCCCCAATTCAATCTTCGGGTCGCCAAAAGAAATGCCCCGCTTTTCGGATTCCTTGGCTTCATGAATCATTTTGCTGGCATGCAGTAAGGCCTTGCTGGGAATACATCCTCGGTTCAGACAAACCCCACCAAGCTTCTCATCCTTTTCAATCAGGATGACCTGTTTGCCCTGGTCCGCGGCATAAAACGCCGCCGCATAACCACCGGGACCGGCCCCAATGACCACAACTTGAGCTTTAATTAAATCCATTCTCTCTTTCTGATTAATTGTGGGGATTAAAGACTTAATTCGGCTTCAGTGATTTCTGAAAATGCATTCTTGAGATCCACAGCAAAGCGGGCCGCACTCCCCCCATCAATGACCCGGTGGTCATAGGATATGGTTATGGGCATCATCAATCGAGCCACAATCTGCCCGTCAACCACGGCCGGTTGCAGGGAACTTTGACCCACACCAAGGATCGCCGTTTCAGGCTTGTTGATGATGGGTGTGAAATGAGCGCCACCGATGGCACCTTGATTGGAGATCGTGAAGCTGCCCCCACGCATCTCATCACCACTGATCTCACGATCACGCACCTTCCGGGCCAGTGTCACCAGATCAACCGCTATCTCCAATGCCGATTTCTTGTCGGCATCACGAATGACAGGCACCATCAATCCAGCCTCTGAGTCGACCGCCATGCCAATGTGGTAGTATTCTTTCAGAACAACCTCTTCAGCAATCTCATCAATCGAGGCATTGAAATACGGATGCTTCTTCAATGCCTTAACCACCGCAATCACCGTCAGAACGGTCATGGTCAGGTTGGATCCCTTGGCTTTGTATCCGGGAGCCAGCTTCTGCCGCAGTTCATTCAAACCGGTTATGTCAACAGTCTCAAATTGCGTCACATGAGGAATAGTGTTCTTGTTCTCCACCATCCTCTCAGCAATCACTTTTCTCAAAGCCGACATCGGCTTGCGCGAAATGTCTCCATACTGGCTGAAATCCACAGATGGCTTGGAACGGGGATAAAACAATCCCTCCCGCGCCGCTTCCCCAGCTTGACGAAAGGCGGTCATCTGACACCAGCGGACAAAAGCCCGCAAATCGTTGGTGATGACCCGGCCTCCACCTCCAGTACCCTTGATGCGCCGTAAATCCACCCCAATCTCCCGCGCTGTCCTTCTCACTGACGGCGATGCCGGCGGCATCGGGGCATTCGGGTCGATGTCTTCGTTGAAATCAAA
>JAJOIW010000114.1 GCA_021209225.1 Verrucomicrobiota bacterium
TCACCGCCAACCTGCGGTTGGTTGTCAAAATCGCCAAAGAATATGAAGGCTATGGTCTTCCGCTTCAGGATCTGATCAATGAGGGGAACATCGGTCTGATGAAAGCAGTTGAAAGATTCGACCCAAGTAAAGGCAGCAAGCTTTCCACATACGCCTCGTGGTGGATCAAACAAGCGGTGAAGAGGGCGCTCGGCAACCAGAGCAAAACCATCCGCCTCCCGCTTCATCTCGTGGATCGATTGGCCCGGATGCGTAAGATATCCAAGAGATACTTCGAAGAATTCAAGCGTGAACCATCGGATGAGGAACTTGCTGAGGAGTTAGAGATCGGGCTCTCCCGGGTTCAGTTGTTGCGACGTGCATCGCAGCGTCCACTCTCCCTGGAAACTCCTCTGGGTGACGATGACAGCAGCAACATTGGGGATGTCGTTGCCGATGAACGGGCTGTCAATCCCTATGACGAACTTGAAGACAAAACACTGAAAAACCTTCTCCCCGGCCTGATGGACTCCCTGACTTTCCGCGAGGCTGAAATTCTCCGCAAACGCTTTGGACTGGATGGGGATCCGGGAATGACTTTGGAAGAGGTGGGAGAATTGTTCGGTGTCACGCGTGAACGCATCCGCCAACTGCAGAACATTGCACTCAAGAAGCTCCGCCGTCGGATTGAGGAAGATAAAAACCTCGATGAATTCGACGAAATTCAAGATGAGGCTGCTTTTGGATCCATCTGATTCCGGGCTGTAAAACTTCCTCAGAAATTTGAATCCAGCCAATCAGGCGCGCCGAATATCGATTTGACATGTTGGGAGAAAATCAGAATCCAATTTCGGGAAAATCGTATGTGGTCTTTGGCGCGTCGGGGGGGATAGGCAGCCAGCTCACCGCAGAACTCGCTCATCAGGGGGCCCATGTTGTGGCAGCCGGCAGAAATGGGGACCGGCTCAGGTCCCTCTCCGACTCCTCATCCGGCGTCCGGTCGTCGGTCATCTCTATTGATGATCCCGACTCCATACAGAATGCCATCGACCTGGCGCGAACTGAATTCGGCCAGGTGGACGGGATCGCGAACTGTATTGGCGGTCTGATTCTCAAACCAGCTCACCAGACATCCCTGGATGAGTGGAATCATCAGATCTCCGTCAACCTGACCTCGTGCTTTCTTATACTGAAAGCATCCATTGAATCCCTTCGATCCTCGCGGGGTTCTTTGGTTTTCATTTCTTCTGTTGCGGCGGGTCGGGGTTTCGCCAATCATGAGGCGGTCGCCGCCTCGAAAGCGGGAGTTGAGGGACTCATACTTTCTGCAGCCGCCACCTATGCTTCCGCGGGCATCCGTGTCAACGGAGTGGCACCAGGGTTGGTGGACACACCCTTGTCCTCATTTATTGTCTCCAACGAGGGAATGCGGAAAGCCTCTCAGGCCATGCATCCATTAAACCGGATCGGCACACCCAAAGACATCAGCTCTGCGATCCGATGGTTATTACACCCCGACCAATCCTGGGTATCAGGACAGATCATTGGCGTGGATGGAGGCATGAGTAATTTATTTTCAAGAAACAGAGCCTAATGGGTTATGACATCAAAAAAAGTTGTAGTGATTGGAGCCGGTCCTGGTGGTCTGGCTGTCTCGATGTTGCTGGCAAAAGCCGGCTGTCAAGTAACGCTTCTGGAACGTCGTGACCGGCCCGGTGGGAGAACCTCCGGACTTGGCGATAATCAATACACTTTCGACCTGGGTCCCACTTTTTTCCTTTATCCCAGAATTCTCCAGGAGATCTTCCAGGTCTGTGGCTATAACCTTTTCAAGGAAGTGCCCATGAAGCGGTTGGACCCGCAGTACCGCATTCAATTTGAAAATGGCCCAAAGATTGATGCCACGGCTGATCCGGCTGCGATGCGCCAGCAGATAAGTGCTATCAATCCAGCCGATGCCGATGGATTTGACCGGTTTCTCAAGGAGAACCGACACAAGCTCAAGGCCTTTCAACCTATCCTGGAGCAGCCTTTCAATTCATGGAAGGATGTTCTCCGCCCTCATCTGCTCAAGGTGCTGCCGTTACTGAATCCCCATCAGTCCATCGACCAGTACCTGCAGAGGTTTTTCAAGGACCCCCGGGTGCGTATCGCCTTCTGTTTCCAGTCCAAATATCTGGGCATGTCCCCATTTCAATGCCCAAGTCTGTTTTCCATCCTGAGTTTTCTGGAATACGAATTCGGAGTCTTTCACCCGATTGGTGGCTGTCATTCTGTCACTGCGGCCATGGCCAGGATTGCCACTGAAATGGGAGTCGACATCCGTTATGATGAGCCTGTCACCGGGTTTGAATACTCAGGACGCAAACCCACCAAGGCCATCACTGAGACATGCCAATACCCAGCCGACGCTTTTGTTGTCAATGCCGATTTTGCCCAATTCATGGCCAAGGCGATCCCGAATCAACAGAGGAATCGTTGGACCAATCAGAAACTCGAGAAGAAAAAATACTCCTGTTCCACCTTCATGATGTATCTGGGAGTCAGAAAACAGTTTGATTTGCCACACCACACCATATTCATCTCTGAGGATTACCGGCAGAATCTCGAAGACATTGAAATGAACTATGTGATCCCACAAAGTCCCTCATTTTACGTGCAGAATGCCAGCGTGACCGATGCCTCACTGGCACCCGCCGGAAAAAGTGCCCTCTACCTGCTGGCTCCAGTAGCCCACCAGCATAAAAATATCGACTGGGGGCAGGAAAAAGCCGCCTTCCGTGAGCAATTCCTGCGACGGGTCCAGCAGGCAGGCTTTGACATCCAGACCGAGGACATTGAGTTTGAAAAGGTCGTGACTCCCGAGGATTGGGAACACACCCACCAGATATACCGGGGTGCCACCTTCAATCTGGCCCACAGTCTCACCCAGATGCTGCATCTGAGGCCAAGAAACCGTTTTGAAGATCTGGAAAGTGTTTATCTCGTGGGGGGAGGCACACATCCCGGAAGTGGGCTGCCAGTCATTTTTGAATCCGCACGCATCACCAGCAATCTGGTTCTGGAAGATCTTGGACTGGATCAGTTGACCCATTCCATCCGCTCATCCGAGATTCAAAACGAATCACTCGATCTCTTGCCGGCATGACCATGAATTATACCATTGCCCCATGATTGGATCCCCTGATCATACTTCTCTGCATCAGGCTCAATCCATCTGGCGGTCCACACCCTTGGCCAGCCGGGCCCGCATCCTGAAAAAATTCCGGTCTGTGATCGCATTGCATAGTGCTGAGATAGCTGGTGAGATTGCGCTCATTCGTCGCTCCTCATCCGATGAAACTATTCTCTCTGAAATCATGCCATTTCTGAGTGCCATCCGTTTCCTTGAACGGAGTGGTCCGCAGATCCTGCGCACTCGAACATTGAATTCGAAAGGGCTTCCATGGTGGCTCAGTGGACTGAAGTCGCGGGTGGAGCGTGTCCCCCACGGCCTGATCATGATACTCAGTCCATCGAACTATCCATGGATGCTGGCGGGAATTCAAATGGTTCAGGGATTATATGCTGGCAATGCCGTTGTTATCAAGCCGTCACCCGGGGCTGAATCACTCTGGAACCGCACGCGTCGCTGGCTTGTTGATTGTGGATTGCCGCCGGAAATTCTGGTCATCGAAAATCCGGCATGTGAGTCCCTGGACGCCTGGTTAGCCAAAGGTATCAACAAGCTTTTCATGACCGGTGGTCTCGCCAATGGATTGGCGGTTTATCAGAAATGCGCCGCCTTCGGCATCCCGACCACTCTGGAGCTTTCAGGCCACGATGCTTTCATCATCGGACCGGATTCCAATCTGGAGACTGCCATCCGGGCACTGTCTTTTGGACTGATGCTCAATGCCGGGCGAACATGTATTGCTCCCCGCCGGGTATTTGTTCCGGATTCGCAGATGGAGAAATTCAGAAAATCATTAGCCAGTCAACTGCGATCCATTCCCAACTCTTGCATCATGCTCTCCCGTGAGGCTCGCCGGGATCTGGTCCAAGCTGTCTCTGATGCGCAATCCGCCGGAGCTGAGTTTCTCCATGGATACCTGAATACACAGACGAATGATCCTGATCAGGATGATTTCCCCATGGTCCTCTTCAAATGTCCGGCGTCTCAGGAATTGTGGAAGCGGGATTTTTTCCTGCCGATGGTTCTGGTGTCTACCTATCGCAGTGAGGAGGAACTCATCCATCTGGTCAATCAATCCCCATACGGACTGGGTGCCAGTCTCTGGTCTCATGACTCCGCCTGGTTGCATCGATTGATACCCCAGATAGATGTTGGGATGATTACGGTCAATGATGTGATTGCCTGCACAGCGGACCCCAGGATTCCATTTGGCGGGCGACGGTCCAGCGGCTTTGGTTCGACCCGCGGTCCGGAGGGATTGCTGGAAATGACATGCGCCCGTGTCGTTCAGTCACGTTCCCATCAGAGCCATCGGCATTTTGATCCCCTGCCTTCCTTCATCTCGGACCTCCTGCCGTCTCTCCTCCAATTCACAGAATCCTCCAACCTGAAGGAGCGGATTCAGACATCGATTCACTTTGTCCAAAATGCGCTGAAAGCGTATACACAATTTAAAAATAACCAGTCATGACAGTTCAACCAGACAGACAAATTGGTATCATTGGAGGTGGCCTCGGTGGATTATCTGCCGCCTGCACGCTTGCGGCCCGGGGCCACAAGGTTGTCCTATTTGATAAAAACAGTTGGCCCGGTGGAAAAGCCGCCGTTCTTCGCGGGAATGGGTTCTCATTTGACATGGGACCCACCATCCTCACCCTCCCATCCGTTCTTCATAAGATTTTCGCTGAAGCCAACAGAAATGTCGCCGATTACATCGATCTCGTCCGGCTGGACCCGCAATGGCGATGCTTTTTCCAGGATGGTTCCGTATTGAACCTTGTTGAGAACATCGACCAGATGTCCCGGGAGCTGACTCAGTTTTCAGGCATGGAGGGATTGGAATCCGGATACCGCCGGTTCATGCACCTCTCAAGTCGTTTGCACGATATCTCCAACCGTTTTTTCTTTTACAAACCGATTGGTGGAATCAAGGACATGTTTTCCCTGCGTGAGAGTTTCTCCGTTTCCATGCTTAAGGATGTTCTTGCTCTGCGAATGGGAAAATCTGTTGGAGATACCATCCGCGAATTCATACCGGACAGCCGCGTCGCGCAGATGATGGATCACTTCACTCAATATGTGGGCTCCTGTCCCGACAATTCTCCTGCGGTGCTTTGCAGTATTGCGGACATGCAGACCCGCGAGGGAGTCTGGTATCCCATGGGGGGCATTGGCACCGTCCCGAAAGCTCTGGTTCGCCTTGCCACGGAACTGGGAGTTGAATTCCATCTCAACACCGAGGTGAAAAAGATCCACTTTGAGAATGGCCGGGTTTCCGGACTGACCACCACCTGCGGATCCACGCATCGATTTCAAGTCATTGTCTCCAATTCGGATGCGGTCCGCACATACACCGAGCTCTCTGACAGCAGTCGGCTGACCCGGCAATTCAAGTCCGGCAAACAATACGATCCAGCCTGTTCAGGAGTTGTTCTCTATTTGGGACTCAATAAAAAATACGACCATCTGGAGCATCATAATTTTGTTTTCTCGCGCAATCCGGAGGAGGAGTTTCATGCCATTTACGAGGATGGAGAACCTGCCCCGGATCCCACCTGCTACCTGGCCGCGCCGTCAAAAACGGATCCCTCCGTGGCGCCTGATGGGGGAGAAGCCCTCTATGTGCTCGTTCATACCCCTTACCTCCGCTCACATCATAACTGGTCCCGGATGTTGCCAGCATACCGGCAGATTATCCTTAATAAACTCAAGACCACCGGTATGATGCCAGACATCGAGGAACGTATTGTGTATGAATCCGCTCTGACTCCACAATCCATCCACGATCGTTACCGCGTATTGAATGGTGCCATCTACGGTCTCGCCTCACATGGAAATTATTTTGGAGCGTTCAAACCCTCCAATCGATCTCCCTACGCCGAAGGTCTCTACCTGAGTGGTGGGGCTGCCCACCCTGGACCCGGAATGCCGATGGTTTTAATGTCTGGCTGGATAGCAGGTGATTCCGCGGATTCTGATATTCAATCCGGCCAGGTTGTGCTCAACCACATTTAATTTTTCCACCCGCTCCGCATGGGGACATCCAATCATCTGATTCCTGAGATCCAGCGGACGCGGCTGCGGTTGTTCACGTTGTTTACCCGATGGTATGTGAAGCGTTCCTTCCACTCAATCCGCGTATTCCGATCTCCTGCCCCGGAGGTCAGACTGCCGGATTCAGCGGGCAACATTGTCCTCTATTCCAATCATCCCTCGTGGTGGGACCCCCTCATTGGATTGGTGATGGTGGATCAGTTTTTTGACCAGTACCGCTGGTACGCCCCCATTGCCTCAACGATGCTCAATCAGTATGCATTCTTCCGGCACCTGGGATTTTATGGTGTCCATCCCCAGGATGTGGGGTCGGTCCGTCGATTCCTTCACACCACCCAGGCCATACTCAGCCAGAAAGGCTCCCTGATCTGGGTCACGCCCCACGGACGCTTTGCCGATCCCAGGTGCCGGCACATCCCCCTCGAATCAGGCTTGTCCCGCATGAGCTCACCCCATTCTCAAACCACGTTCATTCCAGTCGCACTGGAATACCCATTCTGGGAGGAGCGGCTTCCCGAAGCCCTCGTCCATTTCGGATCTCCAATCCGGGAACCGCACCCGCAGTCACCTCCCGAATTCCACATCCTCCAGCAGAAACTCCAATCCGCTCTCACGGGTGTCCAGGACGAACTGGCGACCTTTGCCATCTCACGCAACCACGATGGGTGGGCGCACGTTGAAAAACGCGAACCAGGGTTTTTCATCATTTACGATCTCTGGCGGACCATGCTGGGTTGGCTCAAAGGTCAGCCCCCAGTTCGTTCCCATCACTCAGAATCCTCAATGCCTCCAGACGCATGATGCTCACCGCCTATCTCATTGTTCTGCTTTGCATGGCCATCATTCCCTTGGTCATGACTCTCTGGAATGCGTCACTTCTGGAGAAATTGAGTCCTTTTCCTGACGGCAATCCGCGATCGGCTTCCGGGAATTCCTCAGCCAGGATATCCGTGTTGATTCCCGCCAGGAATGAGGCACTGAGGATAGCCGGGACCCTGCAATCTCTGCAGGGGCAGGGGACTTCACTGGGCGAAGTCCTGGTTCTGGATGATCATTCAACTGATGGCACCGCTGAGGTCGTCCTCTCTTTTGTCTCCTCCCTCCCCAACCTGCGGGTGATCTCTGGCGAGGATCTGCCACCCGGCTGGTGCGGCAAAAATTTCGCCTGCAAGCAACTTGCCGCGCCGCCCGCTGCGACCTGCTCGTCTTTCTGGACGCGGATGTCCAACTCAAATCCGGGGCCCTCAATTCGCTCGCCGAATTCATGGCACGCCACCCACATGTCGACCTCGCCAGTGGAATCCCGCATCAAATCCTGGGTTCCTTCTGGGAAAAAATTCTCATTCCACAAATTCACTTCATACTGATGGGATTTCTGCCTTTGAAGGCGATGCGCTCGACTCTGGATCCGGGATTTGCCGCCGCCTGTGGGCAATTGATGGTGATCCGTTCTGCCGCCTATCAAGCCACAGGCGGGCATTCATCCATTCCTTCAAAAATCCACGATGGCCTCCAGCTCGCCCGGCATTTCCGCGCCTCCGGTTGCCACACGGATCTGTTTGATCCCACGGCCATTGCCAGTTGCCGCATGTATCTCAATGGACCAGAGGTCTTTCATGGGCTCTCGAAAAATGCCACTGAAGGTATGGCTGACTGGAAAGCCATTTTCCCTATGACGACACTGCTTGTTTTCGGGCAGGTGCTGCCAGTCCCCACATTTCTTTTCATGCTTGCATCCAATAGCGGCTTTTCACTCATGCATTGGATTCTGGTGGGGGCGGGTGCCCTTGCGGGTCTTCTCCCCCGATTGCTGATAGCGCGCCGGTTCCGCTTGGGATTTTTTCCTGGCCTCCTCCAGCCATTGGCCGCATTTGTCCTGATTGCGATCCAATGGGTGGCGCGAATTCGGGCGAGTTCAGGACGTCCCTCCACGTGGAAGGGACGCCAGTACCCCGCACCCTGAAATCCTTTATCAACAACTCTCCATGTCTCATCGCCACTTCCATTACCAATCCCTCATAGCGGTTTCTCCCGAAGTGCTCTGGGATTGGCATCTGCATCCTGAAGCTTTTTCCAGACTCACTCCATGGTGGTCGCCAGCCCAGGTCATCGACCGGTCCCCCGCGGGGGGGCTCCA
>JAJOIW010000058.1 GCA_021209225.1 Verrucomicrobiota bacterium
CGTTGCTTGCCACGGCGCGCGTGAATCCACTTGCGGAGAGCCCAGATGCCCGCACGGGTGTTCTTGATGAACCCGATCGTCTGCATGTGGCGCACCCAATTCGTCGCAGTATCCACTTGGATTGGGCCCCGACCCGTTGTCGAAGATGTCGATTGTGCGAGCAATACGTTCGCTAAGGTCACTAACCACAGCAGAACGATCTGTGAGGACGGGCTTGCCCCGATAAACAGGGTAGGCGCCCTCATCGCCTAGGTCCTTGTTCTGTGTAACCTCAAACACGCCGCTGGCGATGATATAACGGTTTGAGCTGCGCTTGTAATCAATGCCGCTAAAGGTGCGCGCAAAGCGAAGCGGAGCCGCATAGCACTTGGGCCAGTTCGTTTCCAGTGGCAGCTTGAGATTGACGCCAGTTGGCGTGACCGTGGTGATCTCCAGTGCGGTGAGCTGGGTATGGTAGACTCTGAATGAGTCAACTTTCCCGTTCTTGAATCCCCGGTCGCGGAATCTCTCACCGATGGCGATATCGTCGCCTCCGCCGCCGGTGATATTTTTATACAGTGAATCCTGAACTGTCGCGGTTCCGGCTTTCACCCCATTGACATAGATGGCGAGCCCATCCGCCCGGCTGGATCCGTCATAGGTTGTCAGGATGTGAACCCATTCCCCAACCGGGATGGGATTCAGGGTTTTGACGCTGATCGCATTGCCCGGCCAGTAATGAATCAGTGAAAACTGTCCGAAGCCTTCTTCAATCAGAAATTCGTATCCCCGGCTCGCGGCATCGGTCCAGGCACGGGACCTGTGAAATATCACAGATCTCTCAAATTTCTCCGGAATGAAAATGCGGGCGGCAACACTGAATGGCTGGTTCCGGGTGAAGTTTCCCACCGGCAGATTGACAGCATCATCCCCTGTGAGCTGGAGGGCTTTGCCCTGGGTATCGTTGTCGACCAAACGGTTGCCACCCCCAGTCGTCGCCGGCTTTCCTTCAGTCACCAGGTTGGGAATCGATCCCCCATCCATGGTCTCAAAATCATAATGGGCGATAGGTTCCGGGAGACGCGGCTCGGTTGGGAGGGTGGCCATCCAGGTTTTGAATTCCTCTGATTCAAGGGTTTCCCTGAACTTTATTTCCAGGGTGGCGATTTTTTGTTCGATGGTTTCGAGGGCCCGGTCCTGATCCGGGGTGGTGAGCACAAGTGTCGGGGTGGGAACACTGGTCGTGAAATAAGAATAAAGTCCAGCCTCATCGATATTGTCAAAAAACGAGGAGAGCTCGTAGTACTCCTTCTGGCTGATGGGATCATATTTGTGATCGTGACAGCGGGCACACTCCAAGGTCAGCCCCATAAATGCCGTTCCGAACGTGTGCAACCGGTCGGCGACATATTCGATGCGGAATTCCTCCGGAACACTGCCTCCCTCCACTTTTTGCGGGTGCAGGCGGCTGAAGGTCGTCGCCAGAAGCTGATCGCGCGTGGGATTCTCAAATAAGTCCCCAGCAATTTGCCAGTGGATAAACTGATCGTATGGCAGGTTCGAGTTGAACGCCTGAATGACCCAATCCCGCCAGGGCCAGACCCGGCGGTCGCGATCGACCTGATACCCATATGTATCCGAGTAACGCGCGACATCCAGCCATTCACTGGTCATGCGCTCGCCGAACGATTCCCGGCTCATGAGTTCCTCAATCCGGCGCTCCCAATTCACCAGGTCCCCCTCCAGTTTCATGGACTCCAGTTCCGCCAGGGTGGGCGGCAATCCTGTCAGGTCAAATGTCAGCCGCCTCAACCGCTTCTCAGGACTGGCCAAAGGCTCAAATGTCAGTCCATGCAATTGCATCGCCTCGAGCACAAAGGCATCTATGGGTGTCTCGACCATGGTTGCCAGCTCCCCAGGCAGAGATGGAATGGCTGGCTTTTCAATCGGCCGGAATGCCCAGTGAGCATCATACGATGCACCCTCCTGAACCCACTTCTTCAACAGGTCCTTTTCCTCCAGGGACAAAGACATCTTGGACTTGGGTGGCGGCATCACCTCGTCCGGATTCGTGGCGTATATCCGGGCGATCATTTCCGATTTGTCCGGTTGCCCGGGCACGATGGGCAAAGCGCCGCTCTTTGCCACTGTCCGACTCCCCTCCTGGGTGTCCAGCCTCAGCCCGGCTTTCCTGCCATCCACTGAAGGACCATGACACTTATAACACTTGTCCGATAAAATCGTCCTCACCTCAGATTGAAAGTCGACCGCCTCACTGCCGACCCCAAGAACTCCCACGACCAATACCACCACCGCCCGCACAATCCGCGGAATCCGAGATCGCATGATTCTCATCTCCATACCCGTAGCCATGCCTGCATTATCCCTCCATTCCCGACACTTTTCAATCTCCAACCTCACATCCCCATTCCCCCATCCCAATTCTTCTCAAACCCCAATCCATTTCAACCCAATGCGCCTCACCGAATATGAAAATGAAATTCATATAAAAAAATTCTTGCATAAACATTTAAAATACTTTTTCTTTTCAGCTGAAGCCCGGACCAAGTGCCATGAACAAGCCAGTCTATCCCACACGAGGCAACTCGGGGCGTTATATTACACCCGCTGGGAGCTCGACATAGGTGATAGATTTCCCGCTCGGGAATGCGTCAATATCTCCATCCCTCAGTGCTGGTGGCTTTGCCTTTGGATATGTTTTCCTGGCTGATCCGAAACTGGTGTGGTGCTTCTGTTGGCCGGTGGGCGAAAGGTGTTTTCCGCCCTGCCGATGGTGTGAATAAATACATTAAATGTGTGTAAATCCTATATATTATGAGTATCAAAAATGTTCGCGATTGTGATAAGCAGTCCGCAGGTGTGCCTGGCCCATTGGCGACCAGGGAAATGAATGAGGCGATGGGAATCTCATGTGATTCCCATCCGGTGCGCTCCCGCGTCTGCCTTCGGCGCAGGTTGTATGTCTGGCATGCTTCCGTGTGTTTGGCATTGGGCATGATGTGTTCTGCTCCCCGGGCATCGGCCTTTGCTGAACTTGCCGAATATCAGACGGCCATCTCCGTGGTCGGTCAGGCAGCCCTGAAATACGTCAAAGAAATCCTGCTGGATTCCTTTTCCACCTACCTCAAACAGGAGGTGCGCGATGGATTGAATCATATCGCCAGTAATAAAGGCGGATGTCAGGAAATTGCCTTCGCCAAAGCCCGGCCCCTTCTGACCCGCACGTTCGCCAACTTCCACGGTGAATACTGGACCGAGGACGATCGAACCCGGTACGTGTGGCTCAAGGAAGCCAACGGAAAATTCAAAGAAGGCCCACTCGGCAGCTTCGAATCCACAAATTATTCCGGCAATCAATACACCACCAACCAGAAATTGGATGATTCAATCATCCTCGCCGGCGACCGCGGCAGCGTCCCCAGAGAGTTTCTGGACGGGGTCGAAATCTCTGACGAAAGCTTCTTCCGCGACAGATTGTTCTCCGTCTATGGATACACCGTTGGCGATCATGAGTCCGATCAGACCTCCGACATTCTCTACGGTAGTTCATACATCGATGCCCCATCCTACTTATACACTTTCGAGGGCAGCCGATACCGGTGGGATGCTTCCTATAAGTTCACGGTTGACGTCGGATTGAGCTGCCCAAACCCCGTCTCGCCCCTGACCTTCAGAAATATTAAAACCCTGCCTGTCAAAGTCATCTTCAAACTCGCGGATATCACTCCCGAAGCCATCGTCTCACCAAACGGTGCCAAAGAGCTTATCCTCAAACTCAAATCCCGATCGGTCTTTCATAGCAAAGTTAAAAACACTTCGCTCTCCAGTGCGAAGGAATACAGTATCACAGTCCTGGAGCACAATACCCAGCTCTTGAATGCCAGAGTCATCGGGGCTGCCCTCGCATATTTTGAAGAGGTGCGAAACCCATTAAAAATATGGGAATCTCCAAGCCTTGTCTTTCGTGAAGGTGTTTTGATGTGGAACAAATCAAAGATAATAACATAAAACTATAATCAATTCCGGAGCCATAGACAAAATCTATGGCTCCTTTTTTAATAAATGAACAAGAATAAAATATATATATCTTTGTTTCTCATGGTGTCTTTTTTGCTGGTGGTATTGATTACATCAAAAAAACCGGATGACATAATCACTGATGAGCTGAGTGGGCAATCAGTGCAGGTTGAGACCTATCCGGCCATAGGGAACCAAGGTTCTCAGGAAGAAAATGGAATATTGAGTCGAGTGGCCAATAGGATTGGTGAAGCGACCAATCCATATCCGGAATTTCCATTGGATACCCCCGACCGCAAGGAGTGGATTCGCAATTTTCCATTTGAGCCAACTTATTCCTCGGACCATCCGTTTGATCCGAAGAAGTATTATTATGACGAGAATGACCCATTTGCCCGGGATATGGAGCATGTGGAACGCGTTTTCCGCCATGGTTTCATGAGGTATTTTTATGAGAATCCGTCCCGGTTCAGCCGCCCATTTGAGGACATATACCGGATTATGGAGTCGGAAGGATTGGGGCATAATCCGATGGCTATCGCAAAAATATTCAACGATATGCTTATGTATTACGAAGCCAAGCAGGAAGATCCCAATGAAATCTGGCGCACCCGGGATCCGGATTTTGATCTGATAACCCTGCCGGATGGGACACAGAGGGTCGGAATCGTTGAAAAAACCAAGACATATAATGACCTTGCCAATGATCTTTATGACATGGTGGTTGGAAAGTTTCTGGATGAGACGAATTGGCAGGATCTTGAAATGGTCAGTGAAGAAAGGGCCATGCACATTCGGGACCGTTTGTTTCAGGAAGTGGATGGGGCTGGATTTACTGAAGCTCCCTGGCATGACTTCTCCTACCACCAAGACTACGAGGAGGAGCTGCAGCCGGGAGATCCGATGATGGTGCGCTGATCGGCATTCACTTTTTCAGTTGACTCATGTGCATGACACATCGTCCTGTGGCGGAATCAGCTGCGGGAGGATGTTTTATCTCTTTTCATTTATTGAACTCATGAGGAATATGTTGGGACGTGACGATGAAGCGTGAGCAAACAGGATCCCGGATTGAAGCAATCATTTCTGGAATGGCAAAGCTGGTGGAGGCACTGATTCTCTGGTGCTGTGGATCGATTATCCTTTATTGATGGTCTCGATTGTGGTGGAGGTCGGGTTATGGACTCTTTGGAATCGCCCCATGGCCTGGCTTCGTGAATTGCAGTGGCACTTTTATGGTTTTGCCGGGATGATGGGGATGTCATACAGCCTGCTGCGCGGGGGGCATGTGAAGGTGGACCTGTTTGTGGAGCGGTGGGGTGCAAAAGTGCAAAGGATCGTCGAGACTGTCGGGATCCTGGTATTCATGGTGCCATTCAGTGGATTTCTGATCGTGCATGGAATGGATCTGGTGGCATTGGCTTTGAAGGTGGGAGAAGTTTCCGCTGTGGATGGGGGACTTCAAGCAAGATGGATTCCCAAGGCATTCATTCCGGTCGGATCTGCCACTCTGATAGCCAGTGGATTCCTGCGTGTTGCGCAATTGTGGGTCCCGCCACACGACAACCACCCCCTCAAGGAAGCCTGATTATGGAATGGTCTGGATTGTGGATAGGCATATTATTTGGGGTCTTTTTCCTTTCGTTATTATTGGGGATACCGGTGGCCTGGGCATTGGGTGGGAGTGCCTTTCTTGTGACGGCGTTCCATCAATGGAGCGGCGGGAGTGTGGTGGAATGGAGTACTTTTTCTCTCTCAGTGGAGCGGATCTATGGCTTGATAGAGAACGATACTTTAGTGGCCCTGCCGATGTTCATACTGATGGGGCATGTCCTGGACAAAAGTGGTGTGGCTGGTGCGATGATGGAATCCATTACCCAGATTTTCGGGAGATTCCGGGGTGGACTTGCTATGGGTGTGGTTGTGATTGGGGTGATATTGGCGGCGACGACCGGGATCATCGGGGGCATCAGTGGTGCTCCTGGCAACCATGTGTCTGCCTCCCATGATCCGCGCCGGGTACAGCATGTCATTGACCACCGGAACAATCTGCAGTGCCGGGACATTGGGCATTCTGATTCCCCCAGCATCATGCTTGTGGTGATGGCTGACCGGCTGCAACTGCCGGTGGCTGACCTTTTCAGCGGAAGTCTGGTGCCTGGACTGTTGTTAGCATTTCTTTACATCATTTATATCAGCCTTCTGGCGCGCCTGCTGCCAACCTCAGCCCCATCATTATCCATATTGCCAGTCACAAACCAGCACATCCCATGGCGGGGTATGATTCGGAATCTTGCTCCGGTCCTGTTGCTGGTGATCATGGTTCTGGGGTCCATTTATGCAGGGTGGGCCACTCCGACTGAAGCCAGTGGACTCGGGGCTCTGGGAGCCATTCTCCTGGGCATCCTTCACCAGGGCGTGAATATGAAAGTCATCCGCTCCATATTCCACGAATCCGTTCACACTCTGGGCTTTCTTTTTGCAATTTTTATTGGTGCCTCGTGTTTTTCCCTTTGCCTGAGGCTATTGGGGGGAGATGACTGGGTGCGATCCATCCTTTCCGGGAATATGCACAACTCCTATTGGGTTGTTGCCATGATGCTGATTCTGATATTTGTCCTGGGATTTTTCCTGGACTGGATAGAAATCACCCTGATCGTGCTGCCGATTGTCAGTCAGGTTGTGAATGATATCACATTTCCCTGGGCGGAAACCTGGGGCGGGGACAAGGCAGTTCTTTTATGGTTTGCGATTTTGTGTGCTCTGGTTCTGCAGACATCCTTTTTGACCCCTCCAGTAGGATTTGCCTTGTTTTATCTGAAGGGAGCGGTCGCACAGAGAATTTCCCCCCGGGAATTGTACCTGGGAGTCCTGCCATTTGTGCTCATACAACTTTCAGCGACGCTGCTTGTATTTTTTTTCCCGGTTCTGGTGCACTGGCTTCCGTCGATGCGGGGCAGGTGAACCCTCACTATTCAGGAGGTATTCCGCTCAATCATCCACGCATTGAACGTCAGGAGGTGTGAGCAGGCTGACCACAATTCCAGCGAATCCGGAAAGCATCAGCGAGGGCAGGCAGGCATTTCCCCAGAACAACCGCCATGCGGCATTCCACTCAAAACTCAGCGCCACAAAAAATGCGACCACGATTGTCGATATGGCACCTGACGCATTGAACCGCGGCCACAATTTCCCCAGCAGGGCTGTCATGGTGAGTCCCGACATGAACAGGGAGATCATTTTCTCGATGTATCCAATGATCGAGTCCGAAGACATCGCCATCACCAATGCCAGGAGAATGGTCCCGGCCAGGGCGTACCTGGAATTCGCGATGATCCTCTCAGGATTGGGAACTTTTTTGAAAAGAGCCAGGTGGATATCCTTGAGAATGGTTCCGGTTGCGGCTATGGCGTCCGAGCTGGCACTCGAGAGTGTTGCCGATATTCCGGAAACGATGACAATAATTCCCGCCCATACCGGCAGAACTTTCATCGCCATATGGGGAAATGCCAGATCAGCGGATTCCAGATCCGGATTCGCTCCAAAGGCCGCTATGCCAATTGTCACTGGAAGAATGGAAAAAACCAGAAACAGCCCGCCGGACAATACAAATGCTTTTCGAATACTGATCACGGACTCTCCGGAGTAGATGCGTTGACGAAAGGAAGGGGCACCCAATATGCCCACGGCGATAGTCACGATGAGCGAAATGGAATGCAGAATGGGAGGGTTCCCATTCAGTTTGTTGAGTTCATGAGCCTGACTCTGGATGGATTCCCAACCCCCGGAAAGTTGAATGCACAGAATGGCGGTCATGAGAAATCCCGCGAAAAGCAGGATGGCCTGAATGGAATCGGTCCAGACCACAGCCCGGTAACCACCAATGATGACATAAATCCCAAAACCCAATGCAATGAGAGATTTGCAGAGTTGCGGGTTCATCCCGGTAATAAACTGCAAATATTTCGCGCCGCCCAATATGTGTGCGCCAAGCCAGCCTATCGAGGACAGGACCACAAAAATGGAAACAATCTGTCGGACATTTTCTGAACCCCCGACATACGAGGACAATTCCCCTCCCATAGTGCTGAAGGACCTTTTCCGGATTGGGGCGAAGATCAAAG
>JAJOIW010000053.1 GCA_021209225.1 Verrucomicrobiota bacterium
TGGCCTGTGAGGAACACGCTGGACGGGCGGTCGGACACGGGCTGGGCGGTTCAGGGGTGGGAGCGCTTTGAGGATCGGCAGGCCCTTTTCATTTTTGATGAACCTCTGACAGGTTCATCCGGCATCGAGGTGGTGATGCGGTTTGAGTCGGTCCATGCTCAGCACCAGATCGGCAGGTTCCGCCTGGGGCTTGTTCAGGTGGATCGTCAGAGGTTGGCGGATTTTGCCCCGGTTCCTGATGAGGTGATTCGAGCCATTCAGGATTGGCGTGAATCGGATGAGGTGGATGCCGGGTCGATTCTCAAAGTGGCACGATATGCTGCCGATCATTCCGGACATTTTGCAGTGAGTCGGCGGGTTGTGGGAGATTTGAAGAAGCGGTTGGAGGAACTGCGGGGGGAAATTCCGTCAGACCATGGTGGTGAATCGGGTCGAACCCCGTGTGACCCGCATCCTGCGGCGTGGGAACTGGCAGGATGAAAGCGGAGCGGTCATGGTGCCGGCCGTGCCTGAATTTCTGCCTTTGGGTGGATTGGCCGGGCGGGTGGCTGATGGATCCCGATTGACCCGAGTGGATCTGGCTGACTGGATCATGGATGCTGAAAATCCACTCACCTCGAGAGCTATGGTCAATCGGCTGTGGAGGATATTTTTCGGGTATGGATTGTCGCGGAATTCGGATGATTTAGGTGGTCAGGGAGTTCCACCGACGCATCCGAAGCTGTTGGATTTTCTGGCTGCGGAATTTCGGGATGGTGGATGGAATATCAAGGCCATGGTTCGGGAGATGGTGTTGAGTCGGGCGTATCGTCAGAGTTCGGCTGCCACGGAATGGATGAAGATCAATGATGTGCGCAATCAACTTTTTGCGCGGCAGACGCGATTTCGATTGGATGCTGAATTTGTGCGGGATGTTGTATTGAGCACGAGTGGATTGTTGGTGAGTGATGTTGGAGGTGGGAATGCGCGTCCCTACCAACCTGCTGGATATTGGCAGCATCTGAATTTCCCCCGTCGTGAATACCAGGCGGACACGGGTGATGGACTTTACCGGCGTGGTCTATACACATATTGGTGCCGTACGTTTCTGCATCCATCGCTATTGGCATTTGATGCGCCAAGCCGCGAGGAATGCACGGCGGAGAGGTCGCGATCCAACACTCCCCAGCAATCCCTCGTGCTCCTGAACGATCCCACCTATGTGGAGGCGGCCAAGGCGCTGGCGATCCGGATGGATCAGGGCTCTCCATCCGCTGAGGAATCCATAGGGAAAATGTTTCAAAGGGTTCTGTCCAGAGCCCCGGATGCAATGGAGAATTCTTTGCTGGTTGAACTTTATCAGAGTGAAATCAGTAGATTCGGAGAGGCACCTATGGAAGCGAGGAAGTTGCTTGGTGTTGGTGAATTTCCGGTTGTCACTGGCAGTGAGGCTGAAGAAATCCGGGTTGCCTCACTGACATCGGTTGCCCGCGCCATCTACAATTTATATGAGGCCACCGCGCGGTTTTAGTCTCAAATAGATCACACCTGTCATGTATATCATTTTATCAAACGGAATCAGGAGAATAATATTATGAATTTTATGAATATTGATCAGATGCGACGGCGGACCTTTCTGAGGCGGAGTGGTTTTGGAATCGGGAGCGTTGCTTTGGGGTGTCTTATGATGCGGGATGGGCTGGCTGGAGTATCCGGGGACAATGCGGGGATCATCCAGCCCACCCATCTTCCAATGAGGGTGAAGCGGGTGATCCATTTATGTATGGCTGGTGGTCCGTCGCACCTGGAGACACTGGATGAGAAGCCGGAATTGGCGCGGCAACATGGGAAGCCGATGCCTGAGAGTCTGACTCAGGGTCAGCCGATTGCTCAATTGCAGGGGCAGAAGCTGACATGTCTGGGACCGCAGCATGAATTTTCCAGTTGTGGTGATTCGGGGTTGCGGATCAGCAACGCTCTTCCACATATACAGAAAATTGCGGACGACATCTGTGTGGTGCGCTCTATGACGACGCAACAGATCAACCACGATCCAGCACATACATTCATGAATACCGGCACCCAAATTTCCGGCCGTCCGAGCATGGGATCGTGGGTTTTGTATGGGCTGGGGGCAGACACTCAGAGTTTGCCAGGGTTTGTGGTTCTGACCTCTGAGGGAGGTGGGCAAGCACAACCCATAGCCAGTCGTCAGTGGCACAGTGGATTTTTGCCCAGTCGATTTCAGGGGGTGCATTTTCATTCCAAAGGAGACCCCGTATTATATTTATCCAGGCCGGGTGGGGTGAGTCTGGATGCCCAGAGGAATCTGGTGAATGTGGTTCAGGGATTGAACTCCCATCGCCATGAGGTTCTGGGGGATCCGGAGATAGCGACGAGAATAGCGCAGTATGAGATGGCTTTCCGGATGCAGCTGAGTGTCCCTGAATTAATGAATTTTGAGGATGAGCCGGCCCATATACTGGATATGTATGGAGCAAAGCCTGGGGATGGAACTTTCGCCAGCAATTGTGTTCTGGCCAGGCGATTAGCCGAGCGGGGTGTGCGCTTTATCCAACTTTATCACCGGGGATGGGATCATCATGGTGGGGTTCGCAACGGGGTTTTGACCACTGCAGGCTATGTGGATCGGGCCAGTGCGGCTTTGATTCAGGATCTCAAGCAACGTGGGTTATTGGATGAGACTCTGGTGATCTGGGGTGGCGAATTCGGTCGCACGCCAATGTCTCAGGGTGGCGGGGACAATCCTGGTCGGGATCACCACATCAAAGGTTTCTCATTCTGGCTGGCGGGGGGTGGCATCAAGCCTGGATATGCCTACGGAAATACGGATGATTTTGGCTATAACGCTGTGGAGAATGTGGTGAGTGTTCATGATTTTCATGCGACCATGCTGCACATGCTGGGAATTGATCACCGGTATTTCACTTACCGGTTTCAGGGATTGGACATGCGTCTGACAGGTGTCGAGGATGCCTCGGTTCTGACAGACATACTCAGCTGAATGTTTCCCTATAAGCCCTTGGGTTAAGCAGGCGGGAGTGAGATTCAGGATGTGGCTCAGGAAAAGGAACCCGCGGATGGAATGAGACTACTGTCTCCGATTCCGCCCGCGGGATCAGTATCAAGCCATTGAAATGAAGGATGCCGTGAGTCAGGAGGCTGCTTCAGAATTCTTCTTTTTGAGGCGTGACACCAGCGCCCCGATTGCGACAGCCAGCACAACCCAGAACTTCTTCAGCACCAGGAGTATCTTCAGCACAATGCCGGTTTTAGCGATCATTTTCCCGGCGATAAGTCCACCGATTCCATAAGCTGCCAGCTTGTCATATTGGGGATTGAAGTCGGAGTATTTATTCCCTGAAGTGAATTCGGCTGTCTGGAGCACCTCTGGCAGAACTGCTTCGATTTCATCCAGTTGGTCCATGTCGGCGATGAAATTGAGTTCCAGCACACCCAGTCTGCCGAGCACCCGGATATTGTAATTGAGGGTGTGTGAATTCGAGTCGTGGAAGCGGATTTCTTTTGCCCAGTGGAGTTTGTGATTTTCTTTATCGTAGAATGGTTCGGATGCCCAACCGATGAGGGAGAGGGTGGAGTAGCCATTTTGTTCGCGGTAGCTGTTTGATTCCCTGACGTCGTTCTGCATGGATTCGAGGAGTTCCGCGTAGTTGATGGATTCCGCATCTTTATCATCCACATGTCCGTCCTGGGTGTAAGAGATTGTGAATGCCCAGAGTTTTTCATCGAGAGGTGAAGCTCCTTTGGGGAAAACCATGCCTTCGAGAAGTTGGCTATCTGGAGGATTGCCCCAGATTTCAGACAAAATAATCTGCGAATCCTGCGGGCCGTAATAGACATACTCATCTCCTAAATTGAGCACAGCGACTCCGGAGGGGAGTTCGATTGTGCCTGACTTTTTCTCCAGGCTGGCGACAATTCTGCGCAATTCCTGCTCCTGATTGACTTCTTCCTCCTGGGAGTGGAGTGTGCAAAGTGTGGACATTCCAACTGCGAAGGCTGAAATGAAAGCGAATTGATTCAATACGTTGAGTGATTTCATTCTGAGAACTCCATGGAAACAAGTCCAATTGTCGTTGGGGACTTGGACCTGTATACTGATCGGATAAAATTTGGCAATAGTTATCTTTCATTGCGGATGATTCTCAGGTGGGATTGGCGGAACCGGGAAATCAATTTCAGCAACTCATCACGAATTGAATAATATTCTGGGATGACTGGTGACCATAGAGATATTCTGAAGCAGAAGGGAATGAAAAGGATGATGCGGCGGCGCGGATTTTTGGGATTGGCGATGGGGATGTCAACTGGCCTATCCCGGATGGTTGTTCCTGAGTGTGGTCTGTGGGCAGCCGATGCCCCGTCAGGTGCCGGGAAAGATGAGCCATTATTGAAGGATCTGGTGCGGACAGCCTGGACATATTTTTATGAGAATGGACATGGTGAAACTGGATTGGTGCGTGACCGGAGCCACCGGGATGGGGTGGATGAACGGCCACAAGCCAGCATGGCAGCTGTCGGGTTCGGGTTAACGACCTTAGCCCTGGCGCCAACAATCGTGGATGTCAGTGCGGAGCAATCCTGGCATCGCATACGGAAGACACTCATCCATATCAAGGACCATCTGGAAAATCACCACGGTTTCTTCTATCATTTTGTTCATTGGGAAACCGGTGCGAGATATTGGAATTGTGAAGTATCCTCTATTGATACCTCACTCTGTCTCATGGGGGTTCTGGTCTGTGAGGCGATGACCGAGGACAGAGAACTGAAAGCCATATGCCGGGCGATTTGTGAACGGGTTGACTGGACATGGATGTTAAGTGCCAATGGATTTCTATCGCACGGATGGCGACCTGAGTCGGGCTTTATACCCCATAACTGGGATGCCTATTCCGAGCTGATGCATCTCTATCTATTGGCGGTGGGATCGTCCACATACCCGATAGACCCCGCCGTATGGGATCGGATTGAACGACCCAGGGAAACGCATTTTGGCCGAAGCTACATCAACTCCGCGGGCGCGTTTTTTGTCCACCAGTTCAGCCATGCGTGGATAGATTTCCGGGGGATTTCCGATCGCCATGCCAATTATTTTCAGAACTCGGTGGAGGCCACTCAGGCGCATCGGGATTTTTGTTTGAAGCATTTCGAGCAATTCAGAGAATACGGGCCGCAGGTGTGGGGCATTACTGCCTCGGATTCCGCCCATGGCTATGTTGCCTGGGGGGGGACCACCCGGGATGGGCCCTATTGATGGCACTGTGGTTCCCTGTGCGGTGGCTGGTTCGCTGCCATTCACCCCGGCCCTATGTCTTCCGACATTGCATCATTTCAAGGATCGCTGGGGCGATCAGATTTGGGGGAGATATGGATTTGTGGATGCTTTTAATCCGCACACTGGCTGGATCAATCCGGATGTGATAGGTATTGATGTGGGAATCTCAGCACTGATGGCGATGAATCTTCATTCCGGGGCGGTTTGGAAGGCAGTCAGCCGGGTCGGCTCCATTCAAAAAGCATTGGAACTCTGCGGATTTGTCAAAAGTGAATGAATCGTGTAACAAGTGCGGAGGAAATGTTGTCTTGGGTTCATACTTTGCCGATTGTGAGTGGGGTATAGATATTTCAGGTAAGAATACAGAACAATAAAAATTATGATTCACAGCACAACCATTTCCCGGATTACATGTATTTATCTGGCCTGTTTGAGTATCCACACGACGGTATTTGGTCAGGGTATTGGGGATTTCGACTGTGGGAGACGGGGTTGAGTTGCAGTTGAAGACTCCATCGGATTCTCCGTATGTGCTGGAGACCCAGGCACAACTCATGAGTGGTGAGTTATGGAAGCCCCTGATGGAGTTTCGTGGGTCGGCTGGTGGGGCCAGGTCGTTTGTCGATCCTTATTGTGCGGACAAGGAGTCCAAGTTCTACCGCTTGCGTCAGATTTTATCCAAGCCGCCGGTGGAAGTAAGCAATTTCCGACTCATCAGTCAGACGGGTCAGGCGCATGAGCTGTATTATCACTGGCCAGCCAAAGCGATCGTTTTATTACTCACCGGTAAAGAAATTCAAAATGCCGTGGAGTCCGCGGCAGAATTGAATCGCATTCGTGAATCCTATCCATCTGGCGACGTCATCACGTTGGTCCTATCTCTTTCCTCTCCCGGAGAACGCGAGGAGATTGCCGCCCTGGTGGAAGGTTTCCCGTTGGAGCTGCCGGTTTTACAGGATACATCTCATGCGGTGACGCGCACATTGAGTTCGGGATTCACGCCCGAAGCCCTGGTTGTGGATCCACTCACCTGGTCCATTCAATACCGGGGACCAGTTCAGTTGACCATCAATCAGGGGACAACCGAAATCACTTTATCTCCCCTGAGTGATGCGGTGGCCGATCTTCTGGCTCAGCGGCCGGTATCCATATCCCGGATGGTTCTACCGGACACCACTCTGCAGGTGAATCCGGTTAAGTCCGGTGAATACGCCAGCGACATAGCTCCCATTCTGATAAATAACTGCTTCCCATGCCACACCCCAGGAAATATCGCCCCCTGGGCGATGACTGAATACTCGGTGATTGCCGAATACGCCCGTTTGATCAAGTCCGCCGTATTGGCGGGTGAAATGCCTCCCTGGCACGCGGATCCCAAGTATGCCCATTTTTCCAATTCCAAGTCTTTGACTGGTGACGAAATATCCACGCTGATTGACTGGATTGATCGGGGCACTCCCCGAGGGGGGGGGAGACGATCCATTGGCTGAATTTGATCACGTCCCGGCCGGCGAATGGACGCTTGGCACACCGGATGCCATCGTATCCATTCCGGTTCAATCCATCCCGGCCACCGGGAGTGTGGACTACAAATATTTAACCGCCAGCAATCCATTTGGGAGGGACGTCTGGTTAAAAGGTGTGGCAGTGGAGCCTGGCAATCGTTCCGTTGTTCACCATTGCCTGGTTTTCAAAGGAACATTTTTTGAACTGCTCGCTCTCCAGGGCGGCCTGAGTGGCTTCTTCGCCGGATATGTGCCTGGGATGGAGCAGACATTTTTTCCGGAAGGAACAGGCAAACTACTGCGGAAAAATGACATGATTGTTTTCCAGATGCACTATACAGTTTCAGGGACAGCGACGACGGACCAGACCCGATTAGGCTTTTATCTTGCCGATGAGGTGCCACCGCGGGAGCTGCTGACTGAATCCGCATATGATACGAGCTTCACCATCCCGGCTCAGGTCAACAGTCACCCTGTGGTGGCCACGAAGAAGTTTAATCGTGATTCCGTGATCTATGAGTTCAGTCCACACATGCATTATCGCGGAGCCAGTGCCAGATACACTTTGATCTATCCAAATGGCAGCGAGGAAGTTGTCTTGAATGTCCAGCGTATTTTTTTGATTGGCAGGCATTGTATCGACTGTCCGAGCCGATTGAAGTTCCAGCTGGAACTATTCTGTTGTGTGAAGGGACATTTGATAATTCCAGGCAGAATTCCTACAATCCCGACCCCACTTCAGTTGTGAAGTTTGGCGAGCAGTCGTGGGAGGAGATGTTTATTGGTTACATTAACTACGCTGAGAAGTGATCCTGAATGATTTGTGGTCCGGTGGCCAGTCACAGCTTTGAGTGACTGGTCATCCTGCTGTCAATTGGGGCAGGTTCCAGGGGGCGCGGTACTTTCTGAGCAGAAGTTTATTGGCCTCGGGATCATTGCTGAATGTTTCAGATTCAGGGTCCCAGTTCAAGGGCCTGTTCAACAGGTAGCCAATGGTGGCCAGGTGGCAAATCGTGGCCGACCTGTGGCCGATTTCAGCGGTGCAGATGGGGTCCTTGCGCGAATGGATGGCATCGATCCAGTTCCTCATGTGGTCGGTGGCATCTCCCAGTGAGATGTCAGAGGAGGGGAGATCGCGATCCACTAAATTCGGGATCGAGGATTCGAGTTGATTTCGGCCTGCCTTGAGTATGCCTTCGGATCCATGGAATGTGATGGAGTCCTGTCCCCCGTGAATGAGTTGGGTTCCATTGGCATAGGTGAAAGTGAGATTGCGTTTTCCCCCATCCTCAGGCGGTTGAATGGCCATTGGGCCTGAGTTGTCTCTAT
>JAJOIW010000211.1 GCA_021209225.1 Verrucomicrobiota bacterium
GAGGACGCGACAGACGTATGCTTTCGACCCGATGAACCTGTGCTTCAGAAACGGAATCACCTGGTCCATCATCATCGGGTGCAGCTCCCTGGGCGGCCCGGGCAACATCACCAGCCAGGATTGATAGGTGGGATGGAAAATGGCTAAACCAGGGGCTGTTCCAAAGTTGTTGGTAAAAATAATCCCGCCCTCCGGAATATTCGCCTGAACCAGTACGGATTCCGGCATTGGCCTCTGCCGCCGGCTGAAATACTCGCGGATCGCCTTCTCCACCTCTGGCGACTTTTCCAATTTGAGGTTGAAAAATCCGGCGACAACCTCGCGGGTGATGTCATCGGATGTCGGACCCAATCCACCGGTTGTGATCACCAACTCGTTGGCCGACATCGACTGGCGCAGCGCAGCAACAATCTCCTCGGGGCTGTCCTTAATGGTCTGCTGATGCGTCAACTGCCAACCACGAACGGTCCACTCCCTGGCAATCCACGAATGATGAGAATTCTGTGTTTGCCCATTGAGCAGTTCGTTGCCTATATTTATCAATCCTGTTTTCACTTGTGCAATTCTGATGTCCGGTCCCCGGCTGTCGGAAGTCCGATCAATGACACTCATCATGGTGGATCCGAATAAAAATTCAAATCAGGTTCATGAGAAATCATGGTTCATGAGAATTTCTGCCGGAGTCCTGGCTGTGGGGTCGATGCGTGTCCTGCTTTTCTTCGGGGTGGTGAGTCAATGGGGATGTGACTGGCCGGTGCCGTGGACGGATAGATCGGATTCCATTTCCCCCCCTGGATTTGTCCTCCCATCTGCCGGATCCATCCCTGCCCCCGGATGAACTCCTGCATTGGGCGGAATCCCGGCAACTGCATCAATGGCCTCATGAAAAATCCGCCAGATCCCTGGATCAGGAAATCAACAACTTCTGGGGACGACTCAGAAACAGTCCTGGAGACTCATTGAAACTGGAGTTTTTGCCGGATTTCATCACGATTGAGTTGCCTTCATGGAGTTGGCAAAAGATCCCGGGCACCGACTGGTATCAATCCCATAACCTGGACCCAATCCATCCATTCTCCCGAGTTGAATTCCTGGATTGGCTCCGATCCGCCGCACATGAGAGATGGACCCTATCCTGGAGTGAGTGGCGGTTAACCCGATTCCTCCCCGTCGCAGATCTGCCCAACCATTGGGCGGCTTCGATACAAGTCAGACTGCATCTGAATCAGCTCATATCCCAACCCACCGGCACCCAGACCAGGAGACTGATGATCACCGGGACCATCCAATCGACCTGGAAATTTGAAACCACCACCTTGTCCTGGACCTGCCTGACTCTGGATGCCCGGGGCTGTGTTGGCCTGCGGTCTGATTCCCCGCCTGTTTTCAGGAGCCTGATGAAGCGGTCCATTCCAATGGTGGCACAAACGGGGTATGTCGATCCCCTGATTGTGCAGGACATCAACGGCGATGGATTCGTGGATGTGGCTCTGGCGACCCGCAACCTGCTGCTGCTCAATAACGGGGATCATTCATTCGACAGCTTCCAGCTCGCTCCAGGTCAGAACCAGCCTCAGACCCATGCCATCCTCGCCGATTTCGACAACGATTCCCATCCCGATTACCTCGCCGTCCAGAATAATGGCCTCTTCCTCCAATGCGGATTATCCGTGGGAGGTTTTTCGGAGAAACCCGAGACCGCCTGGCTCGCCCCGCAAACCCTGAGAAATGTCATGTCCCTGGCCACTGCCGATCTCGATGGAGATGGCGACCTCGACCTCTGGGTCGGCCAATACAAAATCCCTTTCCACCGGGGCCAAATGCCCACCCCATTCTTTGATGCCAACGACGGATTCAAATCATGGATCCTGGAAAATACCGGCAACGGGAAATTCATCACAAAAAAAATCCCCGACATCGAAAAAAAAGCACACAGGAGAAATTACACCGCCGCCCTGGTTGATCTGGATCGGGATGGCGATATCGACCTGGCTACTTTCAATGACTTTTCAGGGGTCGACATATTCATGAATCTGGGTGATTGGAACTTTTCTGATTCCACGGACACGTACCTCGACAATCCGCATCTGTTTGGCATGGGACATGGCCTTTCCGATTGGAACCGGGATGCCCAGCTCGATATCTTCGCCCTGGGCATGCATTCCAATGTCCCGACCCGCCTCCACGAATACCCACTGCCTGCAGGACCGCCCGGTCCAGCTGACATCCGGCACCACATGCATGAAATGAATTCCGGAAACCGCCTCTACCTGAGCTCACCCGATGCTCAAAGTCTATCCTCACACCACAACCTGACCCGGCATGTGGCGGATGCCGGCTGGGCCTGGGGCATGGCAGCACCGGACTTCAACCTCGATGGATTCCCTGACTTCTATATCACAAACGGCCACAGATCGCGCCGCAACTCATTGGACTACGACAATCACTTCTGGACCCGCGATTTATTTCTGGCCAACTCCACTGAAAACCCGCATCGCCACGAATTTTTCAAATCCCAGGCCGAAGCCTGCGCCCGCGATGGCATGTCCTATGGCGGGTATTTTTCCGATCGTTTATTTTTGAATCAATCCGGGGAGTCGGCCATTGAGGTTTCCTGGCTGGCCGGCATTGAACTGACAGGCGATTCTCGCAATGTCGCCTTCACTGACGTGGACAATGACGGAGACCACGACCTGATCCTGGTGACGGAGCCCTCATGGCTGGCTTCCAAACACACCCTGCACATCCTGGAAAACACAAGCCCTCCCGGCAATTGGATCGCTTTTGATTTACGCCACCAGGCCGGTTCTCCTATACCCTTCGGGGCCCAGATACTGCTGGAATCACAGTCCCACAGGACCGTCAGGGCTATCTCATCCTCAGATTCCTTCCGAACCCAACCCGATCCCATCATCCGGCTGGGCTTAGGTTCCCATCCCTCACCTTTCTCATTGAGCTATACCACAACCCGGGGGCAAAAAATCTCCTTTGCGGACCTGGTGCCCGGGCGGATCCACCGCCTCCCCATTCCCAGATAGGTTCCCATCCCATTTTCATCGACAATGGAATCCGGAACCGGACGCCTGCATCCATGCCGGACACCTGAGGCGCACAGATCCAGAGTCCGCACGGAGTAAATCTTTGACTCAGTCCCGCCCGATGATTCTAATGTTGCCATGAATTCAAATGGGTTCGACAGCTCCATGATGGGTCAGATTCTCATGGACCAGTGGGACTACTTCAACTGGTATTACCTCGAAAAACAGTTGAAGTCCCCATCGTTTCAATTATTTTCCGGCAAATCGAATTTTGGTTTCTGGAACGGATCAGATCGCATCATCGGCATCTCCATGGATCATATTCAATCCCATCCATGGACCCGTGTGATGGACACATTGAAACATGAAATGGCCCACCAGTTTGTCGACGAAGTCCTGCTCAGCAGAAATAATACCCCGCATGATACCGCCTTCCACTACGCCTGCAGCCGGCTCAAAGTTCCGGCCCATGCGGGGGAGTCCTGGTATCTGGATCCAACCGAGGCATCCAATCAGGAAAAAAATCCTGTCATTCAGAAAATTTCCAAACTCCTGTCCCTGGCGCAAAGCCCGAACGAAAATGAAGCCCAGCTCGCCATGAAAAAGGCCCGTGAGCTCCTCATGAAACATCAGGTCGATGAACATTCCCTCCACCCAGAAAACCGCACCTATAAAATCCTCGAAATCGGCTCAGCAAAAAAACGATTCGATCGATGGGAAAAAAAACTCATCTCCATCCTCCAGGAATTCTTCTTTGTCAAAATCCTCTGGCAATCCGGATTGATCAAAGACATCCAGTCCATGGGCCATATCCCGGTGGCACATGGCCAACCGGAAAACCTTTCCATGGCCGCCTATGTGCATGATTACTTTCAATCACTCCTGCCCCAACTCTGGAAAGATTTCAAATCCAGGAACAATCTCACCTCCGACAAACCCAGAAAAGAATTCTACTTCGGCGTCCTTTGTGGTTTCGCCGAAAAACTCCGCGAACAGAATGCCCATCTGGCACAATTCAAGGCACTGGTCTGGAAAGGGGACAAGCACCTGGAGGCCTTCTTCAAGCAACTCCACCCCCACACAAGCAACCGATCCAGCGGACGCCCAATCGTGGTGGGTGAGGCCTTTGATCAGGGCAAAGCCACAGGAAAAAAAGTCATATTGAACCGCCCCATAGATAACCGGCCTGCACAAAGCGGGCGATATCTCAATCCGTAGTCAGCCAGAATCCCAACCCATCCCGTCGGATTTCCCGGGACCGGGTTGGCGGACTTCGCAGAAATCAAGCTGGGGGAAGTGGCATCACTGGGAGACGGGTTCAATTTCCATCGATGAGTCTCCCGAGTCCACCCAGAACACTTCCCTCTCCCTTGCTGCGCCCACCGGCGGATGGGGCATTGGATAAGATCCGATCCGCAAGACGGCTGAACGGAAGGCTTTGCAGCCACACCCGCCCGGATCCCCTCAAAGTCGCTAAAAATAATCCTTCTCCACCAAAAAACATGGACTTGAGATTCCCGGCCCGCTGGATGTCGTATTCGATTCCCTCGGTGAATGCCACGATACATCCGGTGTCCACCATCAACTTCTCGCCCCGCAGATCCTTCTGAATCACCGTGCCTCCCGCATGAATGAAGGCCAATCCATCCCCTTCAAGTTTCTGCAGAATAAAGCCCTCACCACCGAATAATCCCGCCCCAAAGCGCTTGTTGAAGGCGATGGATACCCGGGTTCCAAATGCGGCACATAAAAACGAATCCTTCTGGCATATGAGTTTCCCCCCCACATCATCCAGGTCTATGGGAATAATCTTCCCCGGATACGGGGCGGCAAAGGCAACCCGCTTCTTTCCCACTCCCCGATTGGTGAAATGCGTCATGAAGATCGATTCCCCGGTCAGCATGCGCTTCCCGACACTCGCCAGCTTGCCCAGCAAGCCCCCGTCCATTTCCGAGCCATCCCCCATTTTGGCCTGGAATTCGATGCCTTCCTCCATGTAATTCATGCCCCCGGCTTCGGCTATGACGGACTCTGAGGGATCGAGTTCCACTTCAACCAGTTGCATGTCATCGCCAAATATCTCGTAATCAACTTCATGACTCTTCATCGCGCCGCCAGCATACCGGTTTTTATCCGGAAAATTGAACCCAAAACACACAAATTTTTCTCATGGCGGCCTGATTTGCGTCGATGTGGACAGAGGTATGCCTCAGGGATCGCGGGTTGACGGGGGCCCACGCCTTGCGCATGATAGCAATGTGAGAAGCATGGATATCTCTGCCTTTCTGAATCAATGGGAATATGAACCCGGTAAACTTCTCGTCAGACAGTTTACCGGGGATGACGGCTTGGAAAAGATTCAGTTACGGGTCGATCTCGGCATCCTTCAGATGAATCGCGACGGCCGGCCGGATGGCAAATCCCCATACGATACTCATTCCTATTTTGACTACCTGCGTGAACAACTCGAGGAAGGACTCATGGAGGCCGTCGAATTTTCCCTGGATGACAGCCATTGATGGAGCTCCAACAGGAAGCCCTCCAATACTACCACCGCTATATCTGCCTTTATGAACTCAACGAGTATGACCTGGTGATCCGGGACACGAGCAGAAACCTCTCCCTGTGCGACTTCATCGGGGAGTTCGCCAATGACGACGCCGACATCTCCAACCTGCTCAACCTCAAACCCCAGATGCTCATGATGTACGCCCACTCGGAAGCCATGATCCTGCTTCAAATCGGGAAAAAAGAGGAGGCCATCGAAGTGCTAACCGATTGCCTGGAGGAAATCCAGGAACTCTTCGATGAATCCGACGGCATCATTGATGAACCCATCAATGAAAAACGCGCTCTGGAAAAAATTATCCGCGAAATCCACCTCACTCCCTCTCCATCCCGGGAGGAGAACCTGAAAATCCAGCTGGCTCTCGCAGTCGAAAAAGAGGATTACGAACAGGCTGCCGTCTACCGCGATTTACTCAAAGATCTCCATTCCAATACCAGTGCCTCCGATTCGTGACTGGACCGGCTGAAAATAATCAATGGCCCGTGCCGGCTGGGGCGCGGGCACAACGGTTGTTTTCCTCCACCCCGCCCCATCCAGGAAATTCCCCAAGGGGCCAGTCCGGGTCAGGGCGATGGATGGGTTTTAATGGTTTGGCCGTGGGTTGAGCAGGACGGCTGAATTCTCATCGAGATACATGGTCGCCGAAGGCACGTTCCGCAAATATGAGGCCGGACACTGGGTTGAAACCGGGCCGTCCAGGGCAGACTTGATTGCCCGGCTCTTCCGGGTCTCCGGGGCCACACACACCACTTTTCTCGCCGATACCAACGCTGGAATGGTCAGAGTCAGGGCATATTTGGGGACTGTCTCCAAGTCAGGAAAATGACCTTCATTGACCTGCTGGGTTTTGCAGTCATCGTCCAGCTTCACCAGCTTGACCCATCTTTTATCGAGAAAATTCGCGACGGGCGGGTCATTGAAGGCAATGTGACCATTCTCCCCCACCCCCATGCAGCACAGGTCGATGGGGGCCTCCTTCAGTAACATTTCATAGCGCTCACATTCAGCAATCGGTTCGAGTGCATCCCCCTCCAGGTAGTGAAAGGCCGCAGGGCCCACTTTTTTCTCCACCCGCTCGCGCATGTACAACCGGAAGGAAGCCGAATGATCAGCGGAAATCCCCAAATATTCATCCATATGGAAAAGGGTCACCCGGGACCAATCAATCCCCCCTTTGGCAACCAGGGCATTCAGGAACGCAATCTGCGAGTTGCCCGTGGCCAGAATTGCGCGGATTGCCGGTTGCGCTGCTTGTAATTCCATCAGATAAGTATGCACGTCTGATGTCACTGCCGCCGCCATTGCCGCTTGATCCGGATAAACACAAACGGGTAACTGATCTACCTTAAATGATCTCATTCCCGGCAAGCTAGACGATGCTTAAGATGATTTCAAGCAACTGAATCCGAACCATCCGATCCGCTGGCATCCGGGTGAGGCATTCATCGGATCAAATTGGAAGTGTGGGCTCGACGGATAGAATTTTTTCAGGACAATACCTCAATTCAAAATGATTGAACAGGAACTGACAGCAGCTCAAAATGTTTACTCACGCATCACCGACAATATTGAGACGGTCATGCATGGCCAAAGACATTCCATCCGGAAAACGCTCGCCGCATTTTTCTCCAATGGCCACGTCCTGCTGGAGGATGTGCCGGGAACCGGGAAAACGACGTTGTCCAAAGCTCTGGCGTTGAGTATCCATGCGCAATTCAACCGGGTCCAGTTCACCTCGGACCTCCTGCCGTCCGATATCCTTGGGGTCTCGATCTTCAATCAAAAAGCCCACGAATTTGAGTTTAAAATGGGCCCCATTTTCACAAATATCCTGCTCGCCGATGAAATAAACCGCGCCTCCCCACGCACCCAAAGCGCCTTGCTGGAGGCCATGGCCGAAAATCAGGTCAGTCTCGAAGGCAAAACCCGGAAATTGAATGACCTCTTTTTTGTGATCGCCACCCAGAATCCTGTGGAGTTCCGCGGCACTTACCCGCTCCCGGAGGCACAAATGGACCGCTTCACCATGAAATTCAAACTGGGATATGTCGAACCGGAGGACGAAGTCGCTATCCTTTCCGCCCAACAAACCGACCACCCGATTCACTCCGTCGAACCAGTCTGCGAACTCGAAGACATTCAGAAAGTGAAGAACCTGGTGCGCAAAGTGAGAATCAGCGACGAAATCAAACGCTATATTGTGGAAATTGTCAGCCTGACGCGGCGACGCGACGAGATCGAACTCGGAGCCAGTCCGAGGGCGTCCCTGGCCTTGATGCAGATTTCACAGGCATATTCACTGTTTGACGGGAGTTCCTATGTGACGCCGGACCACGTGCAGGAGTCGGCTGTGGATGTGATCGCCCACCGGCTCCTGCTCAATTCCCAGTCCAGATACAGTGGCATCAGCCCGGACTCCGTCATCAACAGCATCATCCAGTCCGTCAAAGCGCCAGCCTGAGACTGCCGAGCACACCAGGATA
>JAJOIW010000228.1 GCA_021209225.1 Verrucomicrobiota bacterium
GCAGCTGATTCGTCGACTGCTCAGCAAAATCCAGTTTCCCGGAAGCAAATCTCAGGTTTCCAGTCTGCATGAACCGCTGTGTCATTCTCGCGGATGTCTGTTGGCGCGCGTGGACCTCCATCACACCATCCACTGGCTTTTTTTTTCTCTTCGGAAGCAAAGGACAGATCGAGTTCCTGGTCGGCGGCTGTCCTTACTTCAATCGGATCACGCCGGGCCAGTGTCCCCGGCAATTTCAAAACTCTTTCCATGGTGTCGGGCACATCCAGCCAGGTGATTCCTCCATTGGAATGGTCGAGAATGGCTCCCCGGATCATGAGCTCTCCTGAACTCACTGCCGCCCGCAGCAAGGTGCTGCGCTCCAGAACCTCCAATAAGTTCGACTGAACTCTGGCTTCCACACGCTCCCGGTTCGAGGCATTCCCCAGCTTCTGTGAAGCGGGGGTGGCCGTCTGAAGTCGCTTTAAAATTTTTGCCGTGTTGGAAACCGGCCCGGACACCCGATTGGTCGACATCAACACCTCATAACAATCCGTGTGGCCCAGGAGCGTGATCAGTCCAATCTTATGTTCCAGCCACGCCATTTCCAAATTGGCCACCGCATCGGTTGTCGCCGCTCCGGCTGCCATGCGGACCACAACCAAATCTCCCACTCCCTGGTCAAATAGAATTTCCGGAACCATACGCGGATCTGAACAAGTCAATACCGCCGCAAACGGATGGGCTCCCTGCATCTCAATCGCATGACGTTGTTCCGGTGATAAATTCGGATGCATCATTGTCCCACCCGCAAATCTCGCATTGCCCCGCTCCAGCAGCCTCAATGCCATCCCGTCCCCAATCACCGGCTGCGTCCACCCAAATCCCAAGGTCAATACCGCGGCCCACACCAGCCAAAATCGTCCTCCCGCAGACCGTGCTCCCAGTTGATTCTCATTCAATAAATGCCTGTCTCTCATGATTTTCTCGCTATCAGCCATTTTCCCTCCTCGTTAAACGGCTTTCATCCCGCCCACTTAACCGCCATTCTCAGCGCCGATCTCCAAATAAGGACATTTTGTCCATTCATTCTTTCTGTTCCTCTGCCGAATAATCTCCTAAATTCTGCCCGATTTTCGAGTGTTCCAATCAGGCATTGGATATTGAGCCTCGTTCATGGTCCCAGCGGGTTGATCCACCCGTCCCATGAAAGCTGCTCTTTCAGAATTTTCATCCTTTACACAGTTTGAATTTTTCTGGTATCCATGCTTGTGAAAATTTTCACAAGCTTCTGCTTGTGGTACAAGCGGTTCGTGGACACAGCTTTAACTGATTTCACAATACAGACTGAATCATGTCAGAAATTTTTCCGAAATGGACCAATAAGCTGCCTGGGATCGTCCTTGCTGGACTGATTGTTCTCGGGGGCGTCGTGAGCTACGGGGTCTATTACTATGTGGGTCCTGCCTACGGGCGGGCGGGATATCAACCGACGCAGCCGGTTTCATTCTCCCATGCCATCCACGCCGATCAATTGGGTCTGGATTGCCGCTATTGCCATAATGGTGTGGAGACATCCTGGTTCTCCGAATATCCCATCCCTCCTCGACCTGTATGAACTGCCACAACCAGATTCTCTCCCAGGATCCCAAGCTGGAACTCGTCCGGGAATCCTACAATGAGGGAACCCCGATCCCGTGGGTCCAGATTCATAAAACCCCCGACTATGTCTACTTTAACCATGCTGTGCACGTCAACCGCGGCGTCAGTTGCGTTCACTGCCATGGGGAAATTCACAAAATGGAAGAAGTCTACCATGCCAAAACCTTCAGCATGGGATTCTGTCTCGAGTGCCATCGCGCTCCCGAGAAAAAAAATCCGTCGACCAGAAGATGTCTACAACCTCGACTGGACCACTTCCAAAGAACAACAACTCACTGACGGAAAACAATTTGTTCACGACTGGAAAGTGAACTCTTCCCAGAACTGCTCTGCATGCCATCGATGAAAAAAGGCCCTACCTCAACTCCTCACGGATCCACCGGTCGTCAATTCTGGCGCAGTCTCGACCACATGGTTGAAACTGAAGAATTCCGCTCCTGGCTCGACAATGAGTTTCCGGCAGCAGCTCGCGAAGCGGCAGATCCCGGGTCCCGCCGACATTTCCTCAAAATCATGTCCGCCAGCTTCCTCTTTGCTGGTTTCGGGCTCACGGGGTGTCGCCGGCCTGAAGAGGTTCTGATCCCCTTCAACCGGGCATCCGAGGACTACATTCACGGTGTTTCCCAGTTTTTTTGCCACCTCGCGCCCGACCCGCAGTGGTGCGGTTCCGTTGCTTGCCAAGTCTGCGGATGGCCGGCCAGTCAAACTGGAGCGCAATCCTCTGCATCCGGATTCCTCGGGCACGGACGCTGTAACCCAGGCCAGCCTCCTGGATCTTTACGATCCGGACCGCCTCAAATCGGTGATGCAGGGATCCAATTCTGTCACCCGTCAGGCTGGCGTCGATGGCCTCCGTTCCGTGGCCTCGGACCTGGAAAAATCCAAAGGTGCGGGCTATGCTTTCCTTCTCGATTCTGTCCAATCCCCATCCCGCGACCGACTCATCGCCAAATTGCGGTCCAAATACCCGGAAGCCACCTGGCATCACTATGACCCGATCCAGCCCGCTCTGGATGGTGTGACTCACAAAGCATTTTATGCTTTGGACAAAGCCGACATCATCGTCAGCCTTGGGGCGGACTTTTTAGGCAGTGAGGCTGAATCCACCCGCCACACCCGGGATTTTGCCCGCGGCAGGAAAATTTCATCGGTCGATGACAAGATGAACCGCCTGTATGTGGTTGAAGGTCCGATGACGATCACTGGTGCGGGTGCTGACCACCGGCTCCGCATGGCTCCCAGCCAGATCGAGAAGTTCGCCGCTTTCCTCGCGATGGACATCATCACCGATAAAAACTCCAATGCGGAGTCCGTTCTCGGTGAAAATTATGCCAAAATGGTGCAGGAACTCAACAGCATCAAAAGCGGCAAAGCCAATGAAGGCGCGTCCACTTTAATTGCATCCTGGTCATCCTGGGTGGAGGCCTGCAAAAACGATATCCTCGCCCACAAGGGTCATGTTGTGTTTATTCCAGGCAGCTCACAACCTGCCTCAGTCCATCTGATGTGTCAGGTGCTCAATGCTCTCCTCGGCAACATTGGGACCACCGTCCACTACCAGGCGGATGAAGCCCACAATTTCTCATCCATCCAGCTTCTGGCCAGCACCCTGCAAAGCTCGTCCGTTTCCAAGCTCATCATGATCGGTGGCAACCCGGTCTACAATGCCCCGGCCGATCTTGGTTGGGCGGATGCACAGAAAAAGGCCACCGTCATCCGCCTCAGCGACCGGCTCGACGAATCCAGTGAGAATGTCGCCTGGAGCTTCCCCCGCTCGCACTTCCTCGAATCATGGGGAGACGCCAGAACAGCGGATGGCACACTCGCTGCAGTTCAGCCACTCATCGCCCCACTCTACGACAGCTTCACCGACCTCGAATTCCTCGCGATCCTGGGTGGCGAAAATACCCTCAAACCGCACGACATCGTGCGTGAAACATTCAAAATCGTCTCCAGAGCATCTGACGCGGACTCAGCCTGGAAACACTTTCTCCACGACGGATACCTCAAGGATTCATTTTTCCGCCACTCCAAACCGGATTTCCAATGGGCCTCCTTCATATCCGAGTTTAAAAAAGTCTCCACTTTACCTGTGCCCGGCAAGGACAACCTGGAAGTGGTATTTCTTCCGGATTCCAAAGTGGAGGATGGAACCTTCACCAATAACGGATGGCTGCAGGAACTGCCCGATCCCATCACCAAAATCTCCTGGGATAACGTCATTCTGATGAGCCCGGCCACGGCTCAGGCACTGGGCCTCCCACCTTCCAACCATGAAGGATCCACCAAATACAACATGGCCAGAATCATTGAGGTGGAAATCAAAGGTCGGAAAAATCTCCGGCCCAGCCTGGATTCAAAGCGGATTCGCCGACTTCACTCTGGGATTGGTCATGGGATACGGCCGCAATCGTTGTGGCCGGGTAGGAGAGGGAACCGGGTATTACAACGCTTTCGCTGTCCGCACCGACAAAAATTCCTTCATTGACCAGGGGGCCAAAGTTTCTCTGCAGTCGCGCACCGTGGAGATCGCCTGCACCCAGGATCACGGTTCCATGGAAGGCCGTCCGATCATTCGCGAAGCCAATATCCAGCAGTTCCGCAAGCACCCCGATTTCGCTGCCTCCTCCATGGGCATCGACAGCCACTTCCCTCACGATCTGCCGTCCAAGGTCTACAACCACCCGTACGAAAGTTACGAGAAAAAGGCCGAGGAAAAGCAGAAAAAAGACGGAACCACCCTCTATCCCATCATCAAGTCGTCCGTCCACCAGTGGGCGATGACCATTGATTTGAATGCCTGCACCGGCTGTAACGCCTGTGTGGTTTCCTGCCAGTCAGAAAACAACATCCCCATTGTTGGCAAAGACCAGGTTCGCCGCGGACGCGAGATGCACTGGCTCCGGATTGATCGATACTTCTCCGCCCCAGTCACCGTGCCTGAAGGCAGTGACAAAGGGAAGATCCGTAGCGAAAAGAATCTGCCCGCAGACCCTCAGGTATCTGTCCAACCCATGGCATGCGTCCATTGTGAAAATGCCCCTTGTGAAAGTGTCTGCCCGGTCAATGCCACCGTTCACGATGAAGAGGGACTGAATCTCATGGTTTACAACCGGTGTGTCGGCACGCGCTATTGCTCCAACAACTGCCCATACAAGGTCCGCCGCTTCAATTTCTTCGACTACAACCTGCGTCCTCTCGACTCGTTATACGATTCTCCAGTCATGCTCGACAAGCTGCCCCGTCGTCCGACTGATGAGTTTGAAATCGCCAAACTGGTGCGCAATCCAGACGTCTCTGTCCGCATGCGCGGCGTCATGGAAAAATGCACCTATTGTATCCAGCGGATTGAGGGCGCCAAAATTGCCCAGAAGATCAAGGCCGGGGCATCCGATGCGGTCGAGGTTCCCGATGGTGTGGTGCGCACTGCCTGCCTGGATGCCTGCCCGGCGGAGGCCATTACATTCGGCAACAAGCTCGATCCCAACAGTGCTGTTTCCAAATCCATCAAAAACCCAAGAAACTATTCAGTTCTTGGCTATCTGGAGACACGTGCCCGCACCACCTATCTGGCACGGGTGCGCAATCCGAATCCGGAAATGCCGGACTATCAGGAAAGTCTCAAGAGTCCATATACCACTCAGGAATATTTCAAAACCAATGCGGAGGATCCATTCGGTCATCATGGTCACCACGGAGATAATCACTCTGATCATGGTCATGGCGCCGATGACAACCATGCTAAGGAAGGGAGTCACTAATTATGGCCGCATCACAGAGTCCTTCACCCAACACCATGCAAGTCCCTGAAACACCTAAAGACCTCGTCAGGACCCCGCTCGTCACAAATGAACGCAGCCTCAGTTGGATCACCAACCAGGTGGCTCAGTTCATTGAGAATAAGCCGCCCATGTGGTGGTGGATTGCCCTGATATTCTCAGCTTCAGTCGCTGTTCTCGTTCCATATTATATCTCTTACCTGATAGGAACCGGTGTGGGTGTTTGGGGTCTCCAGAACCCGGTCATGTGGGGTTGGGCCATTGTCAACTTCGTTTTCTGGATCGGTATTGGTCACGCTGGGACCCTCATATCGGCCATTCTTTTTCTTCTGAACCAGAAGTGGAGAACCTCCATCAACCGGGCGGCCGAAGCTATGACTATCTTCGCCGTTATGTGCGCCGGTATCTTCCCGTTGATTCACGTCGGACGCGTCTGGTTCGCCTGGTGGCTTTTCCCACTTCCCAACGCCAACCAGATCTGGCCCCAATTCCGTTCTCCACTCCTGTGGGACGTTTTCGCCGTATCCACGTATTTCACGGTCTCCCTGTTATTCTGGTATACAGGTCTGGTCCCCGACCTCGCCACCATCCGTGACCGGGTCAAGAGTGGCCTGGCCAAGTTCTCTTACGGATTATTCTCCCTGGGCTGGACTGGTTCCAACAGGCATTGGAGAAACTATGAAAAGGCTTACCTTCTGCTGGCTGGACTTTCAACCCCCTTGGTTTTGTCTGTTCACTCCATCGTTTCCTTTGACTTCGCTGTCTCTCAGCTGCCGGGTTGGCACACCACCATATTCCCCCCCTACTTCGTCGCGGGGGCTATTTTCTCCGGATTCGGTATGGTGATGACTCTTCTCATCCCATTGAGAACCATCTGCAAGCTCGAGGACCTGATCACTGTCAAGCACGTCGAACTGATGTGCAAAGTGACTCTCGCCACAGGCACCATGGTGGGATACGCCTACGCCATGGAGTTCTTCATCGCCTACTACGGTGGAAACCCCTACGAACTGGAAACCTTCATCAACCGGGCCATGGGTCCATACTGGTGGGCTTACCTTGCCATGGTCAGCTGCAACGTCATCACCCCCCAGTTCTTCTGGGTTAAAAAATTCCGCACCGACATGCGCATCGTTTTCATCCTCAGTATCTTCGTCAACATCGGGATGTGGTTTGAACGGTTCGTCATCGTCATGACCCTGCACCGGGACTTTATTCCCGCCAACTGGGATTACTACACCCCAACCAAAGTCGATGTTCTCACATTTGTTGGCACGTTCGGGATGTTCATGACCTTGTTCCTCTTATTCATGAAGTTTCTCCCGATGATTGCAATTTCTGAAGTCAAAGGCGTCACGCCGCAAGCCAATCCACACCACAAATTAGGTGGTGCGAAGGAGGGTAAACACTAATGGCACAGGATTCACAGAAACTACACGGGCTATTGGCCCAGTTTGACACACCGGCTGACCTCATGCATGCCGCCGAGATGATCAGGGATCATGGATACTCCCGATGGGATGTCTTCTCGCCCTTTCCCATCCACGGAATGGACGATGCCATGGGATTGAAAAATTCCAAAGTGGGATGGTTCACCTTCATTGGTGGCTTCACCGGATTCTTCTCGGGCATGGGTATGATCTGGTATATGAACGAGTTCAACTACCCATTGATCGTGGGTGGAAAACCTTTCTTCAGCCCCATTTTCTCATTCCCGGTCGCCTATGAACTGACCATTCTACTGGGAGCCTTTGGAACCTTGTTGGGAATGGCATTTTTAAACCGGTTGCCCCGCCTGCACAATCCGCTCCTGAAGCATTCCTCATTCAAGAGAGCCACTGATGACCAGTTCTTTCTGTTGATCGAAGCATCTGACGCCAAATTTGATTCCAGCGTGACCCGTCAACTGCTTGAATCCACTCACCCTGTCAAAATCGAAGAAGTCCAGGAATAATTTCATGCGATACTTTATTGCCTTTTTTGCCGCTCTGATCGTTCTCACCGTTGGGGTCCTTGGATTCCGGGGTGACAAGTTCCGCAAGCCGCCTCTCGAGCTATTTCCGGACATGGACCGGCAGCCAAAACTCCGCCCACAACAGGTCAACAGCTTCTTCCCGAATGGCATCAGCTCACAGGATTACGTCGAGGGAACCATTCCCCGTTCCCAATCCTTCGCTGCCTACGGGTTGCCCGATGTTTATCCTTTCGAACAGCATGCCGCCTCCACCGGATTCCTCGGTTCCTCAACCAACCTGGTCGAGGTCAATCCATTCCCCATCACCGCTCAATTCATTGAGCGCGGCCAGGAGCGCTTCACTATCTATTGTGCCCCCTGCCATGGTCCCTTGGGCGATGGTAAAGGCATCACCACCCGATTCGGCATGAACCTCATCCGCAACCTCGTGGACGAATATGTCATGAAACAATCCGACGGTCAGATTTATCAAACCATCGCCCATGGAAAAGGCGCCATGGGGCAATATGGCACAGTGCTGAGTGTCCCCGACCGGTGGGCTGTCATCGCATACCTGCGGGTGCTCCAGACCTCAAATCTGCTTACCAACGAATAATTTCCAGATCACATTTCACAACCGACCGACATGAGCCACGCTTCCATCACACTGCCCAAAGA
>JAJOIW010000079.1 GCA_021209225.1 Verrucomicrobiota bacterium
CGGACACGCATGAATCCGGATACATACGGTGGGCCCCATTGCTGGGAGTGAACGGGAATATTCTGATCACTCATGGGTCAGCCAGTGATGTGGCCATTGAAAATGCCGTCGGAATTGCCATTCAGGAATTTCAATTTAATATCAACCAAATGATCACGGATCAGATTCGCAACCTGGACCACCCCAACAAAGCGGCCTGATTCCCACACTCAATGTCTCCTGGCTTCCCTCCCCAGATTATCCCGGCTCCCGGAAGGCGAGTACGCATCCTCAGCACGGGTTCCTACCTTCCGGAACGGATTCTGACCAATGCAGATCTCGAAAAGATCGTTGAAACATCGGATGATTGGATTACAACCCGCACCGGCATCAAAGAACGCCGTATCGCTCTGGATACGCAGGCTGCTTCAGACCTGGCGACACAGGCCGCATTGGCAGCCATGAGCAAGGCCGGCCTCCGGGGAGACGCCATTGACCTCATCATAGTGGCCACGATCACGCCGGATATGCTTTTTCCCTCGACGGCGTGCCTGGTGCAGCAAAACATCGGGGCTGTGAGGGCATTGGCCTTCGATATCGAAGCGGCCTGCTCTGGATTCATTTACGCGCTGGAGATAGCGCGTCAGTTTCTTCAATCGGGAGCGGTGTCGCACGCCTTGGTGGTGGGTTCTGAGAAGTTAAGTTCGATCATTGACTGGCAGGATCGCAATACCTGTGTGCTTTTTGGAGACGGTGCTGGAGCGGCCATTCTGACCAGCCACTCGGCTTCACATCCCGGATCACGGGGAATTCTCAATGCGGAACTGGGAGCCGACGGGTCGAAAAATGATTTGCTTTCCATGCCTGGTGGCGGGTCGAGATCTCCGGCGACTCCTGATTCCCTGTCTGCCAAACTCCATTACCTCAAGATGGATGGCAAAGAAACGTTCAAGAACGCGGTGACGGCCATGAGCGCAGCTGCCAGACGGGTTCTGGATTGTGCGGGATTGACCATCCATGACATACGCTGGATTATCCCGCATCAAGCCAACCAGCGCATCCTCTCGGCAGTGGGAGAAAAACTGGGAGCCGAATCCTCTCAGGTTTTTGTGAATGTGCAGCAATATGGCAATACTTCAGCTGCATCCATTGGGATTGCGTTGGATGAACTGGTGAGTTCCGGGGGGGATTGCTACTGGAGACAGGATATTGCTGCTGGCATTCGGGGCTGGCTTAACTTGGGCAGCCATGATTATTGAGTGGTGAAAATTGGTCAAACACAGTTGGAATTCTCCAACTCGCACCCTGGATGGGGAGCATTTTCTGGATCAGAACAGGATCGGCAGTTGAAATTTAGTTGAATGTGGCCAAGATTATCCCACCAGTAGAAAAGATTTTATGAGTGAAACGATTGAGTTATTTCAAAAGATACTGAAAGCCGCGGTGGATGGTGGGGCTTCAGATGTGCACATTAAAGTGAGTTACCCCATTATCTTCCGCATCAATAGTGAACTGGTCGATGTGGAGTCGATTATCCCGGATGAGAAGTGGATCAACGAGATCATCGAGCATGCGGTTCCGCCATATGCCCGTCCGGGTCTGGAGAAGAACCATGAGACCGACTTTTCATATTATGTGGAGGGAATTGGACGGTTCCGGACGAACGTGTTCCAACAGCGTGGCTCGTATGCCTTGGCGATGCGCTATGTGAAATCGGAGGTTCCATCACTGGATGGACTCCAGCTCCCGGAGATACTGAAGCGCATTGCAGACTCTCCTCGGGGAATTGTGTTGATAGCGGGAACGACTGGTTCAGGGAAATCCACCACGCTTGCGGCCATGCTGGATCACATCAATACCAATTCGAGGAGGCACATCATTACTTTGGAGGATCCTATTGAATATGTCTTCACCGATAAGCAATCCGTGATCGAGCAGCGGGAAATCGGTCTCGACACCCCTTCGTTTGCTGGAGGCTTGAAGCATGTTCTCCGCCAGGATCCGGACGTGATCATGATCGGTGAAATGCGGGATGCGACCAGTTTTCAGGCAGCGATTTCCGCTGCCGACACGGGGCACCTGGTGCTTTCGACTCTGCATACCACGGATACCTCTCAATCAGTCAGTCGAATCCTGGATTTCTTCGATGCAAACGATCGGGAACAGGTGAGAAAGCAGCTGGTGGGAACCATCAAAGCTGTCATCTGCCAACGGATGGTGAAAACGATTGATGGAGGGATTTACCCGGCCATGGAGATCATGATCAGCAATTCCACCATCCGCAAACTGATCGAGGAAAATCGCTTGGACCGCCTTGCCGCAGCGGTTGAAATTGGACGGGACGACGGAATGCAGAACTTTAACCAGGCACTATTCAACCTGGTTCAGAACGGAATCATCACCAAAGAGGAAGCGCTCTCAAAGGCAACCAATGCCCAATCTCTGGAAATGAATTTCAAGGGGATCTTTCTCGACGAGGGCAAAAAGATTCTTGGCTGATCTGCTGTCGACAATTTCAGTTTCAGATCTGGATTCAAAAGTGCATTACTCCGTCAGGTCGTTCTGGGGATGCCTATTTGTGGTCAGCCAATAATTTTTGGGAGTGACTTTATGACGACTTGCCAGAATCCTGGCATCGGGAGATGATAGCTGCAAATATTCTCAGATTACCAAACCGCGAAATTATGGAAAAAAACAGGATAATACCCAGCGTTTCGGGAAATCGCTTCCGAGTTGTGATCCTTGCCGGCTGCCTCGCATTGGGTGGAGTTTTCCGGGGGGATCTGGGGTCCGATCTGATGGCACAGACCGGGAGGCGTGCAAATTCAGTTTCTGCCCAGCCGCTTGAATTCGACGCGCTGGAAAAGACAGTTGAAACCAAACCAGGAGACAAGGAGTCCCGGTTTTCATTTGTCGCCCGCAATACATCGAACGAACCGGTGACCATTGAGGAAGTACAGACATCCTGTGGCTGCACGTCCGTGGTTAAAAAAAGTCCGTGGATTGTCCAACCCGGTGAATCGGACACAATCCAGGTTTCCATGGACCTTCTGGGACGTCAGGGCACGGTCACAAAAAGCGTTTACGTTTTCACAAATAAGGGGGTTCAGACTCTGAAGGTTGTGACAATGATTCCGGCCAGCCAAATTCCTCATGCCCAGGAATCCACCCCGGCACTGCTCAGTGACCGGCAACGCAATCAACTCAAAGCATTGAGAGACAGACAGATCGTTTTCCGCGGGGATTGCGCTCGATGCCATGCGAAGCCCACAGAAGGACTCACCGGAGAAAAACTTTACGGAAGAGCCTGTGGAATCTGCCACAACTCGCCCAATCGGGCCAGCATGGTTCCGGATCTGGCTCAAATTTCCAAGGTCAAGGACAAACTCTATTGGGAAGTTTGGATTAAATATGGGAGGAAAGGTTCTCTGATGCCGGCATTCCACCAATCCCAGGGCGGCCCACTGGATGACAATCAGGTCAACTCGCTGGTTGATTTTCTCCTGACCGAAGTACCGGGCGGGGTCATGGAAATCGAGCCGGAATTGACTATGGAGTCCACTGAAAAGCCGCAGAGTTCACCGCCAGTCAGCCCACCCGGGATCCTGCTTGATTCATTTGATCCATTGAAACCGCTGCCTCCCCTTCCATCGCCAAAGTAAACTTTGTCATGGACAGGCCACCCGGAGTGCCGGGATTATTCATATCATTTGAGGGAAATGAGGGTTGTGGAAAATCAACCCAGGTCGTGCTGGTGTCCGAAGCTTTGACCCGCATGGGACATCAGGTGCGGGCAGTTCGCGAGCCCGGTTCCACTGCCATCGGCGAGAAGATCCGGACCTTGTTCAAAAATCCCCCACAGAATTGTTCGCTGTCGGCATGGACGGAAGTATTTATGCTGTCAGCCGCGAGGCACCAACTCGTCACGGAAGTGATCCTACCAGCCCTCCGCAACGGAGAAATCGTCATCTCCGACCGATTTGTGGATTCCACTCTGGCGTACCAGGGAATTATCAAATCGCTGCCAAGAGATGCGCTGCAATATGTCTGCAATATTGCCACCCAGACGCTGCAGCCGGCACGCACTTATCTTTTTAAAGCCCCCGTGAAATTACTCATGGAACGCGTGATGGCCAGAGGACAGACACAAGCTCATGGAACTGATCGCTTTGATCAGGCGGGAATACAGGAAATGGAGAATCTTGAAGCGGCTTTTGACCAGATAGCCAGCGAAAATCCGGTGAGAATCAGGGTTATGGATGCAACTCAGTCAAAAGAGGAATTATGCCAATTTCTCACAGAAGATATCCTCCGCTGCCTGAAAAAAATTTGAGTGGTGGCCACTCCTGGCTCATCACCCGACTGGTTCGGGAACCACAGGGTTGACGTATTCATTCATTTTTGTGGCTTCAACTCCCCTGCAGAAGGCACTGTACTCCTGCTGGTCCAAATATCTATAAACGCCTCCTTTATAGTAATTTTCAATTTTTTGGATGACATCCTCCGCACGGATCATATCCATGCAAAGTGGCAGATTGCCCCGTGGGTTCACACAAATATTCTGAGGTTCATCCTGGGGCCATCCATCACCCAGGGCATAGGTCCGATCCTTCCAGCAACCACCAGCCGGGGCACACGGGACACACCCATTAGTCGATAAAAACTGGTGGCCGGGATATGCCTCCCAATGCGATGGTTCACGAGCCCCGCCAATAACCACACAGGGCCGGCCATGACGCATTGCAATTCCATCCCGCCATTCCACAGCCGCAGCAATATGCATTAATGCGGTGATGGCGCATACTCCACCGATGCTGTGCCACACCAGGCGCACAAGTTGTCTCATGTCCGTCCGGCCTCTCAGATCAATCACTCCATTTAATGCTGGATGATAGTGGCCAGCCCCCCCAACCTGGACAAATGCGATCTTCCCTTGGAAATGGTCCACCACTTGTTGATATCGTTCCCGGCTCCACCATTTTATAGTGACATCGAATTTCCCTCCGGCATCGATCACCCAATAGGGAATATTCATACCAACCAATTCATAAATCTGTGAATACCAGCTCTTCTCCTGATCGGACAAATGAAGATCACCGTGAAAACATGTGGGACGAATATTCAAACCCAGCCGGTTATTCAGCTCCAGTCTGAACCCATGAAGGGTATGGTAGGGCAACTGGTTCGACTGGTTAATCAGTGGATAACTCAATTCGATCAAGGTCGCCTCAGGATCATCATCAGCCAAGTCCGACAACCATGGGTTGTTTTCCCATAGCTCAATACAGGAGGTTCTGACGTCTGTGACATACCGGCCAGGATAAGTCAAGTGCAGGTCCCGGATTGCAGCTGTCAACATCACTATGTCCCCAGGAGACAATGTGTTTTTGATTATATACTTTTCCATGAAATTGCAAGATATCGGTTTCCACCCCATGAATCGCGCCCAGTCACTGCAACCCATTGAGATACTCATTCAATTTCAACGAATTTCCTGAATCCACATTTTGAGTTAACTGTCGTAAATATGCATAAAATTCAGTGATACGTTCATCCACCATTTGAAAATAACCAGGGCAGACCTGACGCAGCCGGATGTATTCAGAAACCAGAGCTTCCGGAGAATACTGATTTTCATGGGATATCAAACTGGCGAAAAGGAGTCTTAAAAAATCCAGGGAATACTCTCCGAGGCTGCCCGACCCCACATCCCGTTTATATATTGTTGATTGTTGTATGTCGTAGGCCGCCAATGACATCCCATCCCCTGAAATGGATATATCCGCTATGGATCCTGGAACAATGAAAAAAGGCGATCCCAGAGGCATATATTTTTCCAGATCCCACAGATATATATTTCCCTGGAGCGTGGTTGCGGCCAAACGTTTCTCATCTGGGGTGATGTCAAATCTGTGAACCTGTGAATCAAGCTTAAACCTCTGCAGCAATTTTCCCATGGACCATATTTTGACTTCGCCATCCTCGCCAAGTGTGGCAAACCTTTTTCCATCATGGAAAACATACCCATTCAGTACCCCATCCGGATGAACCGCATCACATAAATGTGTGATGCGCAGTTGAGTCCCCCCTGCGATGGATTTGATTTTATAAAACCGTGCCTTCATCCGGGCGAAATCATTGGATGAATAAGTGATCAGCATCCTGTCCCCTTCCTGATTGAATGAAATGGAGGAGACAAACCCCTCATTTTCACCTGAACGCAGCTCACCAATCGGGTTTAAATTTTGAATATCAATGACTTTTAAAGTCGATTCCACGGCATCATTTTTTCCGGATTGTTCAAATATAAAAAACCGGTTTCTCTCTGAATCCAGTTTCCAAGGTATTCCCGACTGGGAGGCTGGGAAGGATTTATTTTTTTTGTGAGCATTCTGGATGATGATATTCTGGTGATCCGATTGTGTGACCACCTGACGGATGAGGGTTTGGGAACTCCAGTCATAGTGGACAACTTCGCGATTGGATGTCCTGCTGAGGTCGACCAGTTGGATCGGATCGGAATTGGAGTTATTGAAATCCGACAAAGACAGGGCACGTAAGTGGTCCTGCCCATCGGATCCCTGAATCCGCAGAAGGACACCGTTGAGATCAGTGGTGAATTGCAATTGACGGATGATCTGGTCCGATATCCCCAGTTTGGAATAGGATATTTCCAGTATGTTGGCGCCCGGTTCAGCAAAGGGCATCACCAACTGGATGTATTGGCGGTCATTGTCAAATTTTAATGCCGTGCCCGATGAGGCATTAAAATGATCTGCCTGGTAGCGGGTGACGTATGACTTGGCTGCCAGATTCCACACATAATAGGTGCCGTCATGACAGACAGTCATGATCCGCGTCGCGTCATGACCAAAATGCACCCCATTGATTTTACCCGAATGCGGCAATTCAGGAATGATTTTGGGAAGCAATGAACTCGAATTGAGTCTGAAAATATTATCCCAGCATGCGGACCCGAGTAGATCCATTGCGTCATGATAAAAAAGCCGGCGGACTTCCTTACCTTTTTGTCCAATGGGATTATCTTCCAGTATGCATTGCAGAATGGGCTTCCCATTGAGATAGGCCTCTTCATCATACATTATTCTTCTAATAAGCCCATCCCCACTCGCCAGATAAAATAGATTGGAATCCCCGTTTCTCTGAATATCCCACAGGTCGGTGAAGCTGGCAGTGGATAGACACGTTGACTGGCCGAGCTCACCATCCACAAATGGAATGATGAAAATATTCTGGCTTGGATTTTCAAAATACCCAACACCCACAATAGACCTTCCACTGGAACTCCAGGCCAGGCCTTCGCAGGAATAGTAGTTAAAATCCAGCACTTCAGCGGACCCGATTTGGCGGTATGTGCCAACCTCGAATACGGCGACAGCCATCTGGTCATAACAAATGGCTATATATTTTCCATCCGGCGAAAAACTGATGCCATTTGGCACGGCCCCGAATGGGCTGCGCTGGTCCCAGGATACGGACTCGGATGGGAAAAATTCTGTACGTCTTTTCAGAGTGGATGCATCGTATACCTGACAGGTCCAATCGCCCCCGCCGATGATTAGATCTCCGGTGGTTGGGCATTGCGCGGCCAGTCGGATGGTTTGAGTGTTTCCGGTCTGTAAAACAGTTAAGTTGCCGGGCAATTTTTCTGGAGCCGATTGGTTCTGGAGCAATTTTATGACAGCTGCAAATCCCTGATCCCCCACCATCAATCCATGCTCGTTGTCTGCCAATAACAGGCAATTGTTCAAACTGATGGGGGATCCGGACACATTCACGTGCGGATCGGGCTGACAGAATGCCCCATCCGGATAGGAACAGATAGCCCCGAAATATTCAAGAATTGGAAAGTCCCGAATCCATCCATCGATTAGACTCGATTCAAAGCTTTGCACATTCTGATGTGTCAGTTTCTTCAATCCATGCTCGCTGGCAAAGGTGTCTTCCAAGGATTTGAAGGCATTCACAAACTGGCCATCCTTGAGATACCGGGAT
>JAJOIW010000085.1 GCA_021209225.1 Verrucomicrobiota bacterium
CGCCAATGTCACCGATCCAGTTGTGGAATCAGGTTTCCGGACCTGAGGCAGTGGATCCGGCTGGCTTACTCTGGCATTTCAGCGTGCCTGGATCGTATGAGTTTGAATTGGTGACTGAACTGGAATCACAGGGGGCCAGCCGGCGCCTGAAAGTGACTGTTTCGCCGGATGCTTCCCCGTTTTTTGCATGGGCGGTTCCCCATCTCACACCCCCATCCCCACGGGGTGGGGTGGTCATGAGGGACCTCAGAAGATATTGGATCGATTCCTCGACACTGGAGCCAGCTGAAGGATTATCGTCCTGGAACCTGCACAGTTTCCCGCAGAATCTCAAGGATCAGATCCAATTCGACTCTGCTGGCCTGTCTGTCACCTTTCCCCCGGGTTTTCTGGAGCCAGGGGTTATTGGATTCTCCCCGAACGTGGCCGGTCCGGCATTGTACCCAGTACGACTCTCACCCTATCCAGCGCCATCCGGATTCCCCCCAATCCGATTGGAAGTCAGTGAGAATTTGGAACCGGGTGTCCCAGTTGCTGAGCTGGCGAGCATGCTTGGCATTTCTGAGCGCGCCATCTATTCCATCCGGGAAGGTGATGAGCTGAATACATTTCATTTACATTCCCGATCCGGCACCTTAACTGTGGCGGATTCTCCAGGACTCAACTTTGAAAGCAATCCATTCTATAGCTTGAAAATTGAAATAGTGACTGCCGGATGGAGGCGTGAACTGCTGATGTATATTTTGTTGAGGGATGTGGATGAACCACTTGAGGCATACGACCAGTCCTTCACTATTCCTTCCTCCCAGACTCCCATCACGGTCGGATATCTTCAGGTTTATGACCCTGAAAATCAGCCCATGGACTTTGCCATCCTGGCTGGAGATCCTTTTGATTTTTTTGAAATCAAATCCCCATCCGGTCAGCTTATCCTTCAGAATCCCCAGGCATACGAAGTCGTGTCCACCGGACTGACGACCCTCACCGTCAGCATCACACCCCAGGGAAATATCGCGGGTCCAATCCAAACCATCAGGGTGAGTCTCTTCGGAGACGTGAAGATCATTGATGGACGGCTCCCAAGATTTGTTCATGTTCCAGAAAGTGCTTCAGACGGATTGAATTGGACCCGGATCAGTTTTGATGCCAGCGACTGGATCCGTGGCGAGGGCGGGGTCGGATATGAGCGGGATGCAGGTTACGATGCCTGGATCGGTATAGATACTGAAAATATCATGTATGACAATAATGAATCGGTCTACATCCGCATACCATTCGATCTCCCGAATGGCGCAGAGGTTTCTCAATTGACCTTGCGCATGTATTTTGAGGACGGGTTTGTCGCCTATATCAATGGAGATTTGGTGGCGAGTGAAAATGCACCATCCTCACTCTCCTGGAACTCAGGTGCGTCCGTGTCACGTCCGGATTCCCTGGCAATACAACCCAAGGATTTTATCATTCCGACATCCGGGTTATTGAGGAATGGCACGAACCTTCTCGCAATTCATGGGCTCAATAATGGCATTACAAGTTCTGATATGCTGATCTATCCTGAGTTGCTTGTGCAGAGAGGGCCGGATAGTGATTCGCCGGTCGCTGCTCAAGCGGTCATCGATCACATCCAACAGGAAGGACACGGGAGAATCGAAATCAGGGGCCACGTCGGGAATTCCTTTGGCGATCCTTCTCACATGAAACTCCTATACGGCCGGTGGCGTGGCGGGGCTCAGGTTTCATCCTGGGAAAACGCCCTGGATCTGGGGCCTCTGGATCAGGGTCCATGGCTCCGGTCCGTCTCCGGATTGAATCCGGGGCATCGGTATTATTTTGTGGTGCGTTCGGAGAATGGAGGCAGCATTTCATTGTCATCCGCGATGAATATATGGGTGATGCCATCAACAGATCGCGTCCTCATCAGCCCCAATGACCAGGCCCGATACCTCGTTCCGACATCGGGTGCGCAGGCTTCATCCTGGATAATGCCTGAATTTGATGATCTGAGCTGGAAATCCGGATTCTCCGGATTTGGTTTCGATACAGGTGATGGATTCCAGGATTTCATCAATACAGACCTGCAGGCGGAGATGAGAAATATCAATTCCTCCTTGTGGACCCGTTTTGCCTTTGAGCTCAGGGATCCACTGGCCCTCGAGCGATTGCGTTTATCCGTCCAGTACGATGACGGATTTGTTGCCTACCTCAATGGAGTTCGTGTGGCGTCAGCCAGAGCCTCTGAAAAAGTCCCCCAGGACTGGAATGCTCAAAGCACTGGCTCGAACCCGGATGAATCAGCTGTGATTTTTGAGAATTTTGATTTGTCTGCCCACCAGTCCCTTCTGAGGCAGGGGCTGAACATTCTAGCGGTTCATGGACTGAATATCAGTTCCGGCAGTTCAGATTTTCTGTTGAGGTTCAGATTATCCGCCAATGCCAAACCTCTCCCAGTGGTGGACAGCGGTTCTGATAGTGACGGGGACCTGTTGCCGGATTCATGGGAATCCTCCTTTGTTGGTTCCCTGGCCACAGGTGCTTTTGATGACCCGGATGCCAATGGCATCATCAATTTTGATGACTACTGGCTCGAAACCCCATTTCCGGATTCGCCATCGCCAGGGACCGATTTGGAAATCCCTCAAATCCGGATCCTCACCGGTGCCAATGATTCCGGGCTTACTTTGCAGTGGGGGACACCCGAGGATTCTCAGGTCGCACAAAAACCATGGAAGCTTGAATTTTCACCGGATCTGAAATCCTGGTCACCCTGGATTGAATCCCAGCCTGAGGAGGGGCTGGAGTCCCATCTGATGCAGGTGCGTATTCCATCTGAGGATATGGATGGGCTCAGCCTGCCGGATGTTCTGTTTTTCAGGTTGAGTCGTTGAGTCTGGCCATAAATGCGCGATGCGCTCAACTTGTCGCTTGGCATTTATGAGGGATATGGCATTTTTTCGTGGCCGATGGGATGTGATGAAAGAGTGATGTTGGAACTGCTGGAACAGATCAGCGGGTTTGAGCGTGATCTGGCTGGGTGCATGCTGAGTGATCAGGATCGGATTATCCGAATGCTGGATGAACTTCGCCTGTACTCCGCACAATTGCGTCAACCACCACAGGTCCTGATCGATCGGACTGCCGATATGATTGCCGCATCACGGCTCAGGGTCTTGACCCGAGCTGAAGGAATGCCGAATCCGTCCTTTCCGGCGGATTTGCCCGTTAGTGAACGTTGTGAGGATATTGTTCAGGCGATTCGGAACCACCAGGTCGTTGTCATAGCAGGTGAAACAGGATCCGGGAAAACCACTCAAATACCCAAAATGTGTCTCTCGGCTGGAAGAGGATTGACTGGCATGATCGCCTGCACCCAACCTCGACGTGTCGCCGCTCTCTCGATCAGTCGGCGGGTGTCTGAGGAACTGGGAACCCAGTGGGGCAGGGAAGTGGGATGTAAAATCCGCTTCAGCGATGATACCTCCCAATCCACCTACATCAAATTCATGACGGACGGGATGTTATTGGCGGAGGCACAGGGCGATCCCAATCTCATGGACTACGATACCCTCATCATTGATGAAGCCCACGAGCGGTCCCTGAATATCGATTTTATCCTTGGATATCTCAGATTGCTGATCGTGAAACGCCCGGACCTCAAGGTCATCATCACGTCGGCGACCATCGATACAGATGCCTTTTCCAAAGCTTTCGGGGGTGCCCCGATCATTGAGGTTTCGGGCAAAGTCTATCCGGTTGAGGTGATCTATCAACCCATCGAAACCGACCCGGAGTCCGATCTGGAATACACCTATATCGAAGCGGCCGCTGATGCTGTGGGCTCCATCCTGTATGATCCGGTTCCTGGAGATGTGCTGGTTTTCATGCCTGGAGAACGTGACATCCGGGAAACACGGGACTGCCTGGAAGCCCGATTCGGTGGGCAGTTGGAAATTCTCCCTCTCTTTGGCCGGATGTCCGCTGGCGACCAGCAACGTATCTTCTCAGAAGGATCCCGACGGCGGGCCATCATCGCCACCAACATTGCCGAAACCTCCATCACCATACCCAATATCCGATTCGTCATCGACAGTGGCATGGCCCGTGTCAGTCGATACAGCCCGCGAACCCGAACAAAACGACTCCCCATTGAGGGAATATCCCAAAGCTCCGCTAATCAGCGCCGCGGTCGATGTGGACGGGTGGCCGATGGAATATGCATACGTCTCTACTCCGAAGAGGATTTCAATGATCGGCCGAAGTATACCCAGCCTGAATTGCAGCGATGCAATCTCGCTGAGGTCATACTGCGGATGAAGGCGTTTCACCTGGGGGAGATTGAAACATTTCCATTTCTCAATCCACCTCAGGACAATGCCATAAAGAATGGCTACCGTCTCCTGCAGGAACTTGGGGCAATCGATGATCAGCAGAATTTAACTGAACTCGGAGAGAGATTGGCACGGCTTCCACTTGACCCCATGATTGGCCGGATGGTGATCCAGGCAGTGGATGAAAAAGCTCTTAAGGAAGTGCTCGTCATCGCAGCTGGATTGAGCATCCAGGATCCACGTGAGCGGCCCATCGAAATGGAAAAAGAAGCGGACGCCGCTCACAAAGCCTATCGCGATGAGACTTCCGACTTTATCACACTGCTCAATCTCTGGCGTGCCCTTGAAGAACAATCCAGGTCGCTCAAATCCCAGGCTCAGATGCGGAAGCACTGCCGCAAAAACTTCATTTCCTATATCCGCTACCGGGAATGGCACGATATCCATTCCCAGTTGAAATCCACTTTGAAGGATTTGGGTGGTTTCGAATTGAATGCGGCTGAAGCAACGCCCGATGCCATTCATCGCTCGATACTTACCGGGCTCCTCATGCAGACCGGGAACTGGGTGGAAAAAAATTGGTACCGGTCCCCAGGAAACCGCAAAGTGATGGTTTTCCCCGGATCAGTTGTCTTCCAATCCATGTCCAACCGGGAGCGAAAGATAGCCCGCACCGGCAAATCAAGCGTCGCCAATGACCGCAATGGTCAACCACTCTGGATCCTGGCCGGGGAGTTTGTCGAAACCAGCCAGCTCTACGCTCGAAACCTGGCTCGAATCCAGCCTGAATGGATCGTTGAGTTAGGCCGGTATCTCTGCCAGTTCTCCTATCACGAGCCTCAATGGTCCGCCAAATCCGGACGCGTCCTCGTCAAGGAGCGCATCTCCCTCAAAGGTCTGGAAATCCTCACCCGATCCATTGACTACCGTCGTATCCATCCTGAGGAAGCCACCGAAATTTTCATCAGAGAAGCCCTCGTGGCCGGTGACCTGCTCCAGCATTACCCCTTCATCGAACACAACCAATCCGTCATCGAACAGGTCGCTGCCTGGCAACGCCGCGTCCGCGACCTGAGCTTCTCCAATGTCGACGAACGCTTGTGCGACTTCTATCGCCAGCGCTTCCAGGGGCAAACCATCTCCTCAGAGCACGATCTCAACCGCGCACTCAAAGACTGGATGGCTGAGAATCCTCACTATCTCAATATCTCTCTCGAGGACCTGACCCAAGGGTCCAACCTTGCCCTCGACAGCCATCACTACCCCGAAGCATTGTCCTGCCTCGGCCATCACGTCCGCATCGATTATGCCTATGCTCCCGGTGAGGAACATGATGGTGTCACTATTTTTCTCCCCGCGGGACTCAGCGACAAAGTTTCCCAGTCTGTTCTCGATTGGCTCGTCCCCGGGTATCGCCAGGAAAAAGTGGCCCACCTCATCCGTCTCCTGCCCAAAGCCCACAGAAAAGACCTCAACCCCATCAGCGATCTTGCCGAAAAAATCGCCTCCTCACTCAGACCCGCCTCGCCCACCTTGGCCGAGGATTTATCAAACTGGCTTCGAACTCACCACCACATCCACATCCCAACCGATGCCTGGCTCGTGGATTCCTTGCCGGAATTCCTCCGCGTCAAAGTCGCCATCGTCGACCTCAAAGGCAAAGTCCACTTCAAAACCAGGAACATCCGGGATTTCCAGGCTCATCTCCAGCAGCAATCCGCCTCACTCCAAAAAGAAAAAGTCCTCCAGGTCATCCGCCAATACGAAAAATACTCCATCCAACGCTGGGATTTCGGCGATCTGCCTGAAAAAATTGAAGTGGATTCTCCAGGTGGCCCCACCGTCTGGCTCCATCCGGGATTGCACTTGGAGAATGCTGAAGTGCACATCCGCGTCTTCCGCACCATGGACGATGCCATGGTGGCATCCGTCCCCGCCTGGCGGCACCTGGCTGCCATGACTCTCGAAAAAGATATGCTCTGGCTGGAAAAAGATCTCTTCAGCCTCTCCGGGCAGGCACTCGAAGTGGCCGATTGGATTCCGGTCCAGCAGTTGATCCAGGACGCCACCCGCTTTTGTCTCCGTGTCCTTTTCCCGGCTCCTGAATGCTGGCCATTGCTCCAAAGCCGATTCCAGGCCAGGGTCAGTTCCGCCCGCGCTCAAACTCCCAAACTCGGGAAAAAAGTGGCTCAATCCCTCCGGGAAATCGCCATTCAGCGCCATCAGTTGCTCCTGCTGACTCCGGCTCATTCCGATGTGCGCCAGGAAATCCTTTCCCTGCTCCCCACTCACCTGCTTCGAACCATGGACAGCCTCGATGAACTCCATTCCCTCCCGCGATGGCTCAAAGCCAGAAAAATCCGATTGGACCGGGCTCCTCTCAATCCCGCTAAAGACCAGGCCAAATGGCAGAAACTCGCTCCCTGGATCACCCTCAGTCACCGCTGGCGCTCGCAATCCGGGACTTCCCAGGCCGCTCAGTCCCAGGCCCGTTCCTTCCATGCCATGGTCCAGGAATACTATATCTCCATCTTCGCTCAGGAACTCGGAACCCAATTCCCCATCTCAGAGGAAAAAACTCCGCAAGTTCGTCGAAAACGCCTGCTCACTCGGCTTTTTAAAAAAGTCCTGAGCCCGATTCAGAAAGTTGTGAAAATTTATTTTCAAATGCCGACAAAAGCTGTTTACATGGCTGAATCCGGACGAAATAAAGGATAGATGAAGAGCGCCTCGACTCCCGCGGCGCTTTCCACTCAGCAGTGACCAAAAAGAGACAGGATTTCGATGAAATTATCGACTGAACACCATTCATCACGCTCCAAAGGGGATAGAATTCTCTCACGGGCCCGGGAAGGTGGCAGATATACAGTGAGATTGGCCCAGAATGGGGATGACGTGCGAGCAGCTCAAACCTTGCGCTTCGTCGTGTTTAACCTCGAAATGAACGAAGGTCTCGAGGATTCATACAAAACTTTCCTCGATGCGGACAAGTTCGATGGGGTCTGCGACCACCTCCTCGTCGAAGACGTTCTCTCCCACGAAGTCGTCGGCACATACCGCCTCCAAACCGGCCTGGCCGCCCAATCCCACTACGGCTTTTACAGCCAACAGGAATTCGATTTCTCCACCTTCCGCAACATCGAATCCCAAATGGTCGAGCTCGGCCGTGCCTGTGTCCGCCGCGAACACCGCAACCTCGCCGTCCTCGGTCTCCTCTGGCAGGGAATCGTCAAGTATGCCCATTCCCATGGTTGCCAATACCTCATCGGCTGCAGCTCTCTCTCCTCACAGGATACCACCCAGGGAATCCGTGTCTTCGAAGCCCTCAAACGCGACCACCTCGTCGAAGACCGCTTCCAGACCATCCCAAATCCCGACTACGTCTGCCACCCCTGTGACTCCTCATCCGAGACTCTCAAAGTCCCGAAACTCCTCTCCGCCTACCTCGCCATCGGGGCCAAAATCTGCGGAGAACCCGCCGTCCTCGCGCGCACCTTTCCCGGCGAACCCGTCCTCCTCTGGATCGGCGCGGCCATGGCCGTGATCCCGATCTTCTACGCCGTCATCGAGAACGACCTGCGCCGCGTCCTCGCCTACTGCCTCGTCAACCAGGTCGGATTCATGGTCATCGGG
>JAJOIW010000077.1 GCA_021209225.1 Verrucomicrobiota bacterium
CTTCCAGATTTCCGTCTGGGCATTTTTAATTTCCGAGCCGACAACTTGTTGGACCGAGCCCAGGGACAGGCTGGTGATGGGGGTCGTCAGACTTTCGCCACGATGCAGCGCACTGACAGCCACCTGAACCTTGTTTGTGGCATAGGAAAACTCATAGATTCCTGGTTCATCCGTCTGGCTGAAATAAATCTGGCCGGATTCCGGATCGGTTTTTATCTGGCGTTTCTGGCCATCGGGCAGGACCACTTGCGCCGACTCCATCTGAGCCAATGGCTTGAACTGAATGGGTTGCCCGGTCACCCGGTTCAGGATCTCCTCCTGCTGTGAGGCTGGCGAAAGCCAGGTGACCGCGTTGGCAACAAATATTGGAAAAGACACCAGACGCGGCCAGTTGGATTCCAATAAGTCAAACCCGATCCAGACATGTCGGGATGATTCAGTCTCCCCTTCCAGTATCAATGGGGAATCCGTGGACTGAACCAATGGCGACGACCAGGGGGTGGGATTCACTTTCTGGGAGCGCGCCACAAGTAATTGGTCAATCGACACGAAACGCAGAATCGGGTGGTCGGGATTCATGGACGTCACCAGGGGGCCATCCATCGAGCCGATGCTCTCAAACCAGCCGGCTGGAGCACATTGAATCCACAGGGCACTTTGGGTGGGTGGAGTCCCCCCAGGTGGAATGCGATCCGCCACCAGAATGTCAAATGCCTTCAGATCCTCATCCGCAGGCCATGCGGTTGAGGTCGTCAGATCCACGCCTTTGACACTTTGAAGTGCCTTCTGCAGAAACAGGTTCCCGTCGGAGATCAGCAGGACCTTTGTGGCAGCAGGAACTCTGTGAGTGATCCACGCCTGATTGTCGATTTTCAAATCATCCTTGTGATTGAGCACAAATTGATAGGTGCCATCCCGCGGTTGCTCGACCTGAAAAATCACTTGTGACCGGGATTGTCCCTCTATGGAAACCGGCCGGTTTTCGATCTCCCCGCCGTCAAATGACAAGGTGAGAACAGTGTTGATGCTGTTGCTGCTGGTGTTTTCTATCTGGGCGAACAGAAGTTGAGTTTCCGGAGCTTCGGGCGCCGATCTGGCGTCCACGGAAGTGATCGCCAGGTTGTCATTGCGGGTGCCTACCGGGTGGAACTGAATGGGAAGATTTTTTGTGGCCAGCGCCTCCAACCCCTCCAGGCCGCCATCGCTGATCAGGTGAATCGTGGCTTCCGGAAAGAGAGCAGGGGGCTCCTTCACTCTCGCTGTTGGCCGATGGATTCCTCACCAGGGATTCCGCAAGCTGGAAAGCTTCCAATGCAGCCGCAGGTCCGGTGGAAACTTCCATAGCCTCCAACGCCGCCAGGAGTTCCGCTTTCCGCGAGGTGGTGGATTGAGCAATTTCCGTTCTCGGCCCCATGCGGATCAGTGTGGCCACCGCACCCGGTTCCATGGCCCGGATAATCTTTCCCGCAATCTGTCGGGCTGACTCGAATCGTGATGGCTCCACGTCGGTGCTCATCATGGATCCCGACGCATCCACTATCAGGACATTCATCCCATGAACTTTCTCCTCACCTGCCAGAAACGGCCGGGCCAGCGCCAGGGCCAGGAACCCCGCCAGGATCATCTGAAGAATCATCAGGGCGTTTCTCCGCAATTTCTGAAATGGTGAGTTGGCCTGGGTCTCCGCCAGAAATCGTTCCCATAAAAGTGTCGAGGAAATCCGTTTTTCCACCCGGCGCCTCTTGAGGATGTAAAAGGCCAGAATGACCGGGATCGATAAAAGAAAGAACAAGCCGCCAGGGGACAGGAAATTCATTTGATCACCCCTTTTTCCCGCAGCGTTTTAAAAAGCACCTCATCCAGATCCGAGTCCGACCGGATCACAACATGCCGGGCTCCGGCCTGCCGGCAGGAATCCGCGATTTCATCAATGAATCCCTGAACCATTTGCCTGTAGGCACGCAATCGGTATTTTCCGAAAGTGATTTCCTGATGGGCTCCGGATTCACAATCCACGAGTTTCAGCTCTCCACTGAAGGGTGGGTCAAACTCCTGGGGACTCAATACCTGAACCAGAACAACCTGAAACCCCGCTCCACATGCCCGCTTCAGTGGTTCGCCGACCGGGCGCGTGTCCAGGCAATCGGAAATGCCTACCGCCAATCCTCTGGGGCCAGGTTGATAGAGTAAGGATTCCAGCCACTCGACCAATCCTCCCTGCCCGCCGGGTTGAATGGATTGAAGATTCTGAAGGTAACGCAATCCAACGCCGCGGCCGCGGATGGAACGGAAGAATCCGGCTGCCGACGGAGGAACGGACGCGGCCGGAAGGGCGCAGAATCTCAATCGGTCGTAGCTGGCGACGGTCACATAACCCACCGCCGCCGCAATGGCGGCCGCCATTTCAAATTTCAATGGCTCACCGAAGTTCATCGATTCGGAGGAATCGAGAAAGAGGTTGACGGGGAACTCCCGCTCCTCCTCGTAGAGTTTGACAAAAAGGCGGTCCAGTCGGCCATAGAGATTCCAGTCGAGATACCGCAGGTCATCGCCTGCTGAGTAGTTCCGGTGGTCGGCAAATTCAACCGAGTGGCCCCTTGCTTTGCTCTGGCGCTCCCCGCGGATGTTGGATCGGGACCGCTTCTGGATGACAAGCTGGAGTTGTTCCAACTTTCTCAGCACTTCACTGCGAAGAACAGACTGGGTTGGGGTGGCCATGACTCTGAGTCGCTGTGGAATCAGGCGGTGACCGGCTGATCGGCGGATTTGGGAACTTTCTCCAGGATGTCCTGAAGGATTGCATCCGTGGTCAATCCTTCCGCTTCAGCCTCAAAATTCAATATGAGTCGATGGCGCAGGGCCGGAACCGCCACTTTGCGGATGTCCTCAAAGCTCACGTTGAATCGGCCTTGCACCAGCGCATTGACTTTTGCCGCAAGCACCAGTGTCTGTGCCCTCGGGGACTGCTGCCGAATCTCAGGAACTGATTGGTCATGGGCGTGGAGAATTCCGACTTGGGATGAGTGGCCATCACCAGCCGGACCGCATAGTCCTTGACATGGGTGGCCACCGGAACCTCCAGTACCAGCTTCTGCAACTCCAGAATGGTCTGGCGGCTCCCGGCCTGGAATAATTCAATGCGATGCGGTTCGGTGGTGCGGTTCAGGACCTCACTCAAATCTGCCCGGCTGGGATACCCCACCACCAGTTTGAAGAAAAACCGGTCCAGTTGCGCTTCTGGAAGGGATAGTCCCCTCCTGGTCGATGGGGTTCTGGGTTGCCAGAACAAAAAAGGGCGCGTCGAGTTTCCGCATTTCCCCGCCCGCGGTGACACTGCGTTCCTGCATTGCTTCCAGCATGGCGGATTGGGTTTTCGGAGTGGCCCGGTTGATTTCATCCGCCAGCACGATGTTTGAGAAAATCGGGCCTTTCTGAAATTCAAAACTGCGGCGCCCATCCGCATTCTCCACAACGATATTCGTGCCGAGTATGTCTGCCGGCATGAGATCGGGTGTGAACTGGATGCGGTTGAATGGCATTCCCATCACCTGACTGAGGGTGCGGACCAGGAGAGTTTTTCCCAACCCAGGCACCCCCTCCAGCAGGACATGCCCACCGGCCATGATCGCGATCAATGTGCCTTCCACTATGTCCACATGCCCGACAATCACTTTTTCAATTTCCTGGGAAATCTGTGTGAAAGCGACCCTGAATTTTTGAATCCGTTCTTCGGTTTCCATATCTCCTGCTGAATAAAAAAGTTCTTACCACCTCTCCCGTATTTTAGCAATCTCCAGATCCTGTGAGATGCCAGTTCCAGGATTTTTCATTGGTCATTGAAATAGGTTTTCACAGAATCCTGATAGGCTTTCGGGATTTTGGATTGATCGATGGATGAGGCATCCGAGTTGTTGATCTCATTGAGGATTTCAACATAACTGGACTTGGATTGGCCTTTGATGTGGACGCCCTTCAGGGGCATGCTGGGCATGGACGAGCCGGGAGACAATTCTCCTTTCAGCTGGTCCGGGGTATAGCGGTCGCCTTCAAACTGATCGGCCCGCTCCGATACACCTCGCGAATCCATCTCCGATGACTTCATCCCGGACATGTCCTCCAGTTCAGATTTATTATCCGGCAAGGCATTCGAATCGTCATCTCTCCAAGTGCCAAAGCCTCCACCAAATTGACCTTGATTCCCGTTTCCTCTGCCTCGTCGAGGAGGTCCCTTTTGGCCCATTTGACCCCATTTTTTACCGCCATTGATTCCCGCCTGGGCTTTTGCCAAGGATCCTTCATTTGTTGAAGCGACTCCGCGTTCTGGATGTCGTTCAGGATGTCAGCCAGTTGCTGGGCGGCATCAGCCAGGTTTTCCTCCGCTGCCGGGTGGTCATTTTTCTCCATATTCCTGGTGGCCTGTTTGAGTGCTTCGGAGAGTTGTGGGAAGTCGCTGACTGCCTGGGCCGCGGCTTTCAATTCTTCAAGCATGGCCTTTTTTTCCTCAGGGGTGAGCGATGGATCCTGCAATTTCTCCTGCATTTGCTGAAGTGATTGGATGGCCATGGGAATCTGTCCGCGTTCGAGTTGTTCTTTGAGGTTGTCGCCAAGTTCCTGTTCCATTTTGTTGAGGGCCTGAGCCATGTCCATCAGCTTCTGAAGGTCCTGGGTGGCGAAATCGAGGTTTTCCTCAAATTCCTCCGCTTTGCCATCCTTCAGGGCTTTGAGGGCAGTGTTGATATTCTCCTCGCTCATGCCAAGCTCCTCCATCTGCTCACGCATCTCCTCCAACGCCGCCTGCATTGCCTGAGAAACTGCGGACGTGGGATCGCCCAAATCATCCTTCATGCTGCCTGCCTGGTTTTTAATGGCATCCAATCGGGTTTGGAGTTCAGCGAGCTTGTCTGCTTTCCCCGCCAATTCACCCAGGGAATCACGGAGGTCCTGCATTTTATCAGACGCCTCTTTGGCGCTTGATTTCGACTTCACGCCTTTGGAGGCAGCCAGTTCTTTGAGTCTGTCCTGGCTGGGATCGGATTTCAATTTATCCAGTTGTTCCTGTGCCTGGCTTTCGAAATCCTCGAGTTTCCTCAGTGCGCCGGCCTTTTTCAGTGAGGCGTTCTCCATTTGTTTTCCGAGATCGATTGCCTGTTGGATCAGGTCTGCCTGATCTGGCGCGATGGCTTTCGGGCGATTCTCGTAGGTCTGGGTCAGGAGTTTGACCAATTCTTTGCCATGATCCTGAACGATCTCCTGAGCGGTCTGCTCATCGCGGAATGCCTGTGTGCGGTATTCCGGCACAAATGCCAGGCCTGAGCAGGCGATCATCAAAAGCACAGCCCATCGCCCGGGAACGGGAAACTTCCATGCGACGAGGTTTTTCCAATCCACTTTCTGCAGGGACCTGACGGCGTCCTGTTGCAGGAGTGTCTGCCAGGGGGAAGCAGTTGGCTTCTGGGACATTTCCAGAAACGTGCTCAACCTCTCATCCAGTTTCTTCTTCTGATCCAGGTATATGGCGGCGGATTTGAAGTTGGGACGGTGGCGCAGCACCTGAATCCAGCTGACCGCAAGTGCTGCCAGGGCGGCCAGTTTGAATCCCACATCCCAGATCTTTAAATCCAATGGCAACAGTTTGAAGGCGATAATCCAGATCAGCGCTATCAGGCCTCCCCAGACCAGCCCTTTCCACAGGCTTGTCCACATCAGGTGGAGTAACAGCTGGTTCTGAGCCTTCTTAATAGCTTGGCGAATGATATCTGCGTCGCTCATAGATGACCTGGGCTTCCAATTCACCGGCTTCCCATGCGATTGTCACCGGTGTGCATAATCTCCATCGCTTTGCCTCATTTGGCAATCCCGGATTCCCGGCCGGGAATATTGTCCATCGCTCAGGGAATTTTCCTTTGTCCCAGCCGTTCCCCGATGGGCGGGCGGATCGGCAGATCCATACCTCCACTGGATTCCAGTTCCCCAAACAGCTGATTCCGCAGCTCCCGGATTTTTTCCTGATAGGAGGGAATATCAATTAAATTGTGCCTTTCTATGGGATCCAGCTCGAGGTCATGAAAGCTGTCCCGATCCCAGGTTCCATGATAATAAACGTATTTATACCGATCAGTGCGGATGGCGAACAAAGTCGGGGTTGCCGGGAAATTCCACTCCCAATGGTATTCATAGAGAATGTGATCCCGCCAATCCGCCGGTGATTCCCCGCGCACCAGGGACGCCATCGATAAACCATCCCAACTCACCCCGTCCGGCCTGGCCACTCCCATCCACTCCATCACCGTGGGAGCCACATCGATATTCTGAATGAGCGCTTTGGATTGGTGTCCTTGACGGACCAGATTCCGGTTCGGACTCCAGGCAAGCATGGGGATGCGTATTGAGGTTTCGAAGGCGTCTCTTTTGTCGTAGAAGCCGTGCTCACCCAGATGAAAGCCATTGTCACTGAGGTAGAGGACGATGGTGTTCTGCAGGTCCTCCTCTGACGAGATGGCCTCGAGAATTCTCCCCACATTTTCATCGAGTGAAAGCACGGTTTCGGCATACTGGTGGTAGAGTTGATTGAAGTCGGGGACGGGGTCTGAATCGAAGGCTCCCGTCTCCATGTGGTCAATGCCATGGATGGAGTTTCGCCGCTCTCTGACCCATCTGGGTTGGGTCAGGTAGTTGCGTTCGGTGCGGGCCATGGTTTCCGGATAGGGAATGGGTTGACCCCGGTAGCGGCCCTTGTGGCGCGGGGCTGGTTCGAAGGGATAGTGAACTGCTTTATATCCCACCTGAAGGAAAAAGGGTTTATTTTTCTGGCGTTGGGACGTGATCCATCGGATGGCCAGATCGGTGAGCACATCGGCATTGTACCCGGGGAATGAGTGCCGTTGTCCATTGATGTTGATGGTGGGGTTGAAGTAGGTTCCCTGGCCTTTAAAACTGGCCCAGTAGTCAAATTCGGGTCGTGGATCATCGAGGTCATGCCCCATATGCCATTTGCCGATGTATGCTGTCTGAATGCCGGCTTTCTGCAGATATTGGGGAAAGAACTGGTTGGTGCTGGGGACCGGGCGCTGGTTGTCCACCACTTTGTGGTGGTGCATATACCGGCCGGATAATATGGATGCTCGACTCGGAGAACACAGCGAGGTGGAGACAAAAGCATTCGCCATGTGTGTTCCCTCCCGTGCCATGCGGTCAAAGGCGGGAGTTTCGAGCCATTCCGGAGCCGCCGGGTGGAAACCCATGAAATCAGAGCGATGGTCGTCGGAAAGAAGGACCACCACATTGACTGCATAGCCATGGCCCATCCATCCCATCGAGAGGAGTAGTGCACAGCAAGTGATCCATCCTGGCTTGAGCCGATGGAATCCCATGCCTGGCAGCCTGATTGTTCTGTATGTTGGCATTGGACTATCCTGCCTCATATGGGCTGAGGAAGGAAGTCTATCCTGAAGTTCCTGGATCTGACCCTTGCTAAATTTCGAGGCATGATCGTAGAGTCCGCTACGGAATTTGATGGATTACCGGATCACAGATCTTGGGACGGGGTTGGACCTGGTGAGCTTGGCGGATTATGCGGTTCGCTCATGCAGGGATGTCGTGTTTTTATCTGGTTCCAATGCGTTGGATCAGCCCGGTCAGGGGCCAATATGGAGTCTCCTGGCATTCAATCCGATCCTTCTTTTCAAAGCTAAAGGAGCCTATTGCGAATTCTCGCATGATACCGCAATCCACCGTTTGTTTGGCAATCCCTGGAATATTTTCGAATCGCGGTTCTCCCGCTTTGAAATCCCGGATACCCCAATGCCTGGCGTGCCTGTTGGCGCGGCCGTGGGGTATTTCGGATACGATCTTAAAAACGCGGTCGAGCCTGGTCTGCCCCAGACCGCACGTGATGATCTGGAGTTGCCTGATGCGGTGATCGGATTTTATCC
>JAJOIW010000027.1 GCA_021209225.1 Verrucomicrobiota bacterium
AAAAACTGAGCCCATCGACCATTCAGCTCATGATGAATCATGACCGCCTCAATACCATCCAGGGATCCATCACCGTCCTGACTTCCTGAACCCGCCAGATTTGTGGAATTTTCACTTCAATGAAATTTTCATGTCGCCGACTAATACCTAAGTCTGCCATGGGGGAGAACAATGTTCATCCCCATCAAGATCACTGGTCCAGGTCGGGATTTCTCATATAGTTTGTAAAATGCGGCAAATTATTCTGGATCAGCATATTGAAACATGTGATCCGGGCCAGGTTTTGCAAAACGACACAGAACAGCTTCAGCAATCAAGAATCCTCATCGTGGATGATGACAACATCACCCGCAGGATCCTGACCCGGGCACTCGAAAGAAGTGGGTATGCCACAAGCTCAGCCGCCAATGCGGACGAGGGGGAGGAAATTGTCCGCGAATTCGGAACACGGAACTTTTCCTGCGCGGTTGTGGATTATCGCATGCCCGGGCGCAATGGCATTGAGTTCCTCACCTGGCTCAAATCCCAGGACGAGACATTGTCCGCGATCATGTTAACCGCCGAAGGCGACAAACAACTGGTCGCAAAAATCCTCAGAGAGGGCGCTGTCGATTATCTGGACAAGCCTGTCGAAATTCCGGACTTCAAAAAATCCGTCGTCAATGCCATGACGGTCACCCGGGAAAAAAGACGCCTGGTCGATACGGACACAGCCGCTGTCGCCATTGGAGCTGCCCAACTCCAGATGCTCGGATTTGATCATTTCCGCCAGGCAGACGGCATGAAGCTCTGCTTCAGGCCTATGCATCAGGCCAGCGGAGACTTTGTCGGCGTCTTTAACCCGGTTCCGGACAAGGTGCGGATCATAGCCGGCGATGTCTCCGGCCATGACCTGCGGGCAGCGTATTTCTCCACATTCTCCCAGGGAGTACTGAGAGGCATGATGAACTTCAATGCTTCAGATCAGCAGATTTTCAGCTTCTTCAACAACTTCCTGATCAACGAGTGGAACCCGAAAGTCAAAGCCAACAACCCAACATCCATTGCGCTCTGCGGGGTCGAAATTACTCCATCCACCCGAACCATTATCGTGGTGAACAGCGGGTTCCCGGCGCCATGTCTCATAGATGGAGAGGGCAATGTCTCACAAATTGGCACGGGCAGCTGTCCATTGGGATGGTTCGAGGAAGATACTTTTGAAGTTGATATGGTACAAGCTCCTGAGGGCAGCTTTTTGTATTTGTGGAGTGATGGTTTGGAAGATTATGCCGAACATCTGGGTATATCCGCCTTTGCAATGGCACAAAGACTGCTGCATCCCATCGATGAGCAGGACCAACAGGACAAACTAAAAAACGCAATTGATGATATAATGATCGTGAAACTAGAAGTCAATCCACAAGACGGGCGCATGAATGGGGATACTGGATTTGTGCCGCTCCTACATAAGAAGTTTGCTGGCGATGAAGCTCATATGATCGACAAGAGTCAACATTGGATCGAATCCAGCCTGCGCTACGCCGTCCCGGAGATTGGGCCGGATAAATTATACGACCTGATTCTCTGCACCCGGGAGGCTCTGCTCAACGCCATGGTCCATGGATGCCACGAAAGAAAAGACCAATACTGCGATCTCACTGCGACGTATAATTCAAGCAGAAACATTGTACGCATCCGCATCACTGACAGCGGTTCAGGACACCAGGACACATTCCTGGATGCGAAATCATCCGACGAGGAGGAGAGTGAATTCGACCCACTATCCCGTCATACCGGATTCATCCTCATGAGAGAATTGCCTGACAGCATACATACAGAACGCAATGGCTCAGTTGTCATTATGGATTTCATTGTTTGATCCCGACTCATCAGAAATTTTTAATTAATTAATAAATATAATAAACAGATAATTATTATGAACCAGAACTATGACCCAACGGAAAAGGTGGTTCACATTACCATTCCAGGAGATGTCTTAAGCACGAATGTGGACTCGATCCGCGAACTCTTATTCGAGACGGTGGAGTCCGAGGAAGTCATGACGCATGGGGTGAACTCGATATGTTTGGACCTCTCGGCCGCCAAGATGATTGATTCGGCAGGCCTCAACCTGCTTGTTTCGCTGCTGAAGGTGGCAAAATCCAGGCAGGCATCCGTGACGGCCAAGATTTCGAGTCCGCATATTCAGAGAACGTTCTCATTTACCAGACTGGATAAGCTGATCCGGATCGAGCGGGTTGAAACGACCACGGTCTGAGGAGCCGACGGCTTGACCAGCACGTTATCACAATGAGATGACGGCACGACCAAAGGGATAGCGGAGCTATTCAGGATTGGATATTCCCAGGACACGACAGGTTCGGTGTCCTGGGGTTTTTATTTGGGCGTGACAGCCATGGGAGAACTTGTGAATGATGAGAGGCTGAATGAGCAGCAAATCCAATCCAGTTTCGAGAAGCGGACGGTTTTCAAGCGGGCCATCCCAGCAGGTGGAGGACTATGGCCAATCGGTGACATTCGATTATCGGCTCTGGGAATATGACATACTGGGATCCATCGCCCACGCCCGGATGCTGGCTCACATTGGCATCCTGACATCCGGGGAAGCGGAGAGCATCCAGGCCACACTGGAGGAGATCGGAAGTGAGATTCACGAGGGGAATTTCCGGTGGGACCGATCCTTGGAGGATGTGCACATGAATATTGAGGCGGAATTGACAAAGCGTCTGCCGGTGGGAGCCAAATTACACACCGGGAGGTCCAGAAATGACCAGGTGGCGGTGGATACCCGTTTGTGGATGAAGGATGAGTTACTCGAACTCATCGATGAACTGGTGGCGCTTCAACGAGCCCTGGTGGCATTGGGATCCAGAAATGATCGTGTGATCATCCCGGGTTATACTCATCTTCAACGCGCCCAGCCAGTATTGATGGCGCACCATCTCCTGGCCTATGTTGAAATGCTGGATCGCGACCTGGAACGGATCGTTCAGTGCTACGACAGAGTCAATGTATGCCCACTCGGGAGCGGAGCCATCGCCGGATCCACCCTGCCACTCGACCGGGAATTTGTCGCCAGACAGCTGGGATTCACGGACAAGGAAGGACGCCCCAGAGTGACACGCAATTCCATGGATGCGATCAGTGACCGGGATTACATCGTGGAGTTCTGCAGTCATGCCGCCCTGGTCAGCATTCACCTCTCACGTTTGTCGGAGGACCTGATTTTGTGGTCGAGCACAGAGTTCAATTTTATCCGGATCTCCGACAGTTTCACAACCGGTTCGTCATTGATGCCGCAGAAGAAAAATCCGGATGTCGCCGAGTTGGGACGGGGGAAAACGGGACGGGTGGTCGGGAATCTGATGAGTTTGCTGGTCCTGCTGAAAGGGCTTCCCATGACCTATAATCGGGATCTGCAGGAAGATAAGGAGAGGCTTTTTGACACGATGGATACAGTACGATCCACTGTGCGGATATTTGCCTCCATGATGCCGGAAATTGCGGTGAATGCGGCTCATTGCAAATCGGCAGCATCGGATCCATTGCTGTTAGCAACCGACCTCGCCGATCATCTGGTATTGAAAGGCGTGCCATTCCGGGAAGCGCACCATATTGTCGGGGCCACCGTCGCACTGGCGGAAAAGCTGAAGAAGCCCATTGACCAGCTTACAGTCTCCGAGTTGCGCTCAATCGATCCGCGGTTTGATGGAGAAAGCCGGAAGGTTTTCAAACTGGAAAGGTCCCTCGCGTCACGCACAATGACCGGAGCACCCAATCCGGACGCGGTGCGGAACGAACTCGCTAAATGGGATTCGGTATTGGCCAAAAAAGCGAAGTGCCTGACTGCCTGAAAGATCCTGCGGATGGATATGTCTGATGGAGTGGGGGCTGGGTCGCTGATGCGGATGCTGAAAGGGGTTTCGCGATCCTTTTACCTTTCCATCCGCATTCTTCCGGCAAGGGTCCGCCACCCGATTGCTCTGGCCTACTTACTGGCGCGTGCCAGTGATACGATTGCCGACACCCGGGCGCTCCCTCAAATGGATCGCATCCGGGATCTTCGACGATTGGATGCGGCCATTGCTGACGCGCAGGACTGCTTCACATTCGATTCACTCCCGGACCGGATGGGTTGCTCGCCGGAAGAGGAATTGCTGCTGAAAAATATCTCCGGCATTCTCAGGCATTTATCACAAAATACCTCGTCTGAAGAACGGACTGAGATACAAAATGTGCTTCACACCATTATCAGTGGACAGATTCTCGACCTGGAAAGATTCGATCAGCTTCCCCATACGATACGGGCACTTCAAACGACTGAGGAACTTCACGATTACACATGGCGGGTTGCCGGCGTTGTGGGCTCATTCTGGACCCGCATCAGCTTTCTCCATCATATTTTCCCGCCCAACGAGAATCTCCAAAGCATTGAGAAGTCCGGAATCCAATTCGGGCAAGGGCTTCAATTGGTGAACATCCTGCGCGACCTGCCGGGGGATCTGAAGAATTTCCGTTGTTACCTGCCGGCTGTGGAAATCTCGGCCGCAGGTCTGACACCGGATCAACTTCTGGCCCCGGAAAACTGGGATCGCCTCAAACCGGTTTATGCAAAATGGCTCGATATGGCGGAGAACCATCTCATGGCTGGCTGGCAATATGTTCTGAAAGTGCCACGACGCTACTGGATGATGCGACTCGCATGTGCCTGGCCGGTTCTGATTGGACTGGAAACCTTAGGCATGCTGCGCGGGGAAAACCCGCTGGAGGCGAAACGGCACAAGGTGACCCGAGGCTGGATCTACAGATTGATGATAGTGTCCTTTGTATGCCACTTCATACCTGGAATGTGGCAGTGTCTCCCGCGGCTTTCTCTCAGCCGCAGAACATTGGATCGGGTCCGCGATCAGTTCTCCATGAAATAATAACACAGCATGTGCGCTATGGTCATGTGGCAGTCCTCAACCCGCCCGTAATGGTCCGACTCAATCGCGACAACATGCCTCGCCAGCTCAGCCAGCCGGCCGCGCCTGCCACCGACCAGGGCAATCGTCTCCACACCGTTCGCTTCGCACCAGGTCACAGCTTTCACCAGATTCGGTGAATTGCCACTCACGCTCATGGTCAGCGCCACATCACCCGGGTTGGCATAATTCATCAACTGACGCACAAAAACATCCTCATAGGAATAGTCATTTCCCAGCGCCGTCATCCACGCACAGTTGTCATTCAAGGATAAAACCCGGAATGGCCCGACCTTGTCCGAAGCCCCTTTTCCAAGATCCGTGGCGAAATGCGATGCGTTCGCCGCACTGCCTCCATTTCCAAAAACGAAGATCTGCCTTTTTTCCCGGTGTGCGCGCCGCAGAAGCTCGGCGATGGGTGGTAACTGTTCAGCCGGAATCGTCGCCAGTGCCGCCTGCTGGTTCTGAATGTATTGGGTGAAATAATTTGTCATAGGGTCATTAAAAGCGTGTCTGCAATTCAGGAACGGGTCGCTTTGATGTTATTCAACTGATCCAGCACAAGGACCTTGGGCTGCCAGGTTGAGGCCAAATCCATGTCCAGCCTCACAAAGGACATGATGGTCAGTCGATCTCCCCTCGCTCCCAGATGCGCCGCCGCACCATTGAGGACAATCTGCTTTTTTCCCCGCTCACCAGGAATGACATAGGTCTCAAACCGGGCCCCATTCGCCATATTGCTGCACAATATCTTCTCGTAGACGAACATTCCGGACATTTCGATGAGATCCAGGTCAATGGTCAGGCTCCCCTCATAATCCACGTGCGAATCGGTCACCGTTGCCCGGTGGATCTTTGACTTCAGTAGCTCAATTTGCATTTTCGATCACCAAGTCGTTCGTTGACTTGCCATGTCCATCCCTCTATAAATCATCTCCAACACAAATTAAAGAGAAGTTTTTCTCTTAATAACGGAGAATTTATGTCCAAGACATTAAAAGTCGGAATGATAGGATACCGCTTCATGGGCAAGGCACATTCAAATGCCTGGCGGCAAGCGCCGCATTTCATGCCTATGGGAGCCGGTGTGGAAATGCATACCATTTGTGGCCGCAATCCAGCTGCCTTATCTGAGGCCGCGAAAACCCTGGGATGGAATCATACCAGCACCGATTGGCGGGCTGTGATTGAGAACCCGGACATCGATATCATCGATATCAATACCCCCAATGATTCGCATGCTGAAATCGCCATCGCCGCCGCCAATGCCGGAAAACACGTCCTCTGCGAAAAACCACTGGCAATGACGGTGGCCCAATGCGAAGAAATGCTCGCCGCGGCTCAGAAAAATAAGATTGTCCACATGGTCTGCCACAATTACCGCCGGATCCCGGCCATCGCCCAGGCAAAAAGATGATCGATGAGGGAGCCATCGGCGACATTTACCACTACTACGCCCGGTATGCGCAGGATTGGATAGTCGACCCGGAGTTTCCTCTGGTCTGGCGACTGACCAAAGGAGTATCCGGCAGCGGTGCCCATGGGGATATCTGCGCCCATATCATCGACTTGGGCCGCTACCTGGTCGGCGAATTCGATGAAGTCTGTGGACTCATGAACACTTTCATCAAACAGCGCCCACTCGAGGATTCCTCCGCCAAAGGCGCTGGATTAGGCGGAAAAGGTGGACGCGAAATGGGAGAGGTGACCGTCGATGACATGTCGTCATTCATCGGCAGATTCCACCAATGGAGCGGTCTGCAACCTCGAAGCCACCCGATTCCGCTCTCGGCCGCAAAAACCATATCACCCTTGAGATCAATGGATCCAAGGGATCGCTTGCCTTTGACTTTGAGGACATGAACCGCCTCAAATTTTTCAACAATCTGGAACCCAGCGACCGTCAGGGATTCACGGACATCCTGGTGACCCAGCCTGGAGGAGCCCATCCGTTCGTCGGACAATGGTGGCCACCTGGACACATCCTGGGATATGAGCACACATTTGTTCATACAGTTTCCGACTTTGTGAATGCATGCCTCACCGGTTCGCCCGTCCAGCCCACGTTCCTGGATGGCCTCAATAACCAGAAAGTGATGGAGGCAGTGGAACAATCAGCCGCATCAAAACAGTGGGTTAAAATCCGCTGATCCTGCTTCCGGGTTCACCCATCCTTCATTCAGCCACAACCTGCTTCCACAAAAAGCGGGTTTTTGCTTTGTGCTCCCCCCCGGCGATCAGCACGGATCTGAAGGATCGCTGTCGTCGGTGCAGGGACTATCCAGGGCTGGATTCACAAGCTCAATTTCGGGATCCTCGCCGAAAATGGCCAGGAGGTCCGCATGGAGCTTTTGTGTCCAGGGAGCCGTCTCAACAAACCGGAATTTTCTCCAGTTCCAAATCCTGGGTTGAGGCGGGCCAACAGTGCAGAAATAATCAAGCAATCCGCCCTTCTGCGGGCCACAATAAATGGCCACTCCGAAGGAGAATGGCGCCCCTTTGAGATCGACCCACCACCCCCAATCTTCGCAACAGATGAAGGGTGCCTCATATCCCCGTTCCTGGAGACGAGCCTGGAGGTACTGAGCCACCGCCTTACCGTACATCCCTTCATTGACAACTTCCTGGTCCTCACCGGGTAAAACCGGAAACCGGTGCGACCGGATATGCATGAATGTGTTCATCAGATAATTGATCCGCGAATTTGAACGTGGATGAGAGTCTTGGGAAAAAAGCGGCAATTATCAAGGCGGATGTCGCCAATTCATTCACCCAAAATTGTCTTTGAATGGATTGGCGGTTCAAGTACAGACTGTGACAAATGACAAGGGGTATAGGGCCAAGGTATAGGTTCAGAGCCATGGTTGGGGTTCTGCTTTGTTCATGGATG
>JAJOIW010000011.1 GCA_021209225.1 Verrucomicrobiota bacterium
AATATCTCCCCCCACAGGCCACCCACACCGCAGCGTGCCCGGCCGATCCGCCGAGGCCTCAAAGTCATTGGATTGAGTATTGTTGAAACTGTGAACCAGAAAAACCGGCACCGGCTTCTCCATATCCCGAGGCGTCATCAGAACAAAGTAGATTTCTTTCTGTCCGTTTTTGTTGGAAAGCCGGATGCGCACATCCTTTCTCACTCCTTTCCCCTCCATGAATTCCCGGTCCACGGCCGCCACTTCGTAGACTTGCCGCAGGGGGTCGGCTGCCTCGGGAACCCGTCCGTATATCAGATTGGCAAATATCCCAAGAATCTCCGGCCGCCGAACCGCATTCCATTCGTCGACGGATTCCACCCTCTTCCCGGCAAATGTCAGTAATGCCGGCGGCAAATCATACTCGGGCAATCGCGCTTCATCGTATTGGACATCCTTGTCGGATTCCTTCGGTTCACGCGCATCCACCCTGCCAACCGTCGCCACCAGCACCAACAGGCCAAGACAAAACCAAACAATGCAATAATTCGCTTTCATATTCATCGGATTGGCAATCACTTTAGGGTGGATACCCTGTGTGGGAAAGCCTGGATCGAGGCTCTTTTCCATGGGTTTCCAGAAATCCATGAATGGCGAAAAAACCCGCAATTTCCGGTTGGGCCACTCTGGCCCGACGCGTATGATGACCGGAATAAGAAGCACTCATGCATAACGAATTAGCGAACCACCCCCTGACGGATCCGGCACAGATTCTGCGCTACCGGGACAGACAATACGCCGCAGAATTGTTGGCCACACTCCTTCTGCACTTCGATTTTTTCTCCTGGATTCAGGCCCGGAAATCCGTTTCCACTCAGGAGATTCAGTCCCATTTCGGATTCGCCACCAGGCCACTCGATGTGGCACTGACATTGTGCCGAGCCAATCAGTTTATCGTCTCCCATGGCGGGAATCACCAACTGACCCAACTCGCCAGGGAACATCTGGTTTCAGACTCACCCTGGTACCTGGGGCCCTATTACACTCCCATCAAAGATACGCCAATTGTCCACAGCTTCCTCAAAGTACTCAAATCCGGGAAACCGGCGAACTGGCAGGCTCAGGACGGGGGACAGGACTGGCATGAATCCATGTTGACCGAAGAATTTGCCCGGGGATTCACCAGCCTGATGAACTGCAGGGGCCTGGCACTGGGTCAGGCACTTGCACGCTCCCTGTCGCCATGGATCGGTGACCGCATCAGTTTGCTCGATGTGGGAGGTGGATCGGGAATCTATGCGGCAACGCTCGTGGCCGCGTATCCCCATTTGAAGGCTCACATTCTGGAACAACCCCCGGTCGATGCCATCGCATCCTCAGAAATCCTCAGACATGGCCTGAACCAGAACATCCAGGTCCTCTCCGCCAATATGTTCAAGGATGCCTGGCCGGAAAACCTGGATATCGTTCTTCTCTCGAATGTCCTCCACGATTGGGATGTTCCGGAGGTGGAAATGCTGATTGTCAAAGCATCCCGATCACTGAAATCCAACGGACTCCTGGTCATTCATGAGGCCTTTATCAACAATGATAAATCCGGCCCACTGGCCGTCGCCGAATATTCCGCTCTGCTCATGAATATCACTCAGGGAAAATGTTATACCCCAGAGGAATACGCCCACTTTCTGGAACCACTCAACTTCCAGGTCCATCCATTCCAGCCCACCATCGCCGATAGAGGGTTTATCTCAGCCATAAAAATCTGAGGTCCTCTCCCTCTGGCACCAGATCATTCTGCCGAGGCCATCCAGCATCCAGGATTACTGAACATACTGCCCACACCTCGCTGTCCTGGCGAAGATCCGCAATATGAGTGCGGGATATCCCGCGATCAGAATGATCCTGAGCATTGCAGAAAAGGAATGTGAATCGGGGCTGGAATTTTCCAGGAATAAAAATCCACCTGAAGACTCTATTCATCATGAAACCACAGACTCAGCGGAACACTGGACAGGAAAGCCAGCATGAGCGTTTTTATCAGCGGATCCTGGGGCCAGGCAGTCCATTGCGGACGAGGGTGTGGATTGGGGTGGGACTGAGTGTGGTGATTGCGGGTTGCCTTGCGACATTAGTGGATGATGTGACGGGATGGATGGTGCGCGAAACCGGACCAGTGGACATCCTTTTCCCGGGGCCGGTGGATAAATCGCCACCAAAGTATTTTGTGGACATGGAGGAATTCAACCCCCACGTGCTTCTGGATCCGGTGAGGCCAATAGTGGATCCAGAACCAGTGCCCTCAGTGGAGGTTTCCGAAGATCTGATCCGCGACGATGATCTTGTGCTGGGAGTGGTCGTGGAGGGAATGGCACGCGCGTATCCCATCAACATGCTCACAGGTCCGGACAGGGAAATTGTCAATGACTCGCTGGGCGGGAAACGCATAGCCGCCACCTGGTGACATTTGTGTTTTAACGGCGTGGTCTACGCCGCCAAAGTTGAAAATCGTGAGCTGACTTTCCAGGTGTCCGGAATGCTCTGGAACCGATCACTCGTGATGCGGGACCTTGAAACTGGTTCCTTGTGGAGCCATATCCTCGGCCGGGCCATGGATGGCCCACTCAAGGGGCAGACTCTCGAAATTCTGCCCGCTGTCATCTCCTCCTGGAAATCCTGGAAAAATGATTATCCGGAAACGACCGCTTTCATTATGCCACGCAAAAGCCTCGAATTCGAAACCAGCACCCTGGAGGCGCCAGGTCGATATGTTTTCGGTATCCGTATCGGCGGGGTGGCAAAAGCCTGGTTTTTCGAATTCCTCCGCGAAAACCCCGTGATTCACGACTCGCTGAATGGCGTCCCACTCCTGGTTGTGCACAATGACAAGTCGATGTCCACCCGCATCTGGTCCAGAATATCAGGCCAACAGGTCCTCGAATTCAAACTGGCGGACAGTCCTGGCCATCGCTCACTTCCAGAATTGATCTCTCCAGACGGCAGTGTCTGGGACCCCAACTCAGGTAGAGCTGTGGCAGGACCATTGCTTGGCAACCACCTCACCCCAGTCCAGGGAATCATCAGCTATGCCCAGGCTTGGAAATTCTTCTTCCCCGAAACACTCTACGATAACCAGAAATAGACCGCCCCGCTTGATTTCAACTCCCCGCCTTTTCATCCGCATCGAAATCGGCATCGAAATCGGGATCGATTCAGTTTCCTGGCCTTTTCCCCCGCAGGGAGTCCGCACCATTGGCTGACTCTGTCGCGTGGTGACGGTTCGATACCGATACCGATACCGATACCGATACCGATACCGATTTCGATTGGGTGCTGCGGACGGTTTCCGGCTCAAGATTCCATCCCAAATACTCAGACCGCCCCGCTTGATTTCAACTCCCCGCCTTTTCTTCGGGATCGAAATCGAAATCGGGATCGGGATCGATTCAGTTTCCTGGCCTTTTCCCCCGCCGGGAGTCCGCACCAGTGGCTGACGCTGTCGCGTGGTGACGGTTCGATACCGATACCGATTTCGATACCGATAGCGATTTTGATTGGGCACTGGGGAGTTATTTGCGGAACATGGGGCCGTCAGCCTTGCCTCCGGAGAGGAGATAGGCGGTGAGGTCCAGAATCTCGTCCTCCTGGAGGAGGTTAAGCAAACCGGGAGGCATCATGGAGGCGGTGGAAGGTTCCATGGATTGGATCTGATTTCTTTCCACATTGACCATTTCTGCAGGATTGAGCATGTCGGTATTGACCATGAGGGTATTGCCATTGAGGTTGGCGATGCGGCCTGAGATGACGGATCCATCGATGAGAGTGATGAGGATCTGACCGTATTGATCGCTGACCTCTTTCTCAGGATAGATGATTGATTCAAGCAGGTCATGGGGAGAAAATCGCCCGCCAGCTCCGGTTAAATCCGGCCCCAGGGCTCCACCATCCTGGCCAAACCGGTGGCAGGCAAAGCACCCGGCAGAACCGAATATTCTGCGTCCCTTCTCAAAATCGCGACGCACCAGTGATGTGCGGGCTTTTTCACTTAATTCCTCGAGTGTCCACTCTTTGACAAACGACCTGCCGGCCAGTGATTCGGCCATGATCTGGAGCGGATTCCTGCTCTCCGGTTGGCGATCCAGAATTTCCTGCAGGGACAATTTTTCGGTGGGATTCAATCTGGCGACGGCATCGTTTTTGATACTTTCGACAAATTTGGAAAAGCTGGCGCCACCGCGATATCCGAAGGCTTTGGGAAACCATCCGAAGTAGGCGCGATGCAGGTCCATGGTCCATCCGGCATTGAGCAATCTCAGGGATTTGGCATATTCGATCTGTTCCTGCTGACTGGGAGCTGATTCGAGAAGTGCCACGCCGAGAGATGCGACCTTCGGACTCTGGAGGTAGACGAGCAATTGAAGAGCTTCGGAATTGATTTCACGATGAGCCGATGGCAGGAGTGGTTCCAGGCGGGATCGGATTTTCTGCCCCCATGTCTTATCGGGTTCCCCAAGTCGAATACATGCCAGGGAATAGACACGCAGCATTTCCAATTGGTGCTCGAGGTCTAATTTCTGGATTGGAATGTTCTGGAGTGTTGAAAAGATCTGGGTTTGCACTTTGGTGTGGGCCGATTCCGGGAGGTCGCGGGAGGCGACCCGTGCCAGAGCGAGGCAGGCGGCCAATTGGCGCAGGGAATCGGATTCGCGGTTGAGGCGGGAGCGCCACTTGGAGATGGGCTGGTGTTCCAGGGCAGTGGCGTGCGGCGGAGCGGAGGAACCGGTCGCGGTTATTGAGATTCTTCCAGGCGAGATTGATCCCCACCTGAGGTGCGCCTGGGCGCTGGAAAAATTCCAGGGAGGTGCGTAACTCACGCGCTTTTTCCGCCTCCGGGTCGGATGGGGATGTGGATGGGGTGACCGGGTCTTTGCCGGAATACGTCACCCGGTAGAGAGCGGATTGAGTCCGCCGCCCACCCACCGCAAAATAGAGGGCACCATCCTGGGGATGGACAAGAATATCCGTGAGCGGCAGAGGGGCCCCAGTCACAAATTCCTCAAAGGAGCCCCGGTAACTGGCCCCGTTCTCATCGAGATGGACCGCGTAAAGTTTCCCATAGCTCCAATCACAGATGTAGAAGGCGTCCTGGTATTTTGCCGGGAACTTGGCGCCGTACCCAAAAGTGACCCCAGTGGGCGATCCTGGACCAATATTGACCGCGGCTGGCAGGCTGTCGGCGTAATAATCCGGCCATTTCCCGGATCCATTGCGCCATCCAAACTCAGCGCCTTTGACGACATGATTGACCCGGGTGGGACGGTACCATGGGGTATTCATGTCCCATTCCATGTCGGCGTCATAGGTGAATAATTCGCCCTGCTTATTGAATGCGGCGTCGTATTCGTTGCGGAACCCGGTGGCGATGATTCCCAGTTTTCGCCTTCCGGGTCAGTTTTTGCGATCCATCCTCTGGGAGCTTCGATGCCCCGCATGAATCCCCGGCCATAGACTCTGGGCAAAAGCAGGTCCTCGCCCCAGACAGGTGGGACGTAGGTGTGATCGTAGCGGGGCAGAGCTGTCTGGTTTCCCACAACGACATAAAGCGACTTTCCATCCGGCCCGGCAAGCACAGCATGGGGGCCGTGTTCTCCTCCCTGTTCTTCAAACTTTTTGAGCAGTTCCAGTTTGTCGAACTGATCATCCTTGTCGGTATCCGTGATGCGATAGAGTCCACGTCCCTGGTGTTCGCTGCTGTTGACTACTGCATACAGCGAGCCGAATGCATAAACCAGCCCCTGTGCACCCTGAATTTCCAATGATATGGGCTCAACCAGAACGTCGGTTTCCTGCCCAACCAGCGGCACGGTCGTGCGATAAAGTTTGCCATACTGGTCCGAGACGATAAATCGTCCTTTGTCATCGAGCGTCATGGCAACCCAGCTTCCCTGCTCCTTCTGGGGAACGGTATAGACTAACTCAACCTCAAAACCCGGAAGGCTCCGGATGGATTCGGCTGCCTTTTCAGCATAATTCTGTCCATAACTCAGGTGCGCGAGGTGGATGCCCGCGCCAAATACCAGGCTGGCTGTCCAACGCCAATGACTTTTGCGAATACTCTGGAACATGAAACCATGATGAATGGCCCGGAGATGGAGATCAACTGAATATTTGCCACCCCCATCCCATCGTGTTGACTTCATCCCAGCGGATTCGGCTGACCGCCTAACCCTTATGGCCATCCTCAATGAAATTCATCTCTGATAAGTCCGGACCCACTAGCTACCTGACACCAATCATCCTCATAGGAAGGGCGTGGGTTTCCACGGAAAGTTTCGCCAATTTAAAAAGCCTTCGAATCAAGAGCTTGTGAGAGTCGACGTTTAATCCCAGGACAATCCCTGCACCAAGAACCTGAACAGCTGACCCGCAAGTAGGATTGGAATGAGCCACTATCCGGACATTATGGAAAAATCAATCGCTGAAATTTCCATCAGTTCTTCAACTCATCCTGAGTGCTTCGTCATTGGTGCCATCCGACAAGAAGTGAAAGCCATCATGAAGAAGGCCATCGGATTTCACATTCAGCATCTGCGAGAGCAGAATTAATGGATTCCAACCCCTCAAACCGAGGCTATGTTCAGCGCGGATTCATGCAAGGAATGGCATCACAAAACATGCCCCCCGACAGGCGAACAAGTCGATTCAACGGCAACTTGGACAATGCTGTGCCCTTTCTGTATGTTCAATTGGAGAATTTATGAAGTGGATAGGAATGATACTAACAATGTGGCTTTTCTGCAGTTGTGACAATCAGCCAGGTAAAGAAGGCGCGAACGAAAAACTCATTCGTGAACTATGGATGGATCATCAGACGGCTAAAGAAAATCGTGATGGAGATAAGGCAGCAGCTCATTTCTCTTTGGAAACCATTGCCCATTACAACCTTGTTGCTGATCTCGCCCGGACAGCAACCCGTTCCCAGCTCGAGCAGGAGTCACTTGGACGTTGCTTTTCCATCCTTAAGACCCGCCTTAACATCCCTGCTGATGAATTGAAATCTCTAACCGGGAGGGACATTGTCGCCAGAAACTACACGGACCCCGCACTGGATCCATCACAGTCCCCGAAGCGCAGTCTTGGCTCAATTATCATTGTGGATAACCGGGCCACGGTAGCAGCATCTTATGAAAACGATGCAGATAGTTCCAAAAATTATTTTATCAAGGAAACAGATGGATGGAAGATTGATGGCATATCCGCATTGGAGGATGCCGAAAAAAAATTGGAAGCCCGCCGCCAGAGCCTTGGACTTCAGAAAACAGAGTTTGTGAAGAAACTCCTGGAACAATCGCGGGGTCAGGCGATCTCCGAAAACATCTGGCTGCCCAAATTTCAAAGGACCCCGTTTTAATAATATATCCCAGGCAGGCCAGTCCATTATCCCCACCATCGACCGATTAAGTGAGACCAGGAATACCACCACTGGGTGGTTACCATGGGAAATCCGGCAATGGATTTTCCCGAAATTGGAATCGTTGATTTGTTCTTCAGCATTGAATCAAATGAAGTCTGATCCATGGCGGTAAGTCGGGCAGCCTTGTCCAGTGAGACACTGAATGACAGTGGAGAGCTGCCAGGAACTGGAAGGTCCTATTGTGCATGGGGAGAAAGTATACCTTGCGCTCTGGGAGCATTATTGTGACCGACCATCGGGGCGTTGAACTGTTGCTGATGAGCTTGCCCGAGCCGTCGGCGTGGTAGTAGTCATGGGTGGACCACGATCCGGTGAAGGCATTGTATGCGGAAGAACGGGTCAGGAGTCCGCC
>JAJOIW010000230.1 GCA_021209225.1 Verrucomicrobiota bacterium
CCCTTCATTTCAGGAGCCAGGAGTATCTCGTCAGGGGCCCCATGGAGACCGTCCCCTAAAAGCAAAGCGAATACCTGTCCAATTTCACCCCATCCTATGAGTGTGCGAAGAGCCTGACTCATGATCGAGGATCCATTTGATGCAACCTGAAGTCCCGGGATACATTACAGGATTGGATGCTAATTTTCATGATTTCTATCCAGCGTCTCGACGGTTTTACCGACAAGCACTATGTTACCTTTATGTGACACCGGTGAGATAAGTTCAGTCTCAATCCGGGACTACGGACATTACTTTTATGAATTGGATGATTCGATTGAGATGGAGGAAGGGCAGTCTGTGCCTTTGGCAATGGGTTTTTCTGGCAGGTATTCTGGCGTTTCAAGGCGAAATAAATCAGGCATTAGGGCAGGATGTGGTGATTTCTGAATTTTTGGCGATCAATAATTCCGAATCACGGGACGATGATGGGGATCGGTCTGACTGGATTGAGCTATTTAACCGCTCCAGCCAACCCGTCAATCTCGCAGGCTGGAAATTAATGGATGGATCCACTTCAGCCACTCCATGGACATTTCCATCAGTTACAATGGGAGCCAATGCAAGAATGGTTGTTTATGCTTCAGGGAAAGACCGGGTGGAATCAGGTCGCCCATTGCATACCAATTTCCAGCTCAACAGAGATGGGGAGTATCTGGCTCTGGAACGACCAGATGGATCGAAAGCAACCGAATTCACCCCCCAATATCCGCCTCAATCACCAGACATATCCTATGGGATTCTTGAATCCAAGGGAGATGAGGAAATTGTACTGGATCTGAATGCCCCCGGCTCGTGCATGGATTCCAGGGGATAATTCCCTGGGTCAATCCTGGATCTCCCCGGACTTCAATGACAGCAGTTGGAAAAGTGGCTCCACAGGTGTGGGTTATGACTACCCGGGATTGACGGGGTTGGATGTCTCCGAGATGCGCAACGTCAACGAATCAGTCTACATAAGAGTGAAATTCTCTTTGTCCCGGATTCCAACTTATTCACGACTGGTATTGCGGATGCAGTATGAGGATGGCGTCGCCGTTTTCCTCAACGGCTCAGAAATTGTCAGGGACAACGCTCCCGCATCATTGACGTGGAATTCCGGGGCTCCGCAAAATCGGCCTGACAACATCGCTCTCATCCCCATCGACTTCGACATCACCCCGCACAGCCCATTACTGAAAACCGGTGAGAACATCCTCGCAATCCACGGCCTCAATAACCTGGTCACGAGTTCGGATATTCTTTTCCGGCCACAAATCATCGGCATCGGAGAATCGGAAAATGGAGGCTATGGGTATTCCTACAAGCCATCCCGACGTGAACCCAATGGGGAGGTCTATCCAGCCATGGCCCCATCCGTCGTATATTCTCAACCTGGCACCAGTTTCCTGTCCCCCATTTCCCTGACACTCACGATCGGTGCGCCAGCGACCGATGGAATGGAAATCAGATATACCCTCAATGGAACCATTCCCACTCCATCATCCACTCTCTACACGTCCCCCATCCGCCTGTCTCAATCGTCCGTGGTGACAAGCCGGGTTTTTGGAAAATCCGGATCCACCGGCCCGGTCGCCCGGGAAATATATTCTCTGATCCATTCCTCAGCGGCGGACTTCTCCAGCAACCTCCCACTTATGGTCCTGGATGCTCAGGGATTTGCCGGCATTCCCTCATTTGGTTTATTGCCCGTATACCTCTCGATTTTCGAACCGGATGCAACTGGCCGGACCCGGTTGACCACCCCCCCCGTCGTCCAATCCTCGGCCGGAATCCGTGACCGCGGGTCCAGCACAGCTGGACGCCCAAAACCATCACTCAATCTCGAGTTATGGGACCCTTATGGAAATGACCAGAATCTGAGCTTGTTGGGCATGCCAGCTGAATCCGATTGGATCCTCTGGGGGCCATACAACTTTGACCCCACCTATTTGCGCAATCCATTGATATATGAATTAAGCAATCAGATAGGTTCCTATGCGGTTCGCACCCGGTTTGTCGAACTGTACCTCAACCTCGATGGAAATCAGGTGGATTCAGGTGACTACCACGGAGTTTATGTCCTGATGGAAAAAATCACCCGCGATGCGGATAGGGTCGATGTCGAACGTCTTTTCCCCGAGCATAATCAGGAACCCTATATATCCGGCGGATACATATTCAAAATCGACCGCCCCGACCCAGGCGATGGAGGATTTTCTGTTCCAGGCCAGAATGTCCTCTATGTCGAACCCAAAGAAGAGGAAATGGAAACCAATGAGCGCGCCTCTCAACGGCAATGGGTATCCACATATTTCCGGAATTTTGTCACTTCGACAACCAATCGCACCCGGCCCACACCCACATACCACAACTTTCTGGATGTGAATGCCTCAATAGACCACCACCTTCTGAATGTGCTGGCATTCAATGTCGACGCGCTGAGATTGAGCACTTACATGCACCTTCCGAGAAATGGGAAACTGACATTCGGACCAATCTGGGATTTTGATCGATCCCAGGGATCCACTGATGGGCGGGATTCAAATCCTGCGGTCTGGAGGTCCCAGAATGGGGACCTGGGAACAGATTTTTTCAATTACCCCTGGTGGAGCAACCTCTTCCAGGATCTGGAGTTTTTCCAGCTCTATATCGATCGCTGGCAGGATTGGAACGCCGGCCCACTCAGCCTGACCCACATCAGAAATGTCATTGATTCCATGGCGAATGCCGTGCGTGAGGCGTCCGTGCGCAACGAACAGAGGTGGGGGACATTCAGATCCCCATTCAACACCGAGATTTCCCGAATGAAGACCTGGTATACGCAGCGCATCAACTTTATCAATAGCCAGTTTGTGGACCGCCCGACTATCACTGCGACACCTTCCACCGATGGAAAAAGCTTTATTGTCACCATGACTTCCCCCGATGGTGGCAATGTCTATTACACAACGGATGGTTCCGACCCACGCCAGATTGGTGGGACGCCCTCCTCCCAGGCACGAATCTATTCCACGCCTGTGACAGTGAATGAAACGGTGTCCCTGATGGCCAGAGCATTCAATTCCCAGCACCGGGCGGTCACTGGCGCGAACAATCCTCCCTTGGCCAGCCAATGGTCAGGACCAGTGATCAGGCGACTGGCCGTTCATGAGCAACCTCGGCAGGGAGATCTCATCATCTCAGAAATCCAATACCACCCATATCCACCCACACCGACGGAAAGGATCAACGACCCCGCCCTCACGGAAAATGATTTTGAATATTTGGAAATCTCCAATATCTCGCAGTCCATTCTCGACATCGGTGAACTCACCCTGCAGGACGGTATCGATTTTCAATTCTCCACAGGATCGATACAAACCCTTGCTCCAGGGGAATCCGTTCTCATAGTAAGCAATCGCTCCGCATTCTCAAAACGATATACATCCACTTCGGCCTCCAGAATCACTGGAGTGTTCTCGAGGTCGTTATCCAATAGTGGAGAATGGATCAGACTCACGCATCCACAGAATGGCATCCTCTTCGAAACGGATTACAGGGATGGATGGTTCCCGCTCACCGATGGAGTTGGCTTTTCCCTCGTTCCATCCGGCAATCAGAACGCCTCTCCATCTGACAAATCCTGGTGGAGGCAGAGCCAATCCATCCATGGATCGGCTGGACAGACCGATCCGGAACCCCTTGAGTTTCCAAGGGTCGTCGTGCATGAATTCCTCGCACACAGCGACCTCCCCCTGGTCGACACCATTGAGATTTATAATGCGTCCGATACGGCTGTTCAGATCGGTGGATGGTACCTGTCTGACAACTCCCAGGAACCCTATAAATTCCAGATCCCCACGCCTACTGTGATCGAATCCCGGGGCTACTGGCTCGTGGATGAATCTCAATTCAATTTATCTCCACCGGCACAGATTCCATTTTCATTGAGCGCCACCGGAGAACAGATTTTTCTTTTTGCGGCTGATCAGAATGGCCAATTGACCGGGTATTACGATGGCCATGACTTTTCAGGTTCCAAAAGCGGTGTCTCCTTCGGACGCACCCGCATCAGCACTGGCCAAGAAAAATGGGCGCCCTTGAAGACCAGGACTTTTGGATCCGCCAATTCCGAACCCCTTGTTGGACCGGTCATCATCTCAGAATTTCTTTACCACCCACCAGATAAGCAGAATCTCCCCAATTCAGAGGATGAGTTCGTCGAAATCACCAATCCCACATCCAACCCCATCCCCCTCTTTGACCCCAATCTCCCAGAAAATACCTGGAGATTACGCGGCGGAATTGATTTTAATTTCCCTCCAAATATCACCCTGGCACCAAAAGAGGTCATTGTGGTTCTGGCAGTGGATCCTCAAACCAATCCGACAGCCGTTGAATCCTTGAAATCCATCTTCCAGATTCCAGCTGGCGTAAGGTTTTTCGGTCCATTCTCAGGAAACCTCAACAATGCCGGGGATAAGATTTCTCTGCGCGCCCCGGATGCCCCACAACCCGGCACCAGCCAACAAGCCGGAGAAATCCCCTACTTTGATGTCGATGCAGTCGAGTATGCTCCGCGTTCACCATGGCCAATCAATGTATCAGGTTCTGGAAACTCCGTCACACGCTCCAACCCGAATGGATTTGGATTGGACCCCATCCACTGGATTGGATCCGTTCCTTCTCCCGGCATATTTGTTTCCTCCCGTCCGGAAATCCAATCCATTCAAATTCAGAATGGATCCCTTATCATACAATTTGAAGCACCCTCCCCCGGGGCATATTCACTCCTGAAAAAATCATCCATCCACACCGGAAGTTGGATCGCTGTCGAGGACGTCAACTCCCAAGCAGCCTCACAAATCATCCAATTCAACTATCCTATCCCCAATAACCCAACAAACGAATTCTTCCTCATCCGTAAAAATAGAGAGTGAACCTGATTCTGAAGATGTATTGAAATCGCATCCCCATGAATCTGACGTGCACTGCAGTTCAGGTCGAGCAGGTTCCATGATGAAATCGGGGGCTGAATGCCCCCGACAGTTTTGGGTATGAAAAAAACGTACATGAAAAATCACCAGACATGTATCTGGTGAAGGAGAAAACGGAGGATGTAATTAATGTTATGGGGCGACGTTGGCTGGGCGTTGTGTGGCCACTTCGTTGCCTGGCATGGAAACGCGGTTGTAATCATCTCCTGAGTTGAGGATGGCCTCACGCAAGCGGGAGGTTGTGACCTGTTGAACAGATCCGTCAGCCAATCCCACGTTTCCAGCTGCCTGGTGAATATCGTTTTCAGTCCAGCTCATCTCCTCGTCCCGGACTCCAGCCGCGACCGAAATCCGGCGGAAAGCATTTCCCATGTCACCAAAGTTTGAGGTGCCAAAAACGAAACGGCGGCTGATACGGCCCGCCACAGTTCCATTGAATGTCGGGGTGCCTTCCAGGTTGCGATCGCCCGTAAGAAGCATCCCAGGCTTGGTCTCATCTCCTTCAACACCAATGAAAAATGAAATGTTGTCGTTGGCAGCAAAAGCAATCCCATTTTGTCCGTCCTGAAGAATTGAGAAATCTGTCGATTCCTGACGGGCATTATCCGCAGGGCAGATGCAGACTTTGGGCACATTCAGCTCATTGGATAACACCAGGAAATGATACCAGGTGCGTTGGGCATTGCGTCTCTCGATAATTTCCGACGATCCACCATTATTCATGGATACGTAAAATGGAAACCGGTCCTCATTATCCGTTGCCCACAACTTGTATCCCAGTGAAATCTGCTTGAGGTTGTTGACGCACTTGATTCTGACTGCTTTCGCTTTCGCTTTGCTCAATGCCGGCAATAACATGGATGCCAGAATCGCTATGATGGCTATAACAACCAATAACTCAATCAGGGTGAATCCTTTGAGCCTGCAGCTTTTATTAAACTTGATGTCTGTTTTCATTACTTTTGTCCTTTCATCGTATAGATTGCTCCAAATCACATGTCTGTAAGCATGAATCATGATTCATTGTTGAGGACAAACAGTCAAAGAGTTAAAACCTGAGTGTCATTTCATATATACCGAACTATATAGAGTATTTATTTCTTTACTTTTCTCGTCTTTTTAATTTTCGATTCGGTGAATATATTTTTCTGGGCTGATTCTGTGACCAGGCGCACGGCTGGGTTGATGAGTTTCCGTTGGGCTGTGATCACGTAGTAGGCATTGTGGGAATTGGGGATTTCACCGAGTATCCGCAGGTTATAATGAGACATGGCTTCGTTCACACAAACCGAGGGGATTGCGATATACCCACATCCATCGGAGGCCATCACTTTCATTAGTGCGAGATCATCAAATTCAGCCGCCACCATAGGATCCATACCAATCTCATGGAACCAGAAATCCAGGCTCTGCCGCAGAGGAGTCCCTTCCGTGGGAAGGAGCGCCGGCAGGCTGGATAGAACCTGTGGAAAGGCGACCTCGGTGTCAGGCACCAATTTTTTTGAAACACAGATGGTTGTGGAGGTTTCACCCAATGCATGACTGAAAAGTTTCAGGTTGGGATTGCTGGGAGCCGGCACGTCCGCCAGGATGATATCGATGCGATGCATTGCCAGTTCCCCGACCAGATCATCAATTTTTCCCTCCAGAAAGGTCACCCGCACTGGATCACTCATGGCAAAGACCGGCCGGAATATATCATTGGTCACCAGCTTGGGAACAGAATCCACAACCCCGACCACCAGCCGGAGGGCTTTGTTGGACTTCTTCTGCCCGACCACCTGAACAAGTTCACGACCTATGGAAAAGATGTCATCGGCGTAATTGAACACAACCTTCCCTGCGTGGGTCAATCGGTTACGCCTCCCATCCTTTTCAAAAAGTTTTTCACCTATAGAGGATTCAAGTTCCCGGATCTGTTCGGACAATGAGGATTGAGACACATGCATTTTCTGCGCTGCCGGAGCTAATCCGCCTTCCCGGGCCACTGCCCAGAAATATCTGAGATGATGATAATTTAACCATTCCATAACGTGGACAATTTAATCAGGTTATTCCGTACGAACAATTCGTTATCTTCTATTTGTCCGATATATTTTTCCGAAGTAGTTTCGGGGCATCAAGTGAATGAGTATTCCCAGTCGGAGGATCTGCGTGGGTCCTCTGAAGTCACAATGTTCACATGAATACAACCTGAAAAAGTTCAATAAAGAGAAAGCTACGATGATGCAGATAGAAATAACTCAAAAGAATATGATCAGTCTTGAGACGCTGGAGGAATGGATGCAGGGGCAGATGATTTCACTGAGTGCCTTGCGACAGATTGATGTGGCCCGTGTCCATCTGTCCTGGTCGATCAATGAGAGTCCTGCGTTTAAGGTTGAAATACATTTGGTCACGCCGGGGCCGGATTTTCACTCCATGGGGTGTGATCATACGATAGTGGCCGCCTTCACCAAGGCATTTGACTCCATCGAGAGCAAAATTCTGCACGCAACCCAGGGGCGTAAAAAAAATGCCAGGAATAAACTGATTTTCCGGGTGCGGTCGCCGGCTGTGAGCCGGAGTGGGCCGATGCGTTAAACAAGTGGAAAATAGTGAATTTGGTGAGGTGAATTGTCTTCAATCCGGACAATTTGCCTTCATTTTTTACTGGGATTGGCGATGAGGATAGAGGTTGCTTTCGGACATCGATGAGTTCAGGAATAGAAAATATTCTGGAAATGATTGAAATTCAGCAACTTCCAACGAAAATAAGCGCAGAAAAAAAGATAGGATTTGGCATGGATGGGAATGAACCGAGGAATGCACAAGAGGTGGTGACGAGTGATCTGATGGACATCACTGAGCGACTCCACCAGGAATTTGGCAGGATGAGCGGCCAGAAGTTGTTGATAGTGGGTGGGGCCGGATTTCTGGGGTATTACCTGGTGCAGAGTGTTCTGTTTTACAATCAGAGTGCGGCCAAACCGATTGAGGTGACGGTGTATGACAATTACATTCGGGGTATTCCCCAGTGGTTGAAGGCGCTGGAGGGAGACCGGCATTTGCGGTTGGTGAAGCACGACATCACGCACCCGCTTCCAGAAGACATGGAGGAGGTGGACTGGATTATTCATGCGGCATCGATTGCATCGCCCATCTTCTATCGCAAGCACCCGATAGCCACGATGGATGCCAACGTGGGGGGATTGAGGACACTTCTGGATTATTGTTTGAAGCGCAAGGATCAGGGAAAGCCGGTAGCAGGGTTTCTGTATTATTCGACGAGTGAGATTTATGGGGATCCGACACCGGATGCCATTCCAACACCCGAGACCTACCGGGGATTGGTATCCTGCACGGGACCGAGGGCCTGCTACGATGAATCCAAGCGTTTCGGTGAGACCTTGTGTGTGAACTTTGCCCTGCAGTATGAATTGCCAATAGCTATGGCCAGGCCATTCAACAATTTCGGACCTGGGTTAAAGATCACGGATCGTCGGGTGATCCCGGATTTTGCGCGGAACATCTTCGACAATGAGGACATTGTGCTTCTGTCCGATGGGAGTCCAACGCGGACATTCTGCTACATAGCCGATGCCATCACAGGATATTACAAGATTCTGGTGAATGGCCGACCAGGGGAACCCTACAACATCGGTGTGGAAAAACCTGAGATTTCGATGTTCGATCTCGCTTCGAGAATGGCGGACATCGGCCGGTCCCATTTTGGCTACACAGGAAAAGTGACGCGTCAGGTGAGCCAGGATCGCGAGTATTTGACAGATAACCCGAATCGACGGTCCCCCATCATAGAGAAGGCACGGGAACAACTGGGCTATGATCCAAAGTGGTCCATCGATGACGCCCTGCTCAGAACGATGATCTGGTATAAGGATAATCTGGTTGCGGAGGATCTTTAAGAGCGTGGTGAGTGGCACGAAGCCGGAAAGACAAATTTCGAATATGAATCTCTCTGTTATAGGAACTGGATATGTGGGCCTGGTCAGCGGTGTCTGCCTGGCGGAAAAAGGCCATCAGGTTGTTTGCGTCGACATTGATCCCGGGAAAGTCGATACGATCAACCAGGGAATCCCCCCAATTCATGAAATCGGGTTGGACGAGTTACTGAAAAAGCATGCTGGGAAAAAGTTGGTGGCCACGACGGATCTTCGCCAAGCCGTTCTGGCGTCAGAGATTTCTTTGATCGCCGTGGGGACCCCATTTGATGGAGAGCGCATCGACCTGAAATATATCCGCAAGGCAGCCGAACAGATTGGACAAATCCTGCGGGAAAAGTCCACCTGGCACACGGTGGTTGTCAAAAGCACAGTGGTCCCGGGAACAACGGACGAAGTCGTTCTGAATGCTCTGGAGCTGGCATCCGGAAAAAAAGCGGGAGTCGACTTTGGCGTTGGAATGAATCCGGAATTCCTCAAAGAAGGAGAGGCCATTGCGGATTTCATGAATCCGGACCGGATTGTGCTGGGAGGAGTCTGCGAGCGAAGCCGGGAGGCGCTGAGTGAATGTATGCGGTTTTCCTGTATGTGGAGAAAATCCGCACGAATTGCCGGACGGCTGAAATGATCAAATACACGGCGAATTCGCTTTTGGCCACGATGATCTCATTTTCAAATGAGATAGGGAATTTATGTGCGGCGATACCGGGAGTGGATGTGACGGAAGTCATGAAAGGGGTCCATGCCGACAAGAGACTGACACCGATTCTGCCCGACGGGAGTCGCATTCGCCCGGGGTTTGTCAGTTATCTGGAAGCTGGCTGTGGATTTGGTGGCAGCTGTTTTCCCAAGGATGTCAAAGCATTGGCAGCACATGGGAAATCCCATCAGGTTCCCATGCGGATCCTGGAATCTGTCCTCGAGGTCAATGCCTGTCAACCGGAGCAGATGATCCGGCTGTTGAAGGAGAAGCGATCCAGCATTAAGGATTTGGCCATCTCCATCCTTGGTCTGGCTTTCAAACCTGGAACAGATGACATCCGTGAATCACCTGCCATTCCAGTGATCCAACGACTTCTGGAGGAGGGCGCCCGAATCAAGGCATACGACCCGATTGCAGCAAAAGCCATGTCCCGGGAATTTTCCTCCCAGAAGATCCATTACTGTCAGACGCTGGAGGAGGCAATCGATGAATCCAGTGCGGTATTGCTGATGACCCGCTGGAATGACTTTGCTCAACTCCCCCAGTTGCTCAGCCAGCGCAACCCCTCGGCCCTTCTCATTGATGGTCGTCGGTTCATCGACCACAAAAGCGTGCCAAACTACTCGGGTATCGGGATTGGCCCCAAATTTTAAATCCCGGTAAGGAACCACGTTTTCATCCTGCGCAGCCCGGATGGGGATTTCCAGCATGCGCTCTGTGAGGAGGATAAAAATAGTCTCCACCATCATGGAGCGGATGCGATTTCCAGGATCCGGTGAAGTGAATCCCTTGCGAGGCTGACTGGATTGCCTTTCATGGAGCTTGCGGCCATGGCTTTTTCGATGATTGATGGCCACTGTTCCTTGTGGATCCCCATTTGAATGAGCGGGCGAATGCCTGATTGCCGATTGATCGACTGGAGCCACCCCACCAGATGTCCCATGCTGGCGTCATCCCGACCAGTGAATATCCGCGAAATAAATGTGTATCTGGTCTTGAGATCGCCGGACTCCGGGTGGGGTAATGAATACAGTTGACTCCAATTGCAGGATAAAACGGCCGGGAGCATCGCCGCACATACTTCTCCATGTGGCACCTTGAATAATCCTCCTAGCGGAGAAGCAAACCCATGCACGGCGCCAAGTCCGGAATTGGCGAGAGCCAGGCCACTGAAATAGCCTGCGATCAGCATGTCAGAGCGCGCTTCGAGGTTATGGGGTTGATCCAGGACCACAGGAAATGATCGGGCGGCCAGGTGAAGCCCCTCCCGACAAATTCCATCGGTGAATGGATTGCGCCGACGGGTCGTGAATGCCTCGATGAGTTGGGTGATGGCATCCAATCCGGTGGAGGCAGTGAGGTGAGGTGGCATGGAGAGAGTCAATATGGGATCGAGAATGACCCTGGAAGGAACCATGGATGCGTGCCGGAGACTGACCTTCACCTGGTGGGCTGAGGATCCAATGACTGCGTTGCGGGTTGCCTCAGCTCCCGTGCCAGCCGTGGTGGGCATGGCCAGCACCGGCAGGGCACGGAAACGCAATGGGATTCCGCGACCGATGATCTCAAAATAATCCCCGATATCCTGATCCTCCGGCTGCGGGACGAGGCCAGCAATGGCCTTGGCTGTGTCTATCACACTGCCCCCGCCGATTCCGATCACGGACGTGACTCCGGCTTGACGCGCCCTGGACACGTGGTTGCGGAGGGTATCCATATCGGGTTCTCCACCGGATTGAACCATCCGCAGAAATTGGCCTTGATACTCCTTCGACCATTCCAGGATTTCTGCCAGGTGATCGAAGCGTGAACCTGTGACGAGAGCTGTCAGACCAGGCTGACTTTCAGCCCAGGCCCCCGCCTCTCTGGCGGTCCCCTGCCCGATGGTTACTTCTGCCGGGGATACCCACGAGCCGTTCAGAGTGTCACCAGGCATGCGCGTCCGGGGAAATGGCTGAAAATTTCTCACTCGTGCGCGGCCGTGCCATCATCGGCTCGACCAGATCCCGCCATCTTTGATAATGCAGGGTCTCTTTATGTGCGGCAGGTGCCTCATTGCTGCGATAGGCCTCAATCAAGACAAACCGCGTCGGATCCGCAAGACTCTGAATCACGTCAAATCGCGCAATCCCCGGTTCCTGGCGGCTCAATCGGGCATTGACCTCGGTTGCATCCATAAATTCCAGGAGAAACTCTGGCTTTACTTCGACATTCACGATCACTATCAACATGTCGGGAATTTCGCATGGTTTCCGGCAACTGAAAAGACCAGAGCCGGAATTTCGGGCACCCGGCGAAGATCCCCGCGACCCGGGAAATCATATTCCGGGATGATCCATCGACAAAGAATGAGAATAAAAACTTTCATGCTGTTTCTTCAGAGAAACTGGCTGATGCTGGTTGTGCTTCTGCCCATCCTGGGCTTGGGATTGGTGTCGGCACTGCTGCATTATGCGGAACACATGATGAGGAAACATGGGGAGGCTTGGCACGATGGATTGACCCGAATCCTGGATATTCCGGATCGATACCAGTTAACCCTTTACAGTAAAGGGTCGGCAGATCCCACGTCCGGAATGGGATTGTTATTCATTCATGGATCGCCCGGGGACGCATCCAATTTTCACCAGCAATTTGAAACGCTGTTTCCCAACTTTCTGCATCTCGCCTACGATCGCCCTGGATTTGGAAAATCCCGGGCTGCCCAATCACCGGACAATTTATCCTGGCATACGCAAGCTGCATTCGATGTCATTCAGACACATCCAAATACCAAATGGATTGCAATCGGTCACTCCTACGGAGGCCCGGTCGCGATGAACCTGGCCATTGACCACCCGGACAAAATAATTGGAGTGATACAAATCGGCGGCGCCATGGACCCGAGCCTGGAGAAAGTTCATGTGCTGCAGAAAATCGCGGGATGGTCCATCGTGAGCTGGATCATTCCCAAATCCTTCCGGCATTCCAATGTGGAATTGATAAACCTTAAACCGGATTTAGTGGAACTTCAGAAAAAGTTGAAGCAGCTTCAAAGGCCGGTTGTGATGCTGCACGGCACAGACGACTCGCTGGTTCCGGTGAGCAATTGCCGGTATATGTCCAATCAACTCGAGGTTCAGCAATTATCTGATCTTTTGATATTGGATATCCGGGATGGTTGGAATCATTTTATTCCCTGGCAGAACCCGGCATCGGTGCACGAGGCCGTCAGAACCCTGCTCAGCCATCCCACCATCCATTTCATCCACGATGCCTTGTAAGTTTTTCTGAACACGTCAGGGAAAAAGCACAAGCATCCATAGAAGGATCACAAAGGGCCCGACCAGCGCCATAAGAATTCCACCCCATAAAAAATCGGAGGGTTTGAGATGACCAGTGGCAAACGCGACGGCATTGGGTGGGGTTGAAACAGGAAGAATCATGGCGCAGGAACAAGCCAATGCCACAGGAAGAATGAGGACATGGGGTTGCGCCGCGGAGAACCCACTGACCACAGGTATGACTATACTCGCTGTCGCCGTATTGCTCATGAAATTCGACATGACGACCGCCATGATCGCAAAAAAGAGTGTTAACGCCGATCCATTGAGGTTCATCGGGATAAAGGAAACGATCCATTCTGAGAGCCCGGTTGCTTGAACACCGACACCCAATGAAAGCCCGCCTGCCATGAGAATCAGGACATCCCAGGGCAGAGAACGCATGTCCTGGGCAGTTATAACACCCGAAACACTCAGCATGGATATCGCAAAAAAGGCAATAACGGGCGCTGGAATGGAATGCACGGACTCAAAAAGCCACATCAGAATCGCGAATGTGAATACTCCCAGGACAACCCACAAATCCCGACGACCATGGCGCCCGGCATGTGTGGGTGCGCCCGATTCATTACGATGGAGAGCCCCGATCGGCACCTCAGGTTTGTCGGGCGGAAACATCAGCGTGAGATAAATCCAGGAAATCACAAATAAAACAAGGGCGGGAGGCAGACCAATCAGAATCCAGGATAAAAACGACACAGGATGAATAGTACTAAGTGCCTGAGCGGCTATAGCATTCGGCGGGGTGCCGATGATGGTTCCCATCCCACCGATGGACGATGCCATGGCTACCCCAAGCAGTAATGCTTTGGCATATCGGTCGCGGTCATCCAGCGATGTAATCACCGGCCTCAATAAGGCGAGCATCATGGCGGCCGTTGCGGTATTCGACATGAACATCGATAAAACAAAGGTCACCAGCATCACCCCAAAGAGAAGTTTTTTCGGCCGGTTGCCAAAGAGGCCATGATTCGGCGCGCCACAATGAGATCCAGTCCGGTCAGGACAGCCGCATGTGCCAATACAAAGCCTCCTAAAAACAACCAGATCAGCGGCGATGACCATGGTTGAATGAACATTTCCCATGCCTTATTATTTCCCTCAGCTGCAAAAACTCCACCTGGTCGGCCCAATATCGCAATTTCCAGGGCAATGACCACCAAACTCACCGCAAAGGCGGGAATCGCTTCACTCACCCACAACCCGGCAGCCAGCATCAGGATAAACAACATATATTGCCCGGGATTCCCGAGGCTGGTGGCACCACCGACATGTCCGAACCGCACCAGGCAAAAGGCCAGAAAGGCAATACAGGCCGAGATGAGAATTTTGATGAGGGATGTTGGAACGGAATGCTGAAAGGTGCCGATGATGCGCCGTCCCAGCCGGCGCGTATCTCCCTGCTCATTGATAAAGTTTCTCAAATTCATGAATTGCTCCTGCCAGAAACCTCAGAAAATGAGCATTCCCTCGACTTCATTGCGTGTCAATCCAAGTTTATGAATTGAGGCGCATGAAATTCGCCCGTCCATCCCCCCCAGTCCATAAATAAAAAAAGCCGGTCGGGAAAATCGACCGGCGGCACTATCCATTGGCTTGGGAAAAATGGTCAGTTCATTTTCTAATCCTGATCTTCAGTGACCCGGATTCTGACGAATCTGGCGGGCAAATCATCTATGGCCTGATCCAGGCAGAGCGACATGTGGGATGAACCATCCTGATTGGTTGATTGAGCCAGAACAGTGCAGGATGTTTCCAGTGGAAACCAGAAGACGAGGTTATCACTGCCTTCAATGATATATTCAACATCTGAACTGGATGACTGATAATCGAATTCAAAGGAAAAATGTTTCTTGCCATCCCGCTGGATTAAATGCGGGCGGATGGGAGCCTTTCCACCGGGTTTCACCGGGTCGGTGACGAATGCCCACTCGTAATAATCCGACAACCCGTCACCATCCGCGTCATTCTGGTGAATGATAGCCGAACGGCCCGGGGTTTCCTCTTTTTCCATGCCTCTGATATGATCTTCCAGCCAGTTAAAGAACGGATGGTTCCCCTTGATCAGAAAGAAGGATCGGGCGACAGGAACCCCATTCACTTTGAGGACCACCTGGTAATGAGCCGGCTTCAAGTTCTCAAATGTGAAGGTCTCATTGAAAATGGGAGGAGCTCCTGGAGTCGGGATGCCATCGGAATTCTCACCCACTTTGACTTTGAAATTAATGCCTATCCACGATCCATCAATGTCGATATCATCCCATCCAACAAACTGAACCGGGCCTCCGGAACCAGTGAAATCCGCAACCACTGAAACAAGCGCCACACCGTCTTCAACATCCACAGAAATTTCTGTGGCCGAGGGCACAAGCATATCATCCCCCGGTTCCTGGTCCACCAGGTCCCCGAGAATGATCGATGTTCTCGCAATGGGTTCCCCATCGAGTACAAAAACAACAGTCTTCTTCATCGAATGACCAAGTGAGGTGGCAACCGGGGGAGCAATGTCCGGAAGCGCCAGTTGGGTTCCATGAAATTCAAATGGCCCAGCGGATTTTTTAATGGCTATCCAGTGTGACGGGTAGGTGATCACCTGTGGGTAAAAGTCAGCGACTCCAGGAATGTGCTCCTCATAATGGACCAGAATTCCCGCATCGGTCCGGGTGACCTTTTTAACCTGAATGGAATACCCGGGATTTGGCTTTTCACCGGAGAAGACGCCTATCAGTGTCCATTGATCCAGATTGACTGGAGGTTCGAAGACGATGGCGACATCGCCAATTTGTTCAGAAACCCAGGAATTCCATTCAATCTGGCTTTGAATCACTGTGTTCTGTTGCTTGACCACATCAATCGCCGGACCATCCACGGATTCAAACGGGACGTCCTCACCATTTCCGGGTATTGTTCCCAGAACATACCGGTGCTTCTGGGTCAGAGGCAGAGCATCCAAAGTTGCACGGAGTGTCGAGGAGGCCTTCAGATAGATGGTTCCATTCATCTCGACCGGACTTCCCCAATCCGTGACCTGGCGTCTGTCATTCGGGGCAAAGGTTACGGAGACATCAACTCCCACCTCGCCTGCATCACGAAACTCATCCATGAGAACCTGCAGCTTGCCTGGTTTGGGATCCGGATCCCGCAATGCCACAACCAGCAATCCAAGCTGCATCCCGGGAAAGGCGGAACCATCTTCAAACAATGCCCCGCCTTCGACGAATTCAATGGCCCAAACACCATTGTCAGTGACCGTCCATCCGGTCGGAGGAGCTTCCAGGAGAAAGGATGCTGAAATGACAGGAACCGCAGCATCCGTGGACACCTCGACGAGCTTGAGAGTCCCACCCAGCGATACGGGTGATCCGTCAGCTCTGCCTCTCACAATGCGCAGCGATTCATCGGACAGGGAACTCCCGAGGAGTGGGATCACGGAATTTAATGATATGTGGATTTCGGTGGAATCTTGAGGATGCTGGATAGGCTTGGCATCGGCCTGTCCATGGACAGGTGGAGGATCCACCACAGGTATCATCACACTGAATGAACCAATCCGCCCACCGGCTATCTGGGATCCATTGCGGGTCTTCACCGCTCCATCCATGAGAATAATTTCAAACTGGAGATTATATATATTTTCGAAAAAACCGTCCGCAAAATCAACAATGTATGTGGCTTCCACTGTCACTTCGTCGTCATAGAGACGGAAACTTTTCAACTGAGCAGGAAATGTCATGACCCTGAGCTCGGGCACATCCACCTCAATCTGAGGGACCACCCGGATATCATCGCCCCCCAGGGAGTTTGTATCAATGCCATCAGCCAGTGCATATGTGACAGTAATCAGGTGCTGCGCTGTTTTGGGATCGCCAATGTCCCCGGACTTGGCGGTAACTCCAGGCACGACACTGCCAGAACCATGGACCATGAGTGCCCCACTGCCAATAACGGCTTGGCCATCTGTGACTGAGAAAACGCTTGGAAACCTGCCCGCACGCAGCTTGCCCAGAAGGTAGGTATTCTCGGTGGGTTCGGGAGCGGGACCAGGAACACTCTCATCTCCCAGTGGGACAATGGTGAGTTCCAATTTCCATGAGTAGGATTCCTGAGTCAGGGATTCGGTGATCAGTTCACCCCATTGAACAATCTGAAATCCGGGCAGAAGGTCCACCACAACACGGGCATGATGGCCGTTCTGATCCTCAAAAAATGTGACCTGTGCCTTGTGGGATGGGGAGGGTTCCTGTGGTTTCACAAGGACTTCCACCTCTTTTGAGGATGAGCCAAATCGATTGCGGCAGAGAGAATATAATTCTGCACATATTCAATCGGTGGCCGGGGGTTGATGATTTCCGGAATGCGGGACAAGGCCAGATCAAAACTGAGGTCACTGCTGTCCGGGCGCACCTGGTGCACTTCAACGGCCAGTATATTGACTCCATTCACCAGATCCGACGGGTCAATCGGCAGGACAAAACGGTCCTCATCGCCATCTGAGTCGGCGGCAGTCAGTGCAGTCGTCGAATAATCCACATCGCCAGATGGCATGTTTGTGCGGCCCACTTCTCGCCCATTCAGATAGACCACAGCGCCATCGTCGCGGTGCACAATCAGAAATAAGGGGGTTGGGGCCTCCTGAGTGACTGAAACATCCCACTTGAAGGCATGGCGGAAATAGGCCGTGATGTTTTTGTTTTCTGAATCTGTGCCATAGCTGATCACAGTGGCCTCGTCCCCATCGCCATATCCGAGTGGCGCTTTTCCGGACTTCCATTGAGAATCATCAAAGTCAGGGGATGTCCAGTTGTCGGCTGGCTGCATTGGGGCATCGGAGTATTTCCATTCGGATCCCCATGAGACAACCGCGTCCATGGCTCCTGCTGCAGGACTATGGCCTGAGCCATCAACAATGATGGGAGGGAGAGGAAGCGGGAATTGGTCATCCACGCCAGGATAGACCACGACGCTGTTCCCGGTGACTTCACCAACACCAGGGCGAATGACAATGCTTTCAGCACCTTGAACATCCCAAGTGAGAGTCACCGGCTCACCAGGATTCACAACGGAAGGAGAAGCGGAAAATGCCTGGATCAGTGGCCTGCTTCCGGGTTTGGTCACAGGAATCTCCACCACAGAACGGAACTTCAGATCATTGTTCACATAGACACTCAGCTGATACAGGCCATCGCCCAGTTCAGGTAGTGTGTAGGAAAGGGGAAAATCCTGAATTTCCGGGGCGCGAATGAATGTGGCACGGCCGGCAGTGATGCGGATCTCGAGCCCATTCCGATATTCATCCGTCTCCAGCTCAACGACCTGGACAGTCCCCAATTCATCCACAACAAAATATGGATCCAGAAAGGTCAAAGTCCCCTTCAGGAGAGCGACCCCATTCTCATCCAGGGTTGGCATTAATTTTAATTTTGTGGGTACAAATTCCAATCCATCCACAATAAATTTTTCTGACGCGATCTCGTTTCCCGCAGCGAAGACAGAAAACTGATATTCACCGGGAGCGAGTTCAGGCAATATATATTGATGGACATGTGGTTGGATGTGCCAGTGATCTCTGGGTTTTTCTCCGAAAGTCACTTCCACTTTGATGGAGTTGCCGTCGACGACTGGCTCACCCCAGGATATAACTGTATATTCAGGTTCCGGGAATTGTATATGGAGATTGGCGCGATAGGTATTTCTGAATCTATCTAAACCGAGTTCGACATTCGATGGGGTGATGGGTGGCTGAGACTCACCGATTTTCAGATGGATATATCCAAGAAGTTCCTCCCGTGCGTATTCCCCGTGGAGGTATTTGATTTGCTCAGGTTCCAGGAGAAGTGCCATGCGCTGATTCAGCTCTTTGGTCCACGATTCATTTTCTTCCGACGGGAGAGGAATGAGATAAACGGCGGTATAGGACAAGCCTTCAGGCAAAGCGTCCGGCTTTCCCGGATTGGGAGAGATACGGATCGTTGCCGGATCGAGGAATAAATCATCAATCAGTGGCTCAACCGAGAGCAGTTTTGCTGGACTGGAGTATCCACCGTAGCCAAAAACCCAGATGTCTCCATCACTGATCGAGTCTTTGTCAACGGAGAGGTAGTGGACCTTGAAAGTCAACTCCTTGAGAGGGTCCCCGTATATGTTTCCGGGAGACACTAACTGAGCGGAATGCCCGGATAGAGTCATCGCCACCATGAGGAACAGCATCAGATCCCGAATCCAATGACCTGAATAATTTTTAAGTGTCTTGAATGTGTTCATGGATGAATTTTTTACACTTTTTGCGTCTGTATTCAAAAAAAGTTAAATTGAATCTGGTGACGGCGGATAAACTGAGTGATCACCTGTCGACCGGAGCAACCTAAACCACTCCACGTGTTTCAACAACCGGTCAAATAAAAAAATTTCATGGATTTGAGAATAAATTGCGACACGGAGACCAAAGAAATATTTTGCGGGGAGTGAGATCGCCGGTTAATGATGAATGGATATGAGCAGCGATTTTCGAATTGAAGCAGATTCCATGGGGCAAATGCAGGTCCCATCCGACGCCTATTACGGTGCGCAAACCGCACGGGCGGTTGAAAATTTCCCAATCAGCCGCCTTCGTTTTCATCGACCCATGATCAAAGCATTGGGACTTTTGAAAAAAGCTGCAGCCGCCACCAATGTGGAGTTGGGAAAACTGGATCCGGCATTAGGTGATGCGATCCAGCGCGCCGCTCAGGAAGTGGTCGATGGCAAATGGGATCACCAATTTGTGGTGGACATTTTCCAGACTGGATCGGGCACATCCACCAACATGAATACCAATGAGATTATTGCCAACCGGGCCATCGAGCTCAATGGTGGCAGACTCGGGGATAAATCGATTCATCCGAATGACCATGTCAATCTGGGACAATCGAGCAATGACATCATCCCATCGGCTATTCACCTGGCGGCTCTGGATGCCATAGTCCACGAGCTGATTCCGGCTTTGAATCAGCTTTATGACTCCCTTCTCAGCAAGTCCCGCGATTTCTCCTCAGTTCTCAAGATTGGCAGGACCCACCTTCAGGATGCCACCCCAATGACGCTGGGGCAGGAGTTCAGTGGATATGCGCGTCAGGTCCAACTTGGCATTGATCGGCTCTGGGCCGTGGAGGAACGCCTGGGTGGACTGGCTCTCGGGGGCACAGCCGTCGGAACAGGGATCAATACCCACCCACAATTCGCTTCACGCACCATCCAGAAAATCGGAGACGAAACCGGCCTCAATATCCGGGAAGCCCAAAACCATTTTGAAGCACAGGGCGCCCGCGATGCGTGCGTCGAAACCAGTGGCGCATTGAGAACGATCGCAGCCAGCTTGATAAAAATCGCCAACGACATCCGATTTCTGGCATCCGGCCCACGATGCGGCATTGGTGAATTAAAAATGAAAGCAACCCAGCCCGGGTCGTCTATTATGCCGGGCAAGGTCAACCCGGTCATGTCGGAGATGCTGATCATGGTGGGGGCACAGGTCATGGGCAATGACGCGACCATCGCTTTCTCCGGGGCATATGGAAATTTTGAACTCAATGTGATGCTGCCGGTTATTGCTCATAATCTGCTGGAATCCATCGAAATTCTGGCTTCAAGTTCCCGTGTTTTCGCGCTGCGCGCCATCAAGGACCTGCAGGCGGACAAGGAAAGGTGCGAAGGATTGATCGAGGAAAGCCTGGCCATGTGCACATCCCTGGCACCGGTCATCGGCTATGACAATGCCGCAGCGATAGCCAAAAAAGCTTACGAATCCGGCCGCACAATCCGGCAGGTCGCCCTGGCCGAGTCAGGACTCACCGAGGCACAATTAAACCAGTTGCTCGACCCATTGTCCCAGACTCAGCCGCAGGAATAACCTGCCCCTTGAATCCATCCACAGATGCTTCAGCTTCTCTGGATTTCCAGTGAGTTCGTGAATTCAGGAAAAATTTCTCCCGAATTCAGGCAAAATTGTATTGATTCAGCCCAAATCGGCACATCACTTTGATTTTTTTGAAATTTCGGTTTGAAAGATAGCGGGATTGATCGACTTTGTCGGTGATCTGAATCATGGAAAAAACGAACCCAACGACATTAGATTTTCCGGCGTTTTCGCTGACGAGGTTATTATCGACAACCTTTCAACCTCGGGGCGGAGAGCGGATTTGCATCCTGATCGACCTGGACGAGCCATCCCGAATCCGGGATTTCTCGTTTTTAAACGATCCCTCCCTGACGGTGCAGCACCAGGCATACAACGTGTTCTACCGGGGATTACAGGACGGAACCCTGCAGGAACTCGGCCTCAAAGACGGGGACATTTTCGCCTATAAAATCACCGGTGGAAGCAACCTGGATCTGCCGGACCAAGCATGGGATCCACTTGGAAATCAGGTCAGCCTCGAAAAGGATGTCTATCCTGTATACGATCTCATTCTCTGTGTCTCCACCTTCTCAGCAACCGCTCCTTTGACGGCATTCGCGAAACAATACAATTTCCGTGGCGCCACACTCCATGGATTGAATGACATCATCATCAACAGTGGCCTCTCAGTGGACTACAACGAAGTCAGTGCCAAGGCGGAAAAATTCCGTCTGGAACTGACACGCTCGGACAAAGTCGAGATTGATTTTGATTTTTGTGGCCGGAAACACACCCTCACCCTGCTCTGCAACGGACAAGAGGCACAGAAAAGTCACGGCTTATGCCTGGGGACGGATCCGGATGTTGCGAATTTGCCTGCGGGTGAGGTTTACTTTGTTCCTGAGAGTGCTGAGGGCGAATTCCCGATGCGCTATGCCGACGGCACGATTGGACTGATGCACGTCTCAGATGGCCGGATCCGGCGGGCGGTTCTCGTCCGGGGCAATCAATCGACCATCGATGAACACAACCGGAAAATTGAATCCGACCCGGTGACCGGAGAAATTGGGGAGTTGGGCTTTGGCACACAGATTCTCCCGGTATCCGGGCGGGATATTCAGGATGAGAAAATTCTGGGAACCCTGCATGTGGCCACCGGCAGAAGTGACCATCTGGGCGGGTCTCTCACCCCGGATAAGTTCGCCTCCCGCGGGAATGCGACGCACGACGACATTCTCTTTTCACCGACCAAGACGCCGGAGATCAATGTCCCGCAGGTTCGGGCATATCGAAACGGAATCGAACTGGTGGTCATAGAAAACTACCAGCCCTCCCGTCACATCCTGGAAGTCATGGACATCCAGGCTGCCTGACCGGTTTAGACCAACTGACGACATGTCTGCCTACTACGAATCATCCAGGGGGGTATCGGAATACCTCCTTTTTCATTTCGGAGCACCGGAAAACATTTTTGAATTCCCGGAATTCGCATTCCCGGAATGGACCTCCTATCCAAAACGCTGTGTCCAGCTCGGATTCAGCCGGGAGCGGCTGAATCCCCAGCCTGGAAAACCATCGCGGGCGCTGGATCTCGGATGTGCCGTGGGCGCATCCACCTTTGAATTAGCCAAATATCATGATGAAGTCATCGGTATCGACTTTTCCCAGGCATTCATAGATGCCGCTCAAAAACTGCAAAAACTGGGCCATGTCGAATTTGATATCCCGGTGGAGGGGCAGATAACCCGGAGAACCAGTGCTCACATTCCATCGGATATCGATCGATCAAAAATCCGTTTCGAACAGGGCGATGCCACCCAACTGCGATCCAACATCGGGAAATTCGATACGATCTTTGCCGGGAATCTCATTGATCGCCTGCCCGACCCGGAAAAGTTTCTTGTTTCACTCGAGAATCTGGCACAGCCCGGAGCCCAGCTCATCCTCACATCCCCTTACACCTGGCTGCAGAAGTATACTCCCCAGGAAAAATGGCTGACCACTCAAAACCAGCACACGTTTGAGTCCATCCATCAGATTCTCAATCCAGGTTTCGATCTTGTGCAGAGCTTGAATATCCCATTCCTTTTGCGGGAGCATAGAAGAAAGTTTCAGCTCACATTGGCACAGGCTTCGATCTGGATCCGCAAAGTGGAACTCAACCGGTAACTCCTGGATTAGAACCCGTCCTCGCTGTGTGGCAATACGGCTGATCCGGAATCCAGAATTCAACCGCAGGCATCGAATGAATACCTGTGCTCTCCACCTGCAATAAAAAGACGGTTGCAGGTGGCCACTCCTGTCAACCTTGCCTCACTTATTTCTGATTCAATGCACGGACAGAGAACCCATTCATAATTTGATCCTTGCGGTTGGATGTTGGAGGAATGACTGGCGGGCCTGACCTGGGCAGTCGCTGGCATCTGCGACCTGTGAATCATGGTTGGCAGGATGGCCCGTGACTGTATGATGTCGTGGTGATGGATTTAACTGATGAGATTCTGATGGCGAGACAGCGGGTCTATGGCATTGGTGATCGAACCCCACTGGAATGCATTCATGGTCTTCACATGCCTGGCCAATTATGGATAAAGCGGGAAGACCTGTCTCCCATACGCGCCTATAAATGGCGCGGTGCCTTTAACAAGCTGGTCAAACTGGGCGCTGAAGCGAAGGCAAAAGGTGTTATTGCAGCATCTGCGGGCAATCATGCACAAGGCGTTGCCCTGGGAGCATCCCGATTGGGAATCCAGGCCAAAATATATATGCCGGTTCCGACACCCGCTTTAAAAAGAGAATCTGTTCAAAAACATGGTGGGGAAAATGTTGAAATCATCCTTCATGGCGACTCATTTCACGAGTCTTCCGCAGCGGCTGAATTATGCGCCCGCCAGATGGGACACATTATGATTCATCCTTTCGACGACCTGGATGTGATTGCCGGCCAGGGCACCATTGCGGATGAGATTATTCTTTCCGGTTGTGGTCCTTTTGACGTGGTGTTTCTGCAGATTGGAGGTGGCGGTATGGCATCCGGGGTTGGATACTGGCTCAAAAAATTCTTCCCGGGCATCCATATTATCGGAGTGGAGGGATTAGACCAGGCATCCATGGCCAAAGCCGTTGAGCATGGTGGGCCAATCCCATTGGATTACGTCGATTTATTCTGTGACGGCACTGCCGTGCGGGAAGTTGGAAAATTGACTCACCAGATCTGCCAACAAATCATCGATGAGTTTGTCACCGTCACCAATGAGGAAGTCTGCGCCGCAATTCAATTTCTCTGGGAACAGACCCGCGTCATCCCGGAAACTTCAGGGGCTATGGGAGTCGCTGCCTGGTTGAAATTCCATGAAAAATTCAAAAATAAAAAATGCCTGACCATTTTGTGCGGTGCCAACATGGACTTTGCCCGGCTCGCCTGGATTGTCCGCCATGCAGGCATCGGATCCGCCACCAGAGCGTATTACCGGTTCACAATAGATGAGAAACCTGGCACTCTCTTCAAAGTGCTGGAAATCGTGCGTTCCAAAGCCAATATCATCGAATTTCAATACGGAAAAAATAATGCTTCCCACGCTCACCCCGTGATCGGATTTGATGCCAAGGTGGGCATGCTCCACGACCTGCACAACCATCTCGAAAAGAGCGGAATTGCCTATGTGGATGTCACCGGATCACCGGAAGTTGAATTCCGCATGATCCCCTGGAACCCCGATCTCATGCATCAACCCGTTTTCATCCAGGTCGAATTTCCTGAACGCGCCGGTGCCCTCTCGGATTTCCTCAGAGGCTTCTATTCAAAAGTCAACATCTGTTATTTCTCCTACCAATACTCCGGTGAAAGAGTGGGACGGGCTCTCATCGGCTTCGAAATCGTCGACGACTCGGTTCGTCAATGCCATTCAAAACTGGTCAAAAATTGTCCCATCAGGACTGCGCGCCCTCAAAGTCGTTCCCAATATTCACAATATCTCAGCTCAACCCCCCATATAAAACGCCCATAAGGACGGCAGGAAAAAACCGGAAGCCAGACCCAGTCGTCCATTGTCCCAGACATTCTTTCAATATACAGATATCTCCCCTAATACCAGAAAACCCATCGCGCCTCATTTGTGTGAAGTGATTCTTTACCCATTCCTTCAATCTGTATACATTGAAATTGTCAATTGAGAGTGGCTCAATCATTTAAATGTCCAGTCCAGAAAAAAACGGCCCTCATAGGACCATTCCTCCAGGCCGATTGGCCCGGGAATGACCTATGATTTGAGGTCAATCAAATCGGAATCAATGAAATCAAGGCATTCATGCCCGTCAAACATCTGGAAAGTCGGGATAATTAGATTATATAATTGCCTGGTTCAGGAACTTGTGATAATGAATTCAATATTAGTGACATTGTGAAGGCATTCATATTTCATCGGATGGAGTTTGGAATGAGTTTTGGGGTCTGTCGTTTTCGGACAAAAATGGAGAAAATCTGATGGCTCACGAAACATTCTGGGAAGAAAGAGGGATATATTGGAAATTTTCTGGTGATGTTTCTTACGAGGAGATCGCTGCGATCAACCAGGAATTTTATGATGACGGGCGATCAGATAAAATGCGCTATCAGATTACGGATTTTTCAGATGCTGAGATTGGAGACATTTCAGAGAAGCAGTTATTAATTTTTGCAGCACTGGATTTTGGAGCCAGCCACAGCCTGCCACAAATGAAGCAGGCCATCGTGGCGAATTCACAAAAGGCAACGGCCCTGGCCCAAAGGTATATTGAGCTTTCGATACAATTGAAGTCGCCCTGGAAATTCAGGATTTTTTCAAATATCGGAGCGGCACGGGCCTGGGTTGATGATAAACTGTGAGGCGGGTCTGATGAGGGATTGGATGATTCACATGCCAGGGACTGGAGGACTTATCCCATTTCGCCTTCGGAATGGATGGTTTCATCGACCTTTTTGGCTATTTTGACAGCCATGTGGACACAATGGGAGATGACTTCATCTTCATTGGCCGGGGACACGCTGCTGTTGGAAATCTTGGCGGCTAATAAAATGGCCGAACTTTGAACTATCCCCAGTTCGGTGGGCTGAAGATTGATGTATTCCGTTTTGTGCATGATTCTGAGGATAGTCCGCAGAATAGGAAACTTCAACCCTGGATTTGGTCAATAGATTGCCGGATAAGTTCGAGTTCCTCCCAGCGTTGGTATATGAGTGAGACCTTGTGGCGGGCTTCCAGCAGATTGGAGTTCAAGCTATCCAGCTGGCTGGCATATTTCTCATGAAAGTCCGGATCGGCGAATTTGGCTTCCAATTCTTCGACCACCTGTTCAGCCATCATCACCTTATCTTCGATTTCCGCGAGTTCCTTTTTTTCCTTGTATGTCAACTTGCGTCCTGCGGGAGCCGTCTGTGGGGAGCGGGTTCGAGTGATTTCCGCGTCATCTGCCGCTGGGGAAGGCCCTGGTTTTGGGGACTTCAGTCGTTCTTTCCTCTTCTCGTAATAATAATCGAGATTGCCCACACTGTAGTGGATATGCCCGTCTCCTTCAAAAGCCAGAATCCCGTCACAGATGCGGTTTAAAAAGTAGCGGTCATGACTCACCACCAGAACACATCCATCAAACTCTTCCAGTCCCTGCTCAAGAATTCTGAGTGTCGCCAGATCCAGATCATTAGTAGGTTCGTCGAGGATGAGGAAATTTCCTCCTGATTTCAGCGTTTTGGCCAGAGCCACACGGCTTTTTTCGCCACCCGAGAGACGGCTGATCCGGGAACCTATCCGGGAATCATCAAAAAGAAACCGCTTCATGTAGGCTCTCACAGACATTTTTGAGGCTCCGAACTGAATCCAATCGGACCCTTCGCCCACTTCCTCCAGGATGGTATTGTCTGGATTTAATGTGGTGCGGTTCTGATCAATGTAGTTGATTTGGGTTTTGTCTCCGACAAATACGGACCCGGATGTGGGTTGAATGGATCCGGTGATCAATCGCAGCAATGTGGATTTTCCCAGACCATTTCTGCCGGTGATTCCAATTTTTGTCCCTGGCTCGAATTCAAATGAGAACTCTTTGAATAAGCACCTGTCGCCGAAGGATACGGATACATTCTGCATTTCCACAATGCGATTTGCCAATGGGGGGGCGGGAGGGATAACTAATTCGACGTCTTTGTCCTGTTCCGGGCCGGCCATGGAGGCGACTTCCTCGTAGCGATCGAGTCGGGACTTGGATTTGGTTGTTCTCGCTTTCGGACCACGCCGCACCCACTCCACTTCACGCCTTAAAAAGTTCTGCCGGCTATCCTCATTTTTCTGAGCTATCGCCAGTCGTTCGGACTTGGCCAGGATATAGGTGGAATAATTGCCCTCGTAGGCATGGAGGATTCCGGTTGCCAGCTCCAGGATGCGATTGCAGACTTGATCGAGAAAGTAGCGGTCGTGAGTGACCAGCAGGAATCCACCTTTGTATTGCCGCAGAAATTCAGCCAACCATTCTATCGAGTCCGGGTCAAGGTGGTTGGTGGGCTCGTCCAATAACAGAAACTCCGGGAGTCCGACAATGGCCCGTGCCAGGCAGACCCGACGTTTTTCACCACCACTGAGATTTTCACACGAGGAATCCAGATCCGGAGTTCGCAGGTTATCCGCTAACAGGCGTATGCGGTAATCCAGATTCCAGCCATCCACGCTTTGAATCAGATGGTCGAGTTCGGCATGATGGGAGCTGTAGCCATCCGCACTTTCGTAATCCCGCAACCAGTTGAGCAGTTCTCCAGCTCCACGCCGGATATTTTCCCGGACATTCAGTGAATGATCCAAATCCGTATCCTGGGGAAGGTAATGCGTACGAAGACGACGCCGCACATGAATTTCACCCCCATCCGGTTTCATCTGCCCAGCCAGTATCTTGAGAAAACTGGACTTACCGGTTCCATTGAGGCCGACTAGGCCCACTTTATCGCGCTCACCAAAACTCGCCGTGGCCCCTTGCAGGACCTTGTAGTCGTTGAACTGCAGCAATAATTCATGCGCACTGATAACTGTGTTTTCCTGGCCTGTGACTGCCATAATTTCTCCTGATCTGCTCCGACTGATAAAAAAAAATCCCGGGTGAACCCGGGAGATTCAGTTTCTCACGAACAGAAAATATTAATCAAAGTAATTCCCATCATTTCCCCCGCGTTTTTCAAACTGGGGATTGCCCCCTTTACGATAGCCGCCACCACCCCGTCGATTACTTCCCCCGCGGTCGCGGTCGCGTCCACGGTCTTTGAAGTTTTTCCCCCCGCTCATGTGACCTGCGTGCGCTAACTCAGCTTTGATGCGGATGCCATTGATATTCGTTTGATTGAGGCGATCCAGAACAAAATCGCTGTGTTCTTTGGCAATTTCCACCAGAACATTATTGTCAAAGATCTCAATCATACCAACACATTCAGCCGACAGTCCTGTTTCCCCCAGGATCGCCCCCACAACATGATTCGGTTTGATCTGGTCCCGATAGCCAACATTGAGCGATATCTGAGTCATGGCCTGACCACCTTGAGGGCGTGGCTTTTTAACTGGTGGCGCCTGCTTTCTCGGACGATTATCCCGCTGCCCCCCCGCCTGAGGCAGAATCATTCTGCACAGGACGGCTGGGTTTGCGGGCCCCCCGACTCTCATCCTCACCGGAGCGGGTTTTTGCCTGAACTTCCAGCGCATAGTCCATGATGGCTCCCATCGCATCAATGGTCGATGGAGCCACCTGAAGAAGCCGCTGAATGATGGCTTCTCTCCGACGGAAATCGTTTCGGACTAACCGCGTGGAAACAGCTTCGAATAGTCTATTCTCATCGTTCGTTCCCAAGCCCTCGATAAATGGGACCTGGAAGCGCTTGAGGGATCGGCCAATGGCTTCTTCAATGATATCGAGCTGGGAGATTTCCTCCGGTGCCACTAATAAAATGTTTTTCTCACAAAGGAGAACGCGATCTCCAAAGTCGTCCACTTCGTCACTCAGCTCGTACTGGATGACCTGCTGCACTCCCTCCAGATCCAACCCCACAGCACCGAGATCAGTGACAATCAGGAAATCAATATCTCCCGCATTGAAATAGTCCATCGCATCATTCTTCTCAGCGGATGTGGAGCTGTAGGTAAGACAGGATGTGCGGTAGCCCTTCAAATCCAGAACCCGGCGCACCGATTGCGCCGAAACTGTCGAGTTCACAAATAATACAGACGATTGAAGATCGCAGAAATCCAGCAGACGTTGAAGAACTTCAGTCTTGCAGATCCGCCCGACCTCATAGACCTCCTCAATGATCGGCTTCTCAATCTCCATCGCTGGCTCAATGGATACCTGTATGTATTCGTCAGTGAATTGTTCCACAACCTTCAACACAATCTCAGAATCACTCCGCGTGAATGCCACAAATTGTGTGTCTTCAGTTGTCGACTCCAGGAGCGTCTCAATAGCTTCCTCCAAGCCCGAATTCGCCAGATCGGACAACTCATCAGCCACTATCAGCTTCAATTCGTCAAAGACCACCTTTTCATCCTCAATCAGAGATTCCAGTGATTTGAGTTGGGCCACCAGAATATGGGGCTTGGACTTGATCACCCGATCCTGGACTGAACCAGGCTGCCCGGTATATATGCTTCCGATGGACACACCCACCTTCTTCTCAGCGTAAAGCCGCATCTCCTCAGCAACAATCAACGCCCGCTGCCGATCGTTGACGAGTACCAAAGATTGAATCTCACTGATGTTGGTATCCACTGAATCAACAGTGGGTATTGCATACGCATCCACCACACCAGCATTGGATATACACTTGGCCAGCACATCTTTTCCCTCCATAATCAATGGAATGCACTCAGCCTGAAGCGATGAACATTTCTCTAACCCGATCCCCTCAACGGCACTTTTAATTTCCGATGAGACCTGTAATTCACTAAACAAGGTCCGCTGCATCAGCTAATAATTTTAATATAATTTTTCCTGAATCTCCGGAAGCGAACAACTCGACTAAAACAAATCCCGATTGAACAATTCGCATCCCCAAACAATTCCACCGGCCACTCAAGATCCTAGACCCCTCAGTACCTACCGGTTCACTGGACCGAATCTTTTAAGCAATACCTGAAAATTGCAAGTATTTTGATCGATCATTTTCTTAAATCTTTGCGCAGGAGCGAACAATCATGCATTGGTTCGAAAGTGCATGACATCCCCATCCTTTACGATATATTCCTTGCCTTCAATTCGGTAGAGTCCCTTTTCGCGGCGCGGCCACGGAACCACAGCTGATCAGGTCATCATAACTGACCGTTTCAGCTTTAATGAAAGCACGTTCAAAATCCGAATGTATCACTCCTGCCGCCTGAGGCGCCGTATCGCCTTCATGAATGGTCCAGGCGCGCACTTCCTTCTCCCCAGCCGTAAAATACGTTCTCAAGCCCAATAAATGGTAAGCGGCTTTGATCAGGCTGCCGACACCGGACTCCTGGACACCCAGTTCGGCGAGAAATTCGGCAGCTTCCTGCGGGGACAGGTCGACGAGGTCGCTCTCAATCTGAGCGCTGATGACCACGGTTTCACATCCATGGTGATCCCGGGCGTAAGCTGTGACCTTTTGAACGTGCACATTGCTGCCAGGATCCTTCAAATCCTCCTCGCGCACATTGGCCGCAAACAAGGTCGGCTTGGCTGTCAGCAGGAAAAATGTGCGAGCGATGGCTCTCTCTGTTTCATCCAGATCTGCGGTGAATACCGGCTTTCCTGAATCCATGTGGGCGATGAGTTTTTCGAGAACGACACTGTTCTGGATGGCATCTTTATTGCCCCGCTTGACCTCCTTGGCCAGTCTTTCATTCTGACGGGAGGCACTCTCCATGTCTGCGAGGATCAATTCTGTGTTGATGGTTTCGATATCGCGGATGGGATCGACCGATCCATCGACATGATGGATGTCATCATCATCAAAGCAGCGGACCACTTGGATAATGGCATCTGTTTCACGGATGTTGGTCAGGAATTTGTTACCTAATCCCTCGCCTTCCGCAGCTCCTTTGACCAGGCCAGCTATGTCGACAAATTCTATGGCAGCCGGAATAATGACGTTGGTTTTTGCGATTTCCGAAAGCTTTGCCAGGCGATCATCCGGCACGTTGACAATCCCGACATTGGGGTCAATGGTGCAGAATGGGAAATTGCCCGAAGCAGCCTTGCGGGTGCGGGTGACGGCGTTAAACAAAGTGGACTTTCCAACATTCGGAAGCCCTACAATTCCAGCTCTGAGCATATCTCGTTTCTTTTTTAAAAGTCTATTGGTCAGCTTCGCAGGTTTTCACTTTTAAACGAAGCAATTCCTTAAGTTCTGCCAGTCCCAGGTCGTAGGCGGCGGCGATTTCGATATCCGGGGAGATTCCGAGGTGTTGGTGGAAGGCAGGCAGATTTTCCCTGGCGGCCGGTTCATCCATTTTATTGGCAATCAATATCTGTTTTTTCTCCAGGAGGTGCCCGTCGTATAGTGATAGTTCCTGGATGAGATGCTCGTAATCCTCCCAAGGCAATCTTCCATCAATGCCAGCCATATCGACAATGATCGCCAGAACCCGGCACCTTTGGATGTGGCGCAAAAACTCATGCCCCAGTCCGACATTTTTATGGGCTCCTTCAATGAGTCCGGGAATATCGCATACTGTGATCCTCTCGAAATCCGGGTAATCCACCACACCGACATTCGGGCTGAGCGTCGTGAAGGGATAATCCGCAATCTTCGGTGTTGCTGCGGAAACAGCGGATAACAAGGTACTCTTGCCCGCGTTGGGAAATCCCACAAGCCCAACATCAGCAATCAACATCAACTCAAAGCGGAAATCTCCCTCCTCGCCCTCCTCACCCGGTTGGGCAAATTTTGGCGCCTGCCGCTTGGCTGAAGCAAAATTCTTGTTGCCCAATCCCCCACGCCCACCTTTGCACAATATGTGGCGTTGCCCCGGTACCAGCATATCTATCTCAAAAACCTCGACTTTCTCAAACCTCGATTTCTTGAGGTCCTCGTCCTCCTCAGGCAATTCCTCCAGGTTGATTTCTATGGCCCTCAAGCCCCCCCTGTCGAGTTGGCGCACCACCGCGCCTCTCCCTCCAATTTCACGGACCAGGGCCACTTCCTCCTCGGTCAGCTCCCCGCTTGATTCATCATTTCCTCGTCCCCATCATTTTCCTCGTCCCCATCATTTTCCTCATCCCCTACGGGTTCATCATCCCCGTAGTCATCCTCATCGATGTCGTCATAATCAGATTCACTCTCCCCGTCATCGGTTTCAGTCACTGAGTCAGAATCCTCCGATTCCCCGGAGATGGGGAATGCATCCTCCTGCATTCCAACATTCGCGAAGTCAGTCTCCGCCAGCGGTTGGTTGGGGGATTCCTGAGATAATGCGGCATCTGGCGGGGCTTTGGCATCAGAAAGGACGGTTCGTTTTTCGATGCGCCAGACACGGGTTCCGCATGGAACCATGACAACGAGATCTTTGCCGGACCGACCCTCCATTTTTTTCCCTTTGCCGGGAAGGCCATTTTTTGGCGACGATCCAAGGTTGGTAAAACTGCTGCACCAAGCTGTTGAGGTCATCTGTTGCTTCCAGCACAACGCTCCCACCACGTCCACCATTGCCGCCACTCGGCCCCCCCCTTGGGCCGGAAGGCTTCGCGGTGAAAAGCAACGCATCCAGCCCCACCATTACCTGCCTTCACATGCACCACGATATCATCGATAAACATTGCCATAACTGCTGCTGAAATATTGTCCTCGCCATCGATGAGTCCGTCTCATCATCACTTTTCAAAACAAAAAGGCGAGACCTTGAGCCTCGCCTGAAATCACCGAAGATGAAATCAATTAAGCCGACGCACTGCCGGATGGGGATTCTGCCCGAACACTGACTTCACGCCGGGCTTTGTTGAATTCAACCCGCCCGTCTATCAAACTGAAAAGTGTCCAGTCACGACCGATCCCAACATTGTCTCCTGCATGGAATCGGGAACCACGCTGACGGATAATGATAGTGCCAGCATTCACTTCCTGCCCGCCAAATCGCTTGACGCCCAGTCTCTTGGAGTGACTATCGCGTCCGTTGCGGGAACTTCCTTGTCCTTTTTTATGTGCCATGAATGAATCCTTTGATTAGAGAATGATTAAATGGTCAGATGCTCCTGATTGATGGAAATCAGCCCTGCGAGATCTTATTGATACGGATCACAGAGAGCTCCTGGCGGTGACCGGTTTTCTTGCGGTAGCCTTTGCGGCGGCGCATTTTGAATGAAATGACTTTGGGTCCGCGTTTGTGTTCGACGATTTCCGCCTGGACCTGAGCACCATCCAGGGTGGGTGTCCCAACTGCGACAGTGCCTTCACCGTGTACCAGAAACACCTTGTCGAATGTCACAGATTGTCCTGCGTCGGACGCCAGACGATTCACCTCAATTACATCACCCTCGGTTACCCGATGCTGTCTTCCACCTATTTCAAATACCGCGTGCATTAATGTCAATTTGGACCGCCAATAAAACCATAAGCGGCACACCCTGTCAACAGGATGTGCCGCTAATTTTAAAATTATTTCCAACGCCTGGGCAATAGGTGAATTATTTACCAGAAAGATAAGAAGTGTTTTGCTGCATCCAGAATACATCCTGATTGTTTGGAGAGGCGACGTTGAGAGCCATGGAATTGCGGAAGGTCGCTTTAGGCGTGGTGCGCCCATCTCTCCAGCGGTGAAGATCAGCATGGCCATCCGCGAAACTGAATCCGCAAGCCTGGTTATGGTAGCCGGCAGGGTAATCGATAATGCGCGCGCGGATCCCAGTCAGAGCGCAATTCACAGCGAAAGCGGCATCATTGATACTGTCGGCATGTTCATCCAGAGTCAGGAAAACCCGGGATGGCATTTTGATATTCGACCACAAATTGAACCAGGCATACATCTGACCAGCGCGGCCGCCATTGTTCAACCAGTCTGGCTGGCGGGTGCCGCTTAAATCCGGATTGATGAAGGCCTGACTCATGGAGATGCTGCGGATTCTGTTGACGGTTTCGCCACGGTTATTGCGCACAGTGGTGAAATCGGAGGGGCAGCGGTAGATTTCCACCTGGGGCATATACCGGGCGATCTGATTATTCCTGAGGGTGTTCAGATCATAGTTATTGGCATTGCCAGTGGCAAAATTCACACTGCCCCGAATCCATTGGTAAGAGTCGACAACCATATCCTCGTTGTCATCAGAATAAAGCTTGCATGCGAGGGCAATCTGCTTGCTGTTGTTCATGCACTTGATGCCTTGAGCTTTTGACTTGGCGCGGTTCAGTGCTGGGAGGATCATCGAGGCAAGTATCGCGATGATCGCAATCACTACGAGTAGCTCGATCAGGGTGAATCCAGAGGATTGATTGTGCTTTTTCAAAAATTTCATGTGTCTGACTGATCTCATTTCCACGCCAACATAGGAAGGGAGGGGGGGTGTGTCAATGGGCATTTCGAAGCACAGTGAGTCAGGCCGGGAATAGAAATGCAGATAATTTTGCCCGTTACTTGCATATTCTCCCCGATGGATGCAGAATCAGCATACACCCCGAAATAGACTAAAAGGACTATGAAGTTGAACAGAACCATGATCTTAGTTGCAGGAGCGGTTCTTGCACAAACAGCTGTGAGCCAAAACACCGCGCCAAAAATCGGCTACAGTGACACCCCCATCATACCCGGACAAAAGTGGAAAGTCCATGATGGAGAGAGGCCGCAGCCAAACATTGTGGAACCGGGCAAGGCATTCAGCGATATGGCACCGGCTCCAAGTGACGCCAAGGTTCTTTTCGATGGTTCAGACCTGAGTCAGTGGGTGGGAGAAAATGGACAACCTGCCGGGTGGAAAGTCCGGGACGGTTACATGGAAGTATCCCGAACCGGGGGAATCCGGACACGGGATGAATTCGGAGATTTCCAACTGCACCTCGAGTTCGCTTCACCAGAAGAGGTTTCCGGCAATTCTCAAGGTCGTGGCAACAGCGGCGTCATCATCTTCGGCAAATTTGAAATCCAGGTCCTGGACAGCTATGACAACCCGACTTACCCCGATGGCCAGGCGGGATCAATGTATGGTCAGTTTCCCCCAAGAGTCAACGCTTCGAGAAAGCCGGGACAGTGGCAGACCTATGACATCATCTTTGAAGCCCCACAGTGGGATGAAAATAATAAATTAACCAAAAAAGCCAATGTGACGGTGATTCACAATGGTGTCCTGCTGCACCATCGCCAGGAATTCCTGGGTTATGTGAGCCATCGGAACGTCCCCACCTATGGCAAACAGTCTGCCCCAACCGGGGCAATCCACCTGCAGGACCACGGAAACCCAGTCCGGTTCCGCAATATCTGGATTCGCTCACTCGATCATTACGATAAATAAAAACGCTCCCGGAAGCATTGATAAAATGGCCCGGAGCCAGGTGAGGATCTCACTGGGCTTCGGGTTTTTCGTTCTCCGGATGGAGTTGAGCGATCAGCATATTATCCATGTTGAAGTAGTGATTGGCCGCAGCACGGACAATTTCCGCAGTTAAGGACTCGGGTTTGGCGGGGAAATCGACGATTTCATCCAGGCTCAACTCATTGGTGGCCCTGAACAGGAGGTTGTTGATCCAATAGGAATTCTCTTTGAGACTGGCTTCGTGCCCGCGCAGATGAGTTTCCTTCACCTTGTCAATATTAACCTGCGAAGCGGGTTGAGACTTGAGCTTCCTGACCTCATCCAGTGCCAATTCAATCAGTCGCTCCGCTTTATCTGGTTTGCAGCCAAAGGAAATTCCCACTGAGAATGTGCCTTTCGGGATCCGGTCGATGTTTCCGAAAGCATTGACTCCATAGACCCCACCCTCGTCTTCGCGCAGGACTTCCCGCAGTCGGATTTTGAGGATATCGACAGCGGCGCGCAATGGATAGCGATCCTCGTCGCGCCATTCAGTTTCTCCATGCATCAGAATCTGAATCTGTGCCTTGTCTTCGAGGCCTTTGTTCACCATGACGCTGACCCTGCCGGACTTGGGATCATCCTGACGGAACACAGGTTCCTCTTTCCGATCGCTTCCGGGCAGGCTGGCCAGGTATCTGGTCACCAGAGATTCCATTTCGTCCCAATCAAATGCCCCGACGATACATATCGTGAAATCGGAAATTGTGGAGAACCTCTCCCGGTAATATTCCATTGACCGATCGAGATCCAGGGCTTCAATCCATTTTTCGTCGACAGGCTGATGGCGTGGATGGTCCCCATACAGGGCGCTTTCCACCGCTTGGGAAAATACATACCCCGGATTATTTTTCCGATTGAGGATCATGTCCGAGACGCGGGTTTTGTAGGACTGGAATACCTCCTCATCCCGCCGTGGATGCTGCAGACGCAGATACAATAACTGAAACATGACCTCCAGGTCCTGAGGAGCGGCAAATCCGGTGATGCCTTCCGAATAATTGCCTATGGCAACACTGGCTGACGCATATTTGTCCGCCAGCTTTTTGCCTAAATCGACGGAATTAAAGTCCCCCACACCGCCCTGGGAAATCAGCTCATCCGCGCTGGATGCCACAATATAGTCCACATCCTCAACCAGACTGAACCCTCCGGGACTCGAGCCCCTGAGCAGCACCTGATCATTCTTGAAGTCTGTCTTCTTTAACAGGACCCTCACCTGATTGGATAAAATCCACTCCTGAACATCCACTTTCTCAAAATGATTTTTGCGGACAATGGATCCGGGATTGGGTAATTCAGCCAGTAACGGACGATCCGTGGCCCCATCCTGATAGGATTCAATCTCAGCAGCCTCCGCCAATTCAACAATCTTCAGAATCTCCTCCGATGTGGGAATGGTCAATCCTGCCTTTTCCGGTGCCGTGAATAAAATGACGCGGTTCTCAGAGGAATTCATGGATTGGGACACCGCATTGACTTCCGCGAGCCCAATAGATGGGAGGATTTGCTGAATGAGTTCATATTCTTTTTCAATTCCCGGCACTGCCTCTCTCTCCAGAAGATGACGGACATATTCATCCGCATAGGTAGAGGACTCACTTTTATCGCGCTCGTGATAGGCCACTTCAAAGCTGCGCAAGGTTCCGGCCTTGGCGCGATCCAGTTCGGAACCGGTCACACCATCGCGCTGCAATCGCTTCCATTCCAGCATCAATGTCTGAAGCCCTTCCTGGAAAAGACCTTCGCGCACTACTGAGGTCAGTTGAACCAGTTCCTTGGAACGCACAATCGATCCCATTCCAGCCCCGGCATATAAGTAGGGAGGATTCGCCTCCTGAAGCCTCTCACCCAGTCGCTGATTCAGAATCTGAAAAAAGAGCGATTCCACGATGGAACGACGGTAATCAACCTGAGTGTCCTGCGGCCGGGGATCCATTTTCCGCGCAATTCCAATCTGGGTGTATTGCAGCTCCTTGTCGGTCTCAATCGAGAAAAGTGTCTCAGCGTGATCCGGCACTTCATTGGATGGATCAGGTCGACGAATCTCAGGATTTTTTAATCCCCTAAAATATTTTTCAATCAGCGCCTTGATGGCATCTGGCTCAAAATCGCCAACCGCGACGACAGACATGCGATCCGGGCGATACCAATCATGGTAATAGCGCAAAAAGACTTCCCGTGGAGCCTTCCGGACAATATCCATATCCCCAATGGGCAAACGTTCCGCATAACGCGAATTATGGAAAATCAATGGCAATTGCTTGTCCTGAATGCGCTTCTCAGCTCCCTGCCCCAGACGCCATTCCTCCACAATGACGCCCCGTTCTTTCTCCAGTTCCTCAGGATCAAATTCAATACCGACGGCCCAGTCCTGGAGCACTAAAAAGGACTTCTCCACCACTTCCGCATCATCCAGGGGCACCTGAAGCATGTAGACAGTTTCCTCAAAACTGGTGTAGGCATTCAAATCCGGCCCGAATCGCAGCCCGATCGATTCCAAAAAGTCCACCAGTTCATTTTTTTTAAAGTGACGGGTCCCATTGAAGGCCATGTGCTCGATGAAGTGAGCGAGACCGAGCTGGTCCTCATCCTCCTGAATGGATCCGGTATTGACGACCAGTCTCAATTCCATGCGGTTTTCCGGACGGCTGTTCCTGCGGATCATGTACTGCACCCCATTCTCAAATTGCCCCTTGTCAATCCTGGGATCCAATGGCAGTGGCAGACTTTGCTCCTGGGCCGGAGTCCACTGCGGCTGCAATATCAACCCGATCACGACCAGATAGATCATCACCCCAATCACACGACTTGATTCAGTTTTCATCCTCATAAAATTAAAAATGCTGCTCACCGTTTATGTCACGGCATCAGCTATCATGACCATCTCAAAAAGATTCTGTTTCAAATATTTTCCCCGGAATCTCCCGTGGCAGGCAGGCAAACAAAAAGCGACCCCTATCGGGGGCCGCTCGGCAAATGAGAACGCAACTTCCGGAGTCAGGTCAGTCGGTGACTTTGATCTGAATATTTTTGAACAAGCAGACACTTCCCGGGTCATGGGCCTGGAAGGCGAATGTGCCGGATCCCAGTTTCCGTCCCGGCATGTCCTCCAGGTGGAAGCCATCTGGTTGGGTCCAATCGACCGTGGTTTCTCCATCCACTTTGAGCACCACCCGATTGTCCTTGACGGTGATATGGTAGGTCCACCATTCATCATCCCCAACAGGCGCCTTGCGGACATTGACCACATTGTAAAGAGATCCACCTTTTTTCCAATCCCCCTGAGTGGCATTGACCTGAGCCTCAAATCCTTTTTCGGGCCATCCATCCTTCTGGTATTCGGTGTGGAAATACACTCCTCCATTAGCTCCCTTGCGGGTGAGGACATCGACCTTGAACTCGAAATTTTTGAAATTGTTCATCATGTAATTCCCGGCGTAATAGAGATGCCCTTTGGGGGCACCTTTGGCCATGATGGCTCCATCCACGATAGTGAAAGATTCACCCTCTTCACTGGATTTCCATCCGTCCAGAGATTTGCCATCAAAAAGGGAAACCCACTGGTCGGGGAGGGGTTTGATTTGAATATTCTTGAAATAGACGATGCTGTTGGGGTCGTGCGCCTGGAGGGCAATGGTCCCGGATCCTATCATACGCCCTGGCTGGCCTCTGAGGAAAAATCCTGCTGGCTGAGTCCAGTCAGTGGTCACTTCGTCGTTCATCTTCATGACCACATGGTTGCCTTGGACTTTGATGTGGTAAGTCCACCATTCGTTATCGGGAACCACGGACTTGCGGACATCGGCGACATTATACAGTCCTCCGCTCTTTTTCCAGTCCCCGTGAGTGGCATTCACCTGGGCTTCAAATCCTTGAGCCGGCCACCCGTCTGGTTGGTATGCGGTGTGAAAGTACACGCCCCCATTGGCACCGGGCATGGTTTGACCTGAAGCTTCAGTTCAAAGTTGCGGAAGTTGTGCTGCTGCACGTCTCCATCATAATAAAGGTGTCCTTTCGGGGCCCCCTTGGCCACAATCGCTCCATCAACCACGGAGAAGGATGTTCCCTCAGTGCTTTGCTTCCATCCGTTCAATGTCTCCCCATCAAAAAGAGAAAACCATCCATCTTCCTGTCCAAACGTCATGGAGGTCTGGAGCGCCAGGATCACACATATTAATCGATACCAGTGTTTCACGGAATCCATCATATCACCGGCGGTCAGGCCGACAAGAAATCAATGCAGATGCTCATTTCCTTCTATAAAATGCCGTATTTTACCACTGCCTCCCAAATGGAAAATCGCTTCGCAGAGCGCCTCGGACTGGCCCGATCCCGAAGTCCCCCGGTGGCAGCGGCATAAAGTTGAAATCCGCACGCTTCTCCCCTGCCAGTGTCCCGGTCGTGCTGGACACGCCGAGGAGAGTGGCCGCTCCGCTTGTGACCACAGCCATGAGGCGCTCCCATGAAAGCCCGGGAACAACCCGCTTGAGTGCCCGGACCTCAGCCAATAAATCCAATTCATCGGACCGGCCTTCCCTGGGATGGCACAAGACCGTAGCCAGACTATCCGTGCCCAATCCCCACATGACCCCATACCGCTCCCAATTACCGACCGGATGCGTGTCATGTGCAAAAAATTCATGACTGCGCGGGCAATGAACCAATGCGCCCCCTTCACTGGCTATAAGTTTCAGCTCAGATTCCAGAAGAAAATTCCCATGGACCATGAGCACCTGCCGCAGAGGGATTCCACAGTTCACCAGATGCTCAAACGGAGTGGCACCCAATGGCTCAACCGCAGACTTCGCACACATCGAGAGCCAATCCCACATCGCACCCGATTTACTGGCAAAATAATCGAATTCCTCCCTGGATTCGCTGAGGTGCAGACTCACACATCTCGAAGGGTGCCTCGATGGAATCCATTCGCCCATACGCTTCAGGAGACCAGGAACCACAGAGTAGACACTGTGCGGCGCCACCATAGGACCTCCAACCTCATGTTTTTTTCCGGAGAGACAAATCATCCATTGTTCCCAGATCCATTCCGGATCTATCCCGAACAGGACG
>JAJOIW010000026.1 GCA_021209225.1 Verrucomicrobiota bacterium
CTGGCCAGCGTGATGGGTTTGGGCAGGTAATCGTGCATGCCTGCATTAAGGCATTTCTGCCGATCCGATGGCATCGCATTCGCCGTGAGCGCTATGATCACAGGTTGATGGCCCATTTGGGCGGCCAGTTTCAGTATTTCCCCCGTGGCGGTATACCCATCCATGATGGGCATCTGGCAGTCCATCAGAATGACTGGAAACGGGTGCTTGCCATAAAATTCGACAGCCTCCACCCCATTCTGGGCGACCACCGCATTGAGATTCAACTTGGAGAGGAATTTGAGAAGAAGTCTCTGGTTGATGCGGTTGTCTTCAACAATCAGCACCTGTTCCCCCATGGGAGTGATCGGGGTATCAAAGATCAGATCAAAATCCTCCTCCTGGGAATACCTTTTCTCCGCGGAGTTATCGACTTTCTGAGCTTCAGCAATTTCCAGAGCAAGCTGCTTGGATGGACCATCCACAATAAGTCCTGAGGCGGAGTCCTCCTGATCGGACGGAATTTCTTCCGGCTTTGGCAGGTCAAAGCGTACAATGAGCGAAAAAGTGGATCCTGAGCCCAGTGTTGAATCCACCCGGATTTCGCCATTCATCAACTCAGCCAGTTTCCGGCAGATTGAGAGTCCCAGGCCGGTCCCGCCGTACTTCCTGGTCGTGGATGCATCCACTTGTGAGAAGGACTCGAAAATGCTTTCCAACTTATCCTCCGGGATACCTATACCCGAGTCAGTCACACTCAACATGATCCGGGTCTGATCCGCTGAGCTGGAAAGATGCCGGGCGGACAGTTCCACAAATCCCAGATCTGTGAACTTGATGGCATTGTTCAAAAAGTTATTGAGCACCTGCTTAATACGGACTGGATCGCCTTTGACAAAGTCAGGCAGGTCCTCGTCCAGCATCATGTTGAGGTGGAGGCTTTTGGTCCTGGTCACCGCTTTGTAGAGGCTGGCTGTTTCCCCTATTATCTGGCGGAGGTTGAATACGACATTCTCCAATTCAACCTTGCCCGCTTCTATTTTTGAAATATCGAGTATGTCATTGATAATGGTGAGCAGGCTCTGAGCGCAGGTTTGAATGGCTTTTCCGTAATCCCTCTGTTCCGGGTTCAAACCACTTTCCAGCATTGAGTTCAGTCATGCCGAGGATGCCATTCATGGGGGTGCGTATTTCATGGCTCATACAGGCCAGGAACCGGTCCTTGGAAGTCTGAGCCGCCTCGAGGTTATTGATGGCCTCGCGCAATTGGAGATTGGTTTTTCTCAGTGCAGTCATGCTGCGGGTTCTCTGCTCTTTGAGGGCGAGTTTTTTCTGATGACTTGAATTCCACGACCAGCCGGATATGGCGAAGCTCATGATCAGAGTGCAACCACCAGAGTCTTCATCCAAGGTCTGGACCACAGGCTCTGGTGAAGCCAGGTTTCAATCGCAACGGTCGGAGACATATTCAAATACGGATCGTATCGAAGGAAATGAAACTCACTTCGGAATCTCTTGAAATTGGAGAGCAGATTTTTTATTTCGCTGGATTGCAGAAATTCCGGGGCCTCGATCCATTGTGAGTTGGGTGCGATTTTGAATTTGGTTTTCCACTCCGACGGGGTCGAGGCATCGGATTTCCTCAGGATGAGGCTTCCTGGATCAGAATCTGAAATCTTCAATTTGGATTGCTTATATAAATTGAGACGAGGGGTTGAATGGTTGGATGGGTCCCGAGGAATATAAGTAATATTCGGTATGGGGAGTGATGAGTTGGGGATTTTTGAGAAATAGAGTCCGCGATCGGTTGTCACCCAGATATTGCCTTGGCGGGTGGTTATGCTTTTGTAATGACTGATCCCATCCTGAAGATGGAGTGGGTGATTCTGATCACCAGTCAGGTAGATGTTCTCAAATGGATTGAAGAGAGTGACACCAGAACTTTTTGACCACAATACCAAGGATCCATTCGCGAGCAGATTCATACTTGTGATTTCCGGCGTGATGATCTTGGCCGGGACAAGCGATTTGGGAAGCTTTGAATTCACATCCATTGAATATAGCCCCATGGTTGTGGCAACCCAGACCAGGCGGGATTTTTTATCAGACTGGGGAAGGATGCCATGCACGCCAAATGAGAAGTTGCTTCGATCCCTGAGGGTTACTGAGATCCAGTTCTGCTGGGTGTCCAGCGGGCGGTGATAAAAGCCGTGATCTGTTGCCAGAACCTCAAGATTGGCATCCTGAATGCGGAGCATTCCAGTGATTTTTTCAGAGAATGGAGGCAGGTTGATAGGGGCCCATTCAATGGGGGAGTCCGTGGAATGAATTGTCGCGTGTTGCCAGGTGTTCAGGGATGTCTGAACCACCAGACTCCTGTCAGGCATGAATTGAGCGTGGAGCAGGCTGGGGATGGTTTCTGGCAAAGCCATCACTGGAACAGCCCAGGGATTGGAGGTGGATTCCGGAGAGTAAGTCAGTAATCCAGACTCTGCTGCCACAACCAGCATGTTTTTCTCCTGCAGATAATGAATATCCAGAATTCCCGAACTTAAAAGGTTCTGGAATTCTGTGGATACTGGGGTGATATCCACAGTCTCCATTCCATCGAAAAGAAAGATGCTATTGGATTCCTGGCAGGCAATATAAACTTCGTCCCCGATGCCGGCTGATATGAGTTGGATGGATCCGGCAGGGCAATCATCCGGGATTTGGTGCAGAGCATGCATGGGGCTGCTGGTCATGGTGTAGAGCCCGCCACCACATAGAACCACCAGGGTATCCGGGTTGATCATGGTGAAGTTCCCGCTGAATCTATTAAATGAATCATTGTCACGGGATTCAATCATCTGGTGGTAAGCCTGATTCTTGTAGGACACCATCCGCTTGGGGCCACTGAAAATGATACTGTTGTCGGATGGGGATGATTTAATCTGTTGAATGGGCTCGAATAGTATGGTTTTTTGCGCCCCGATGAGATCCATTTCCAGGAGGCGCTCATGCAGGGCCACCCAATATTTATCCGAATGCGGGTCATAATGGAAATCGTTGATGATGTGAGTATTCCTCAGGAATTCCACTGAGGTTGGAGAACTCACCATGAGGTCAGTCATCAGGACTGGATTCATGATTTGTGTGGGATTTTCCGGAATCCTGACAATGAATGGACCCAGGCCATCCGATATGCCGGTCATGAGTCCACTCGTTGGATTTTTCAGATTTCTTGCCGGCGAGGATTTATCCCCGAACAAGACTTCATTCCAGTATTCACTTCCATGCTTCCGGTAATAAAGGCCGATATCGGTGCCAATCCAGATGGTATTGAACTCATCCGTGAGAATCGAATTGATCCTGGTGCCCGAAAACAGTGAGAAATCCTTATCTGATTCGGTGATGATCTCCCCCAGATCTGTGATATGAAGCTGAAGAATTCCGCTGTCTGTCCCGATAAAAACCTGGGTTTCCGAATGCTGGTGGATGCAGAATATTTTGAGGTCTTTGGCAGACGGAACCGGATAAATGATTTTTTCTTTCAGGTCCAGGCTGAGAAGTCCGGTTGATGGGGATCCAATCAGCAGGTGTTGGCCGAATTGTTGCAAACTCAACGGCCGTGCCTTATTCAATTTCTGCCCAATCCGTGAGGTCCCGAATTCATGGATCGGATACGGGGCGGATCGATTGAATGTCTCCAGTGCAACCGAACCCGTCAACCTGGATTGAGAATTCGGACTGTTGGATTGACTGAATTGGCTCACATCCAGAGATTTCACCGAATCCACACCGTGAATCTGAATCACATAGTCCTTATCGGGAATCCACGAAATGTTGAATTTCTTGCCCGCGTCACTCAAAAGCCTTCCTTTGATCTGACTTGCATTTTTCCGATACACCTCCGCATACCAATGAGTGTGATCCGAGGCGAATGGAGACAATATATCAATTTCAACCGAGTATCCCGGAACCAGTTCGATATTCCTTTCTGTCCGGGTGCTCAGATCCAACTCCAGGTTTTCAATCAAAGCACCATAGGAATCCAATCGTATATGAATGTCATACTTCCCATTGGCAGCCACGACAGGTATGATTGGGTTTCCCGGCAACTCACAGTCAACATGGCGCAGCGGCATGCCCTCCTTCAGAATGGAAATCCGTGCGGTGCCTTCCACCGGACTCGAAGTATTCAGCTGCAGGAGATGCAATCCACCGCTTAAATCCCCGATGGATTCAGGCAGCGCCGGGAAATTCTGTTGGGGCTGGCCAGTGGATTTTTTCTGTGACATGTGGTGGATTGGGGGAGCCGGAAACAGTCCGGATTTCCCACTGTGCATTTTATCATCGAAGAGAAAGTCCTCAAAATTGTCCTGATTTGGTCGTCCTCCAAAGATCGTGAGATTGCGGACAATGGGATATGTTCCGCTCGGTGAGTTTTTTGATTTGGCTGGCCAGTTCTGGATTTCGCACCTTCTCTCCAGCTCAATGAGGGGCATCCAGTCGGATTTCAGAATGCTCGATGGCGCGATGTCCTCTGGAACCGGCTTGCCATTCAGCCAGAAATGAATCCCCCGGCTATCAAAATGGAAGAGAACATGCTTCCAACCAGGAATCATGTTGATGAACGGGAGGGTGGATTGAGCGAAGATATTGTCCTGCTTCTTCAGAATGACACTCACTCCATCCCTGGCTGAGTGGATCTGCAACTCACATTGGAATTCAAAATCCCCAAAATAAAACAAGGACTCGCCCGCAAGATTGGGAGTCGTATGCAACCAGAATCCGACGGAATTGCCTGCTGCATTTCCTCCTATTTTGAAAGGGGTTTGGTTGGAAGACAATTCGAGGGCAGCCACCTCCCAGGACATCCAAAGAAACAGCCTTGCCATGATCACAATTCGACCTGCAATCATAAGGTGAATCCGGCGTGTTCCTGAGACATTCTCCACAGGATTGACCAGATGATTTTGTGTTATTCTCATGACCATCATTGGGGTCATTCGGGGATAGGTAAACGGATCCCATCCCAAAATTCCGGATTGTCGGGCGGTTTCATATGGCACCGACCTGGCAGAACTGATCGGCGGGATCGGGGTATTTCATAATACAGTTTTTTGTGCTGCTGGCAGGAATGACCATGCCAGGGAGAGATTGTGCCAATCAAATCAATGTCACCCATGTCACCTGTCCCGGAAATACCCTGCCTATCCTATTGGCAATGACCATCAAATCACAAGTCCGTTTTCAGCAAGGCGGGATGGGATGCTGGAATGTTTCAGAACCATGAGAATCCTCCGGACAAATTGGGGCCCGTTCAACGGCCTGACTGATTTCAGGATTAAAAATTGTGCTTCACTATTGTAAGAGAGGGACGGTGTCGCTATACCCCATTGAAATGGAATACTGCAATCCTCAGAAGTATGGCATGGCCTTCAGACTGGATGGCCCGGCGTTGGGTTATGTTGGTGATCCGGTCCGCGTCATTCTGACCAGAACAGATACCGTTGGAGGAGGGAACTGCGAGGCATACCTGCGCACCAATTTATTGATGGGGCGGGTGATGGACCGCCAAATCCTCGATGCCTATGAGGGAGAATATCGGGAGAATTCCGGGATATGGAGGGATTATCCCATGGAACTGGTATCAGAAGTGACCTGCGAAGGGGACCGGATGCGTCAATGGGCTTTCGAAGTCATGCCGGGTGGCAAGGGGTACTTCTGGGCTAAGCCTTATATTGTGGACCATGATCAGAATCAGCACTGGCCGGATGGACCCAATCTCACGCTCCATGTGCACTCGAATACCTGGCGTCGTGGCAATACGATGTATTGTGCCTGGCCACGGCTGATGGACGCTGGCAGATCATTGGAAGTCCGTCGATTGGCGTCTCAGGAAAGCGAGTGGCGCCAGCTGGAGCAGAACGATTTGTGGGTGCAACCCAGATCGGGAACATTCCGGGAACTGGTTCGTGAACTTCCTCACATCATGGGGACTCTGGGATGTCGCATCGTGCATCTGATGCCGGTGAATCCGGTTCCCTACACGGACACGCGCCTGGGGCGGATGGGCAGCCCCTACGCGGCAACAAGTCTGGTGGATCTGGATCCTGCCCAGGTGGAGTTTGACCGTGGGGCGACTGGGCTGGAGCAATTCGAGGAACTGGTATCCGCTGTGCACCAGCGCGGAGGCCGCATCATCATTGACCTGGTCATAAACCATACCGGATGGGGAAGTCAGTTATTTGAAAACCATCCCGAGTTTTTTCATCGCCGGGCTGATGGTTCCTTTGTGAGTCCAGGTGCCTGGGGAACAGTATGGGAGGATCTGGTGGCTCTCAATCATCGCATGCGGGAACAAACCTATGCTCTGACTGAGGCATTTCTGACCTGGTGCCGCCGGGGAGTGGATGGGTTTCGTTGTGATGCTGGCTACCAGGTGCCCACCCACATATGGCGCTATGTCACCACCCGCGTCCGTATGGATTTCCCCCACGCTCTTTTTTTTCTGGAAGGCCTGGGGGGGGGCTCTGGAGGATACTCAGGCTCTCCTGCAGGAAGGGGGGATGCACTGGGCATACTCAGAACTCTTCCAGAATGAATCCCATCACCAGATTGCCGAATATCCGAACTACTCACACAAAATGAGTCTGAATGTCGGATGCTTCGTTCATTACAGCGAAACCCACGACAATAACCGGCTGGCATCCAGAGGACGCCAATGGTCCGTCTTCCGCAATAAATTGTGTGCCGCCCTATCCGATTCTGGTGCCTACGGAATAACTTCAGGCGTCGAATGGCTCGCCACGGAGAAAATCAGTGTTCACAATAAATCGGGATTAAGATGGGGGCACAGCGATAATATTGTCCCCATCATAGCCCGGATCAATCATGTATTGTGCCATCATGTGGCATTCCGCGATGGAGTGAGACTGGAGCGTATGACCGAGTCTGGTCAACCTGTCCAGGTGTGGAGGCGGGCTTATCGCGGAGATCAGGCACATCCTGGAGCCTGGGTTGTGGCTAACAATGATCAGCACCATGCGCATCAGGTGCATATCAATCACTTTTCGCTTCGCCAATACCTGAGCATGGAGGATTTATTTGGTGAAGCGAAACCAGAACCGCAAGCTGTGGAAGCGGGTGAATTTTTTGATCTGCTGATCCCGCCCGGGAGTGTTTATGTGTTTTCCCCTGACCCGGTTTCCAGCGATGCGGATGATGAGGATCACCGGTTGACGGATCATCTGATGGATGTGATATACACGCGGAGCCCGCTGACAGTGAGAAAGCCGGTATCTGTCCGGGAAATATGTGACCTGTTCCGGAAGAACCCGGATCGGTTTCTTGAGGTGACGCAACAAATGACCGAAGCGGATTGGCAATCACCTAAATGGCTGGAGCGGTTTCAGGAATCAGCCCGGGTCAGCAGGTACGACAGGTGCGTCACTTGGCGTGTGCTCGACTCACATCGGGAATTCATCCTGCCGGAAAATCATTGGCTCCGCCTCGAACATACGTCCCCCTTCCGGGCGGAAATACGCTGGAAATCCTCAGGAAATACGACATCCCGGTGGATTGAGTCCGTGCCGATGGATAGGCATCGCCACACATTCTGTATGCCACCCGGAGACATGGCTTCTGCTGAGATAAGCGGGCTGACAATTTGTATGGTTCCACATGGAGAA
>JAJOIW010000070.1 GCA_021209225.1 Verrucomicrobiota bacterium
AAAACCGTGCGCGAACAGGATACTTCAGGTTGCCCCCAGTTGATTCAATGTCTCCCCCAGATCTCCTTGCCCATCCCTAGGCTTTCACTGGGGGAAAAGTCATCGGTTCATCCGTCTGGCCCTGGCATCCAAACCGGCATATGGGATACTTCCGAAAATCGATCTGAATATCATTAATTAAAACAATGAGAATTTCGCATCAATATTCTCAATTAGACGGTCGATATAAAATCATACCTGGTTTCGATATGTCTGTTGTGCTGTGAATCCATGCTGGCAGGGACTAAAAAAAATTGGAAATCTTTCGTGTTGTGGATTACTTTGGAAGCATTAGCAGGGTTGGAGAATGGAGAGTCTGAAAAGGCTCAGGATCAGGGTCAAAGAACGAAACTGTTAATGGAGAGGGTTATATGAATAAGCAGACTGCTGTTTTGACGAATTTTCCTATGCGGACAGATGCTGAAATCTTTCAGCACTATTTGGTCGCCGCCGGCATTGAATCTGAGTTAGCCGGTGAGGAAGCCTGCTCTCAGGTCCCTTACCATGGGGCTGGCCCGGATGCCACGACCTGTCACGGATTGTCCCTTTATGTGAATGCCGAAGATTTTGAGGATGCCAGCGACCTGCTGGCCACCTTTGAAAATCGCTGATATTTTTCCCGATCTCCATTGCCTGAAGCGGGACTTGGACGGATGCGTCCTCCAAGGCTGGTTTTCCTTTCCAATTAAACTGACTATCACAAGCAACAGGGGCGTAAATCCTCCTCCTCTGACTGCTCGGTGAGTTGACTCCGGAATTGTGGTTCTCAGTCGGATGACAAGGTGGGTTTGGCGGAGTGGTACTGGGTTGGTGTATCCTCAGGTGGGGGGCCTCAACTTTGGTGGGCAGTGCATCCTGAGGTATAATTCATTGCATAGCCTGGTGAAAGTGCTCATTATCAGCGTCCTGTCATGGGACTGATAATCGTCCCGACTGGCCTGACGGAATGGAACTTCAGAAAGAAATAAATCGACGTAGAACCTTTGCTATCATCTCACATCCGGATGCTGGAAAAACCACTTTGACGGAAAAGTTCCTCCTTTATGGTGGAGCCTTGCATCTGGCCGGATCGGTCAAAGCCAGGAAAAACCAGAGGGCATCCACTTCTGACTGGATGGAGCTTGAAAAGCAAAGGGGCATATCTGTGTCGTCCACGGTACTTCAATTTGAGTATCACGGGTATCATGTGAACTTATTGGACACCCCGGGTCACCGGGATTTTTCGGAGGACACTTATCGGGTTCTGACGGCAGTGGACGCGGCAGTCATGGTGATTGACGCTGGCAAAGGGGTCGAAAGCCAGACAAGAAAACTTTTTGAGGTGTGCAGTCGTCGGGGGGTTCCCATTTTCACCTTCATGAATAAAGTGGACCGCCCGACGAGAAATTGTCTGGAGCTGCTGGATGAGTTGGAAAAGGTGCTCGGGTTGGAGGTGAGTCCGGTGAACTGGCCATTGGGAACCGGGCCGGATTTCAAGGGCGTATACGACCTGCAGCGGAAGAAGGCCCATTTTTTTGAGAAGACCCCGGGTGGGGCCTATCGGGCACCCGTATCCATTGCGGATATTACTGATGCGGCTGTCAGGTCCAAGCTGCCTGTGGATGTTTTCGACCGCACTCTCGAGGAAATAGAAATGTTGGATGTGGTGGGTGCGGCTCTCGATCACAAGAAAATTCTCGAAGGGGCCACTGACCCCTGTCTTTTTTGGCAGCGCCATCAACAACTTTGGTGTGCAGCTGCTTCTGGATGAGTTCCTTGAGCTTTCCTCACCGCCCCGTGCCCGCAAAGCCAGCATCGGAATCATTGAACCCAACTTTGAAAAATTCAGTGGGTTTGTTTTTAAGATTCAGGCCAATATGGATCCCCGGCATCGGGACCGCATTGCATTTATCCGTGTCTGCTCGGGAAAATTCACCCGTGACATGTCGGTATTCCACCCGAGGACTGGCAAAATCGTGCGCCTTTCAAACTCGCAGAAACTTTTTGCGCAGGACCGTGAAACGGTGGATGAAGCCTACGCCGGTGACGTTCTGGGGTTGGTTGGACATTCAGAATTCACCATCGGAGACACGCTCACGGAAGATAAGGAAATCGTCTACCATGCCATTCCGCGATTCACTCCGGAAGTATTCGCTTTTCTCCGCAATCCCAGCACGGCCCAGTACAAGCGCTTCCGCACCGGTTTGGATCAATTGCTGCAGGAAGGAGTGGTTCAGGCACTGGATCTCCGCAATAGTGTCGAAAAAAGTCCCACTTCTCGCCGCTGTCGGCCCCCTTCAATTCGAAGTGGTCCAGCATCGGTTGACTCATGAATACAATGCCGAATCGCGATTGGAGAATGCCTCCTGGTCAGCTATGCGTTGGCTCAATCCCTCCATCACCCCCGAGCAGTTCGACTTGCTGACCATGCCGACCGGATCGCGGATGGCTTTTGACCGCCTGGATCAGCCAGTCATCCTGTTCACCGACGAATGGTCCATTGATTACTTTGTGGATAAGAATAAATCGTTTTTATCCACCTCAGACGAACCTTTGCTCTCCCCGCTTCCATTTGGTGAGGAACTCACGGTTGAGAGTTGAGGTGACTTTGCCTGATTCCAGGATATGCTGACTTCAGTCGGCTGATTCAGGCCTGGAACCCGCCAGGGAGATTTCCGGTGCATTGAGAGCCGCAACGGAAAACACCACTGGATACAGGGACTCAAAATACCACAACTTCGCAAAATAAAAGCCAATGGGTGCGGGTTCTGTCCAGGATCCCTCGTGAATGCACTCGGTCAGAAATCGGGCCCCTGCCTGCAAAGCGGCGTTCCATTGCGGCTTCCACAGAATTCGCACCGTGGATTTTTTCGAGGCCAGCTTGAGTAATGAGAGAGCCTCGACTGCCAGTGCGGTTTCCTCGATTGTTCCTTTGGATGGTCTGGCGTTGCCCCAGGAACCATCCGCGTTCTGCAGAGCGGTCAAGGTTTGTGCCGGATGAGGATTGAGCAGCAATTTTTCCGCTTGATTGGCCCACCGTGGGTCCAGGAGACAGTGTGCTATCGCACATGAGACCTTGGCAGTTCCATAAATGGGATTAGACTCATCCGCACGCCATTGATTGCCAAACCATAATGGCGACCATGTCCCATCAGATTTGCGATTTTTCGCCAGAAACATCAGGCCTTTCGCCACTGCCTTCTCCAGATATTGTCTGAATGGATCTCCAGAATATGGAATCCACGCAATCCACGCCCGGATTGTGTGAGCCGTGAGGTCTGGGCTGCTTTTATCGAAAGGTAATTTCCCCCAACCACGGCAGAAGGTGGGGATGCCTCCATCGGAGTTCTGCAATCCCAACAACCATTGGCATCCAGCCAGGGCGGCTTCTTTGGTGCGTTCATCCTCAGGAGAAATCCGGAAGAGTGCCAGCAATGCCCCAGGTGTGTCATCGGCATCCGGCACCCCGCCAGGCAATGGCGTCCAGGCCCATCCTCCGGGTGGCGCCTGAGTGTATGGATGAACAGTGCGGTATTGTTGGTTCAACAGCCACTCCCGGAGATTACTCTGATTTGCATCAGTTAAATGCTGGACGGAATTCTGAAATTCACGGGGTGGCACAATCGCATTCACCGCCAGGGTCGTGACCCAGGTGGACAGATTGGTGTCGATGGGCCAGGATCCATCGCTGAGTTGGCTGTTGATCAGAAATTGCAGTCCTTTCATGACCACAGCATGCTCCGCATAACCCGCGCCAATGAGGCTCATGGTGACGAAGCTGGTGAGGGGTGTCGCTTCCAGGAATCCTCCATTAGGAGGCTGAATCCTTTCCAGTCGTTGCAGCACCCGGGGAATGACTTTCTGGCGGAGCATCCGGATCCATGGGAAGAATGAGGGGCTCCTGACATGGTGAACCAAGCCGATGGCAATGAGGGCAGGGAGAGCATAACTCACAACCGGCAGGCGCAGGGCCGCAAACCAGGAATGCGGCAAGGCTGCCAGTTCAAATGGCAGCGGAATGACATGCTTCCAGGCTGTGCGTCCAGAACCAAGTTTTCCGGCTAAGGCACACATTGTGAGAATTGGAACGGAGAAAGTCCGGTCATTGCCATAGCGTTTGATAATGGTGGAGGCGATTTTGTCCGGTGCCAGGCCATGGGTTCTTTCGCTGATCCAACGCTCAGTTTTCAGGAGGAGAGGTTTATGGTGTTCGGAATGCGGTTTCGAACTGGAGAAGGCTGCCCAACATAAGGTGGTGGTGCTGATATTGGAAAGACTGAGGGTTGTGTCCCCCCATCCTCCATCGGAATTCGCATGCGAAGCCAGCCAGTCCAATCCACGATGCAGGATAGAATCCGCCTTTTCCGGTTCGATCAGACGGGCTTCTGCGGCGAGGTGAACAGCGACTATGGCCGTGGCGGTGGAGAGAGCGCTTGGGCTCAGGGATCCAATCCAATGATTCTTTTCATGTCGGGCATCCAGAAGGTATTCACGCGCTTTGAGTTGTGCGGATTCCAGCTTTGATGCGTCAATCCCAAACCATGGGTCCTGAATCATTGGGGCAATGGGACTTTCAGAGTTTCTCGTTGGACTTGGGTCTTTTTGCGGGCGGGCAGAGTCGCACAGGCATCCTTGCATCCGAAAAGTCTGCTGATGTAGTACCGGTTAGCACTGACCACGCCATAGATCTTCTCCGCAATCCAAATGATGCCGGGAATATGCAGAATGAGTCCCAGTGGAAACAGAACCGGCAACTTCATACCCAGATGTCGAATACACCTGGCACCTCTGAAGATCCTGCCGTCCGGCGCCAGACAATGCATGGCCTCCAGCAGTTCCTCGCGGCTCAATTGCGGCACCCGTTCCCTGGCAACCGGATCAGACAAAGCCACCAACCGTAATTGATTCATCCAATCCAGCCACGTCAAAAGCTTCATCTGAAAAACACAAAAGGGACAATCCTGATCATATAAAACCAGGATCTTTTCCGCTGCCTCTGCTTCACTCATTGTCAAGATCGCCTATTCTCATGGAAGTTGTCTGGGAAATCCCCGACCTCCCGGGACTGGGTTTATTCTCCGGCCTGGCTGAGCTGGTGATTCCTCCGGGGGTTTTCTCCACAGAAACGAATAATGGCCCGCCAATTCAACCCCTTCCTCAACCAGCGAAACTTTCCATGCCACAATTTTTCCAATGGATTCCAGTTCCTCTTTACTCAGGATGATGGAGGTCCAGGTTTTGAATGCCTTTTTCGCCTGGACTGGCACCACTTTGGAGAATGGAATGGATTGATAGTTGTTCGATCCGCGGATTTCGATTTTGAGATTCAGGACGCGTTTATGGCCATTGGGGCATTTCCAGAGCACGTCGAAACTGAGGCCACTGACCTGGTCGGGATGCGATCTCAGGAATTCCTGATACGCGTCGCGGGCAAAAAGGCTTGGAGCATCCCGATGCCTGCCGTTGAGATCCAGAAGATGGGGGAGGACTTTATAGACCTGACCTTCGGCCTGCGCAGGCAGGTGGCACAGCGTGAGCAGTATCCACAAAAGCCAGCCCCATTTTCCGCCAGCTTTGAATTGTGATAGGGAGAATGAGGTGTTCATAGTCATACTGCGGTTCCCAAGGTGGTTCAGAAGAGTCTCCCCGCTATGGTGTTGATGACATTGAGCGGGCCAGTGTCCTCGAGTGTTTCGGTGGCCTTTTCAATTTTCTGCAAAGTGAGTTTCAGGTTGTTGAAAAACACCTGGTCGTTGACCAACTGACCGACTGAACCATTTCCCTGGTTGATTTTTTCCAGGATCTCGCGCAGGTTCGTCATCGATTTTTCCATCTCATGATACAGTTTTTTCTGTGTCATGAGCTGGCCCAGGGTTCCTTCTCCGTTCTTCACGTCCTGCATGACTGATCTCGCGTCTTTCAGTGTCTCTCTGGCCTCACTTAAGGCAAGGTCCAGGTTGTTGCCGGTTTTATCAAATGTGGACTCCAGGCTTTTCACCAGATCCATCGTTTCGGTAAAGAGACTATCCTGCATGATCAGCTTGCCCATGGTTCCCTCTCCATTCGAGATAGTGAAGGAAACCTTCTCGACATTTTCCAGAGTGCGGGTCAGGCGGGGAGTATTTTCTTTGACGAAATCCGCCAGAGGCGCCAAAAGGTCGCCAAAGCTGTCACCCGAGAAAGATTTTGTCATATTCTCCACCCCGCCGGCGACGGACTCCATGCGCTCCATCAGGTCCCCGAGATCAGGAAGGTATTTGGATGTGAGCACCGCGTTTTCATCCGCCAATGGTGCCGCGGCTGACCCGAATGAAAGCGAAACGAACTGGGATCCCAGCAATCCCTGGAACCGGATTTCCGCTGTGCTGTCGGTTTTGATTGGGGCTCCTTTTTCAATTTGCAGGACAACCTCGACTTTGCCGGGCTGTTGATCAGACCAGCCGATCCTGGAAACACTCCCCACAGGGATCCCGCCCAGTTTAACCGGGTCTCCCTCTTTGAGATCTCCGGCGCTGTCAAAATACGAACGCAACGAAAATCCTTTTTTCATAAAATTCAGTTCTCCGGCCAGTTCGATGGCCAGGACACCAGCTATCATGGCAAGCGCCACAAACAGGCCGATACGCGTCTCCAGGGATCCTTTCATAAAATGGTATTATCGAATTTAAAGTTGATATGCAGAAAGTCTTTTATTTTGCGGTTTTGATTCGCCCAGATTTCTTTTGGTGTGCCGATGGCCACAATTTTCCCATCGATGATGATGGCGACTCTGTCGGCAATGCCCTGCACCAGGTCCCGATCGTGAGTGACCATAATGGTTGTGATAGCCAGGGTGTCCCTGAGTCGGCATATTTCCTGACCAATGGTGACGGCCGACACCGGATCGAGCTCGGAAGTCGGTTCATCGTAGAGAATGAGTTGTGGCTCAATCACCAGGGCCCGCGCGATGGATACCCGCTTTTTCATACCCCCGGACAGTTCCGAGGGGAATTTCGCCTCCACTCCCTCCAATCCGACAGCTTTCAGTTTGGCGGAGACGATTCGACCGATCTCTTTTTTGGATTTGAGCCGGTGTTCCTCCAGGAACAGGCCCACATTTTCACCCACCGTTAAGGACGAGAGGAGTGCCCCCGACTGGAACACCATGGCCACACGTGTCTGGTCCGCCCGGCTCAGATCCGGGTGTCGATCATTGATCCAGATCTCCCCACTGTCGGGCGATTCCAAACCGGATATCTGGCGCAGCAGCACGGATTTTCCGCTCCCCGATGGACCCATGATGGCAAATATCTCACCCGGCTCAACCTGGAGATTGACATTTTTAAGCACGACTTGAGCGCCGTAGGATTTGCAGACGTCTTTGAGGCGAACCCGAACCGCTTCCGAGGATACAGAATTTTCTGACTGGGATGATATGGGCATGACTTTATAGGATTATCATGAGGATCCGCGTTGCCAGGTAGTCAAAAATCAGGATGAGAACCAGCGAATAAACAACAGCTTGAGTCACCGATTTTCCAATGCCCCGCGGTCCCCCTGAAGTTTGCAGCCCCATGTAACAACTCACCACTGCGATCAATACCGCAAAGACCACACTTTTAAGCACCCCACTGAGAATGTCCCGAATGTCAACCAATGAATTCAAGCTGTTGAAGTATGCTCTCCATGGGATATTGATGTCCGGATTCCCCATAGAGACCAGAGCGCCTCCCACCCAACCAAATAAATTCGCAAAGATGACGAGCATTGGAACCGCCACCGTCATCGCCACAACTCGGGGCAGCACCAGATAATGGATCGGGTTGATCGACATGGTGCGAAGTGCATCAATTTCCTGGTAGACACGCATTGATCCGATTTCCGCCGCAATCGCCGATCCCACCCGCCCCGCCGCCAGCACCGACATCATCACAGGGGATAATTCCTTGCACAGGGACAGCCCAACCAGGCCACCGACGGTTGACGCGATGCCTCTCTCAACCATGACGGGCCCACTCTGCAGTGCTATAACCCCTCCAATGAAAATGGCCAGTATGCATGCCATCAACAGGCTTTCATTGCCCATCACATAGAACTGCTCCAGAATCTTCTTCCGGTGCCTCCAACATAAGGGGAGCGCCCTGAATGTCTCCAGCCCCAACAATATCATCTCTCCAAATTTCCTAAACATACATCTCCAAATTGTTCCCGGATCCAATTACATATCAGTACTCTGCGATCTTTGGCTCTGCCGCCAGACAGGAAAGGAAAAAACCTTATATACTTTTTCCTCAGTTGTCGATTCGTGAGACATCATGCCATAGGCAAATTTCCAGGATTTTCTGGTGGGACTTTTCTGCCCGTGAGCCAGATTAAGGAAGGTGGTCCATTCTTTTTCCGAACGATCCGCCTTGGCCTTGGATTGGTAGAGTGTCCAGAGAGGGGACCATGCCCTCTGCAACTCCTCATCCAGAGGAAAGATCGGCTCCAGGAGGGCCAGAGTTTTAAAGTCCCTTGTTCCTTGGGTATCGGTTGATGTATGCCATAGCGGCCACATGGATTGTCTGTGACTCTCCTCGCCGGACTCCTTATTCCTCAGCCTCAGATCCGAATAGAGAAAAAAGAGGATTTGATCCCGCCTTCGATAGAGTGTGGAGGCATCGGTGATATTCTGGCGATAAAGTGGCCACAGAATGGATTTGGAGTGAAGTGATCCTTTTTCCCCGATGCTGAAGAATGGAAGGATACGATTGAGAGTCTTGCCCTCGCCGCGGGCAAAGACCACCAGGGGCCAGGGGAATCCCAGTTCCTTGTATTTTTCACCCCGGTCCTCCGTCCAGTTCAGGAATGGCCAAAGCAGGGTTGTTGAATCCCGGTCATCCGACCGAAGCACGCGAAAGACGGGCAAAACCGCAACGTCTGTCAGATATCTGCGATCCGGATTCTCCATAGTAGCCCAGGAAATAAACGGCCACAGAAAGAAACCGTTGTGATACCCATCCACGGCCTCCGGATCATTCCATGAATTGGTGATCACCCTGGCATCCTTGGATTCCAGTCCAAACAAAGGCAAAACGCCCCAGCCCTGAATCCCATCACCCCGACGCAGGTGGAAAATCGGGTAGAGGACATTCCAGGTCTCGTAATCCTTCTTCTCGGTCCTTGCGTAGAGGGGGAACAGAACAAACTCGATATGTTTTTTGAAGAGTCGATTGTCCAATTCGCCGTAGATCGGGACGAATGCCCAATACCCGTCGGTAGTGGAGGATGGCTGTTTATAAAAAAAGAAAGGAAACAGGGTGACTCCTTTCGGCTCAGGAGGTGAATCCGATTTTTCCGTATCCCGGGCGGTCTTTGTCCAGCTCAGAAATTGCAGCACCTGAACCCTGGTTTCATCTCCGTAGCGATTGCGGGTGATAAATGGGTAGAAAATGTTCTGCTCGGAATTTTCCGAAGCGGGGTCTGCTGTGGATACCCAGATGGGTCCAATGTCCAGACTGTTTTGTGTCCATTTGCCCTCGCGGCTGAAAAGCGGTCCCAGAGATCGGTCCGAGAGAATGGAGGGGGAATCGTAGGAGACGCCCAAAGAATAAGGTGCTGATCCCTGAGCGTTGCCCACCATTGTTCCGGATGCCCACAACAGAATTGCTGCAAGAATGCACCAGAGCTTCCCGTTTTTTCCGAACCGACTGTTTTGCGAATTCCGCATCTCTCCTGAGAATGTGTCCCCTTTGGGATTCATCAATACCTGAACCGCGCGAACCATACCCCCGAAAGAGAAAAAAATCGAGTCCTTTAAAAAAACACAAACTCTTTCCTAGATTGATCGCATTGAATATTCCACGATACTCATCCTCTGGAGAATATTCTGCAAAGATAGAGCCGCAGTTTTCCAGCTTATCATATCCCACTGGGTGGGAATCAGATTCATGCGGCAGATCCTTATAGAAGGACACAAAAAGTGAGTGAACCCGGAAAATGGATATGTTGCTGGTTGAATATGTGGTGTCGCGCCATTGTGGGGATATTCTGTGCATCGATTCATCCGGTCGATGCTGGCGTGCAGGAGGTGATGCAGGTCATTCAACGCCATTGTGTTGAATGTCATTGCCCGGATGGCGCCGGCCCGTTTTCTCTGACGACCTATCGCGACGTGCATAAGAGGTCGCGGCAAATCATGGAAGTCATTCGCGAGGGCCTCATGCCACCCTGGTTGCCGGACAATGCCCCAGGTATTTTTGCAGGGGAAAGGCATGTTCCGCAGTCAGATCTGGACATTCTGAATCAGTGGTATTCTCAGCTTTCAGAACACAGTACCAGCGACTTGGATGGAGTGGAGTGGTCTATCCACGGTAAACCTTTCAAGCGGACTCCGGATGCATCCTATACCACTGAAGCTTATGTCCTGATGCCCGATGGTCTGGATGTTTATCAGAATTTTCTCATCCCCATCGATCTGAACCGGCAAAGATACCTGGAAGCTGTGGAAATCATTCCTTCAAACCGTCGGGTTACTCATCACGTGCTGATGAAGATTGACGAAAAAGCACTTTTACGCCATCGCGTTGGCGATCGGAAGACCCTGCTTTCTTCGGATATGACGGACGTTTCGGCTTCGGGTCATATTATCGGCTGGCAGCCTGGACGCGATTTTTCCCCATTTCCAGAAGGACTCTCCTGGCCATTGAAGGGAGCTGTTGATCTGGCATTGGAGGCTCATTTGCGCCCCTCAGGCAAAAGCGAGTCGGTTCAGTTCACTGTGAATCTCTACTTCACGGATAAGCCACCTACTCGATTGGTCCAGAAGTTCGCTCTAGGTAACCTGGATTTCACAATTCCGGCTGGCGAGAAGGCATTTGTGGTGCGGGATCACTTCAGGATTCCAGTGGCTGTCCGGATCTATTCCATTCTGCCACACGCGCATTATGTGGCGCGGTCCATTCGTGCTGAAGCGGTGATGCCGGATGGAAAGCGGTTGAACCTGATAGAAATCCGGCACTGGCAATTTGACTGGCAGAATTTGTTCACCTATCGCGATCCTGTCGAATTGCCGGCTGGAACTGAGATTCAGGTGGAATTTGTTTACGACAATTCGGCGGATAACCTGAGCAATCCATTCAACCCACCCCGCACCATCCAATATGGCCCAAACACCTCAGATGAAATGGCTGAAGTATGGATCCAGCTGGTGTCGTTGAAGGAATCTGAAGCAACCACCCTCGGCGAAGCCATTGATCGAAAGCTCATTCACCTGCTCAAAAAGAAATTTGAACGTGAAATCGCCGATTTTCCTCAGAATGCCGTCGCATTGGACAAGCTTGGGAGATGCCTGTTTTTTGAGCGTCGTTATGAAGAAAGTTTAAATTATTTCGGGCGTGCCTTAGCAGTTGATTCAGGCAATTTCCTCACCCATTACTATTGCGGATTGATCTACCGCATTAAAAATCAGTTGGATTCTGCCCAATATCATTTTGAGGAATCCGTGAAGTTGAATCCCAAATATTATAAGAACTATGGCAATCTGGGGACCATATTCCTTGGGCGCAGGCAATATGCGGATGCGCGTCGGGCGTTTGAAAAGGCACTTGAATTGAATCCGGAGGATTCCCTGGCTGCTGGGGTTTTGGAAAAGCTTCACCGCGCCGGTTATTGACCGATCCGGAGTGTGGCCCTGGCTCCCGACACAAATCGGGAAATTTCAGGAAACCGGGCGGCAACGCGCTGAGTGAAGTGGAATTATCCTGTCCGGTTTATAATTGCCAGACAGGGGAGAGACTGGTTCGATGGAACCGCAAACTAGAAAGGATCAAAGAAATGCGTATGGCGAATATAAAATCAATTGGAGCAGGAGTATTGGCATTGGCAATTGGGGTGGGTTCTTCCGGAGCTGCGGAAGTTCGGGTTGCATGGTCGGTATGGACTGGGTGGATGCCATTCAAATTGATTGAGAGCAAAGGTTTTCTGGAGAAGAGAGCCGCTGAATTGGGAGTGGAGGTGAAGCTTGTTGAGTTCAAGGGGTATATGGATTCCGTTCAGGCATTTGCGGCGAAGAAGGTGGAGGCCTGTGCCATGACCTGCATGGAGGCTCTCCAACCTGCCTCCAGTGGCATTCCGACGACGGCTGTTCTGGTGAATGATATCAGTCATGGTGGCGATGGAGTCCTGTTGCGCGACGGAATGACTCTGGCGGATCTCAAGGGAGAAAGAGTGCTGCTCGAACAGTTTTCCGTCAGCCACTACCTGCTTTTCCGCGCCCTCGAAATGAATAACATTCCCGAAAACGAGGTGCGCCTCGTGAATATTCCCGGGGATGACGCAGGCAAGGCGTTTCTCACAGATTCTTCGGTGAAAGCCGTGGCCACCTGGAATCCACACCTCTTTCTGGCCAGCGAAAGCCAGAAAGGATCCGTCGCTTTCAGCAGCAAGGACATACCGGGTGAAATCGTCGACCTTCTGGTTTTCAATTCAGATGTGCTGAAAGAAAACCGGCGTGCCGCCGAGGCGGTCGTTCTCGCCTGGTTTGATGCCATGAAAATGATCCAATCGCCCACAACAAAGACCGAAGCCATCCGAATTATGGCCGAAGGCGCTGGTGCCTCAGTGGAAGAATTTGAGAAAATGCTGGGTGGAACCCGGCTTTTCACTCTGCCTGAAATGACATCCACCTTTTTCAACTCCAACAAATTGAAGTCCACCATGACGAAGATCCGCGGGTTTTCATTTTCCAAGGGATTGATCACGGACAAGGATTTTCAATTCGGGTATGCTCCATCACTGGATGGTTTATTGAATTTTGATCCGGGTTTCGTGAATATGGATCAACTGAAATCTGCCACGCTGCCTGGTCTCTGATCGATCATTGACCCACTGGCGATTTCCCTCCGAAACACAGATTTCATGCGAATACAAAGCCCACTTTCCCGGCAATGGCACATCATTCTTGGAGTGTTGCCAATTTGCCTGGCCATCGTCGTTTATGGATTGGTTTCCCGGGCCCGGCATCAGGAAAACCCGAAGGATAAATTAACGCCCGGCTTGAAACAATTTGTTGAAGGTTGGCAGCGTGTCATGGGCAGAACCTCCCGCGAAATGCGGGAATATACCGTTGTCGAAGGCGATACTATCCAAACCATTGCCCGACGATTTGGCCAGTCTGATGACATTGTTGCGGAAATCCAGCCCACCAATGGCAAAGACTTGGTTGACTGGGATGATTCGATTCGGGCATTGGAAGTGGGTGAGGTTCTGAAAGTGCCGGTTGAGGTTGGCGTTCCATTCCTGCAGCAGTTCCTGATACTGGATACCCTGCAAAGTCTCAAACGATTAGCCTCGGGGATAGCGGTTGGTGCAGGAGTCGCTCTGTTATTCGGGCTCCTCATGGGAAGTTTCACAGAAATGCGGGCCTTGTTCTACACATCGATCTCCGCTCTGGCCCGCATACCTCCCCTGGCGATTCTGCCAATTATCTTTTTGATACGCGGAGTGGGTGAGGACGCGAAAATAATCATCATTGCTTTGGGTATTTTTCCCACAATGGCCATGGACATCCTGTTGCGGGTTCAGGCACTGCATAAAGAACTCATCATCAAGGCATACACCTTGGGTGCCTCCACCACAGAGGTAGTTTTTAAAGTCATTTTCCCGCAGGTGATGCCGGGCTTGATTCACTCGATTCGTCTGGCATTGGGTCCTGCCTGGGTTTTCCTGATAGCTGCCGAGGCCATTGCCTCCGAGGCCGGGCTTGGGTATCGGATCTTCCTGGTGCAACGCCAGCTGGGAATGAACATCATTCTCATCTATGTCGTTTGGATCATTCTCATAGGTCTCATCATGGATGTAGGTCTCAAGGCTATCCTGCTTTGGAAATATCGATGGGCAGAAGGCAAATAAAACCATGACCGCTTCAACACAGACTGACATTATTTCTCCGGATCGCGATGATAGCCAGGTCCTCGCCCTGCGTTGCCGGGGAGTGACGCAAAGCTATTTTGATACCCGGCTGGGCCGGCAGAGAGTTGTCCTCAATGGAATCGATCTCGACCTCCATCCCGGCGAATTCTGCTCTGTTATTGGCCCGAGTGGATGCGGAAAAAGCACCTTCCTCCGACTGATCCTGGGCTCCGAAATGCCTAAAGACGGGGAGTTCTCCATCATGGGCCGGATGCCTGCCGCCCCCAATCGGGACCGTGGAATTGTCTATCAGAAATACTCACTTTTCCCGCATTTGAGGGTCATTGATAACGTGGCATTTGGTCTGGAGCTTGAGCAGATTGCATTTGCGATGAAGTGGATCTGGTATCCGGGATACCTCGTGAAGCGCAAACACTTTGTCGAACAGGCAATGGAATTCCTGGGTAAAGTTGGCTTGGCCGAACATGCGCACAAATACCCACATCAATTGTCGGGTGGCCAGCAACAACGCGTCGCTATCGCTCAGGCACTTATTATGCGGCCTCAGATTCTTCTCATGGACGAACCGTTTGGGGCACTGGACCCAGGAACCCGGGAAGAAGTGCAACACTGGTTGCTGGAACTGCATGCCAAAGAAAAAAACACCATCCTTTTCGTCACTCACGATCTCGAAGAGGCCATGTACCTCTCAACCCGGATTCTTCTCCTCAGCCAGTATTATGAGCACTCACCCGAGGGCCGCAGAGAGGGTTCCCGCATCGTCGCTGATATCGTCCCCAGACCGCAGGGCATAGAACGCCATCACTGGAAAACCCATCCTGAATTTTCTCTCAGACTCGGCCGGCTTCTGCAGATGGGGTTCCGATCCACTCAGTTGCTTAAAAAATCTGAATTCTGGATGTCCCACCAACACAGCATCTCCCCGACAACCTAGCATATTTTACGGATAACTCTGGTCCCTTGGAACTTGCACAAACATGGGCTGGCACGCTTTTCAATGGACCTGGTGCAGCTCAATTCCTGATTTAGGCCGATCCAAAGTGGCGGTTTGCCGGGATACTCTTGATGATGGCAGGCGGGCGCGCGTAATATGCTCCCTATGCGGGAGTACCAGATACCCATGTGTTGTGCAGTGAGAGAATTGGAAAACGGCCATTTCTGGTCGGAGGTCATAGGTATTGAGGAAGTCACCGTATACGAAAGAAACGACGAAAATGCGCAGCAAGGCATCCGCGGTCGCCTTGAAAAAATTCTTGAGGAATTCGAACCCTATGAGATTGGCAGCCTGGTTGCGACCAACAGCGTGCAGGTTGGGACCTTATCGATGGAGATTCAACCGGCCTCACGCAATCGGATCTGGCAGGACCCTCAGTCCATCCGGCTTCATTACCTGTGGTGGGCACTCCCCAGCGGGGGACTTGGTGCGCGCGTCAGTGAATTCAACCTCCAGCTATTCGCTCAGGACATAGAACAGTTGGAAGACAGAATCCGGCGCCATGTTCTGATCTCGCTGCGAAGTATCATTGAAAATAATCAATTGGCGGCATTCCGCGCCTTTCATCGGGTCCGGAATGTTGCTGTGTCCACCATACTGGTCAAATATCAGTCCAGAACGCCCCTGGAAATTGAAAAAGATCCCACCAGTGAAGGAGCCCGCTCCGAATCCATCCTCACAAAAGTCGCCACCGACCTTCACCAGGAACAAATGAGCCCCATTTGGTGTGTGGACGAATCCCTCAACCTCCTCAAAGAAAATTTCACCAGTTCAGGTATGGAATCCATTCTTCTGGTGGGAGATTCCGGTGTCGGAAAGACTGCTTTATTCCGGGAACTGTGCCGGCTGCGGGACAGTCTCGGTCTGGCAGATTGGAAGTTCTGGATGACAACCGGCGCTCGACTGGTCTCAGGACAGTCTGGCTTCGGCATGTGGCAGGAACAATGCATCAAACTGGTTCGCGAAGTCGCCGGGAAAAAAAATTCTTTTCCACGTCGGGAATCTGCTGGAACTCATTCAATCCGGGCGCAGCAGTCACAATAAACGGGGAATTGGTTCGTTTCTGAAAGAATCCCTGCAACGCGGAAATCTGATTGTGGTCGCCGAATGCACCCCGGAACAACTGCACATCATTGAGCAGGAGGATCCCCAGATCCTGAGTGTTTTCAAAGTGCAGAAAGTGCGGCAGCCAAGCCGTATCCAGATCCAGGAAATCCTGAAAAATTTCTCGGCTCACTACCGACCTCAAATTGAAATCTCCAGTGGAGCTATCGAAAGGGTGGGGGAACTCCACCAACAATTTGCCACTTACTCAGTCGCGCCCGGCCGCCCGCTCCGGTTTTTACGGAACCTGCTGGATGACCGAACCCCCCCTGACATCCCATTCTCCTGCCCGGAAGGCCGCTCCTCCCGCTGGCTCTCACCCGGATCCCGAATCTGAAACTGGCATCCTGTCAGATCCACTGGATGAGGATGAGGATGAGGATGAAGGTCAGGATGAAGGTCAGGATGAACCAGCCATTGAAATCGAGTTGACCCACGCCATGGAATCCGGTCTGAGTCCAGATGAAGTCGATCCCAGCCAATCCAAAGAGCCTCCACTGGAACCCAGACTCAGCATAGAAGATGTGACAAAAGGATTCTCGGAGGAAACCGGCTTGCCATTCTGGATGCTGGAAGCCTCCGAGCCGCTGGATCTGCACAAAGCCCGCGAGTGGTTCACGAGTAAAGTCATCGGACAAGCCCTCCCGGTGGAGAAGGTCATCGACCTCCTGGCTCTCACCAAAGCCGGCCTCAATCGACGTCACAAACCCATTGGATCCCTTCTTTTTATTGGCCCTACAGGCGTGGGAAAAACCGAACTTGCCAAAGCCCTGGCCCGCTTTTTATTTGGTGATGAGAATCGTATGATCCGCTTTGACATGGGGGAATTCAGCGATCCCATGGCACATATTCGATTGATTTTCAGTCAGGGTCAGGAGGAGGGGTTATTGACAGCCCGGATCCGGGAACAACCCTTTTCCGTGGTCCTTCTGGATGAGTTTGAAAAAGCGAGCGCGCGCGTTTTCGATCTTCTGCTGCAGGTTTTGGGTGAGGGGAGATTGACGGATGCGGTTGGACGCGTGGCCGATTTTTCCAACACGGTCATAATCATGACCTCCAATCTGGGGGTGAAGAATTATCAAACTGGCTCATTAGGATTCGGGGCCTCCGGTCGGGTGGATCCTGTTGAGCATTTCACCACGGAAGTGAAAAAATTCCTTCGTCCGGAGATGTTCAATCGACTCGACTCGGTTGTCGCATTCGGGCCCCTGGACCGCGATTCTGTCCGGCGCATCACCCGGTTGCATTTGGAGAATTTAAAATGGAGGGATGGTCTCCGTGGCCGGGGAGTTGATCTCTACCTCGATGAGGGAATTGTCGATCAGATTGTTGAAGCAGGCTTTGATCCACGCTACGGGGCCCGCCCATTGAAACGTGCCATTGAATCGATGATTCTCCGTCCACTGGCAGCCCGATTGACCTCGCAGTCAACCGATGTTGCCCTCAAGGCATCCGTTCGATTGATTCCCAAGGACGTCCGAAAAGGGGCCACTACGATGTTTGATTTTGAGATACGCACTCAACAGGACCAATCCGGCCGCCCGATTCCATCGACGCGAACCCGCCAATCGACGATCTCAGCGGCAGGACGGGTTTCCGAATTGCGTCGATCCGTGCGTGGGATATTCAACAAAGCACCCATGCTGACTCTCCAGAGCCGACTCAATCGCCTGCGCATGCTGGTTGAGCGTCATCATCACCTCCCAAGCCAGCCATCCGAAGTGACTCAAGCCCAGCACTCAATAGACAAAATTGAACAATGCTTTCACCAGGTCACCCAGGCAATTAAAGCAATTGAAAGTCTGGAACGTTGCACATTGAAGTCCGTATACACCATGGGTGAACTCGACGACGTCAGACTTCTCACTCAACTCGGTGAATTGCAATCCACTTTCCATTCTCTGCAGAAAGACATCTTCCGGATCAACTTTCAGGGAAATCCCGATCGGGTGGTGATGGTTCTCTATGGTCCTGATCGGACGGTAATCCGTCACCTATTCCGGGCATACCTCACATTTCTCCGCCAACGTGGCTGGAGGCTCGATCTTTACCTCATTGAAAGCCGCGATGGACATCACTATCTCATGCCTCACCAGCCTGAGGATCCGGATGTGGATGCCGCCATAGAAAATCCCAGGTCTGGCCTGGTTCTTGAGGTGAACGGTAAGGATTCCTGGTTTTTTCTTTCACTTGAGAAAGGAATGCATCGGTCCAGTCGATCGAAATCCGATCCTGCCAGTTATGTGGAGGTCTCCTCCTCAGCCATTCCTCAGCCAGTGAGCGGCGAAGGGAAACCAGTGCCTCTCCTGTCAACGGATAAAAAATCCTTCCTGGATTCGGGTTCTGAATCCTTGCTTCATGTGCCTGAGGGCTTTGGGGATCGTCAGTTTCGATACAATGGGCCGGAAGTGCGGCGGATTTTCTTTTCCGAATTCAAGGTGCAGGATAGTCTCATGGGGCGCCGCGGATATATTGGATCTGTTGAAGTGGAGATTGCCAGGCTCATGACTGAAAGACTGGATAAAGAAATAGAAAATCAGTTTAAACTTTGAAGTTTATCATTCCAGTTTATGTGGAGGAGACGAATGAGGAACCAACCAATGGCCTCAAGACTTACTCAGTCCGTCCCTTATTCCAGGAGGGACTTGAGCGTCGCGGACCGGTTTTGGCTCGCGTCCTCGCCCGCTTCTCCGTGGACCTGCGCAAGATGCTCAAGAAAGAATCCATGGAATATGATCAGCGTGGACTCATGGATTGGGGATATGCTCCCGACTTCCACGAGGATACCATCGAGCTCAATCTGGATCTTAAAAAAAAATCTGTGCGCCGCTCATTTCTGGTCATCTGGTACGATCAGGGACCAGGCCGATTGGCATATATTCCAGAAGCCTCACTCACCTTTGAATTCCGTCGGGGCGACTCCCTTCCCATCAGAGCCGTCGAAGCGCTCACTGAAGAATTCCGCCGAAGATCGCAACTCGAGGAATCCATTCCCTGGGCCGGGCCCACGAATACCCGGATACACAGCTGGACCTCAACCATCGAGATCAATGTCGATGTCAATGTGCCACCCAAGGAACGTCCCGACCATGACATCTTCTCCATATTGGGTATGGAAGAGGATATGTCTGGTGACATGGAACTGGAAAATGTCGGCCATTGTTTATCCGAACTCTATCCGGAGGGCTTGAACCGCACATTCGGGCGAGACCGTGAAGTCATCCGGTTATTGAATCTCATTCAATTCGGCAGCAACCGGCCGGTTGTCATTATCGGTCAGACACTTTCTGGTAAGACAGCGCTTGTGCATGAGGTTGCCTGGCGGCTTGCGGATATGCGCCGCAAGGGCTCACGTGAGAGTGAGCGGCTCTGGCTGATTTCTCCTCAGCGGCTGATATCGGGAATGTCCTATGTGGGTCAGTGGGAGAGCCGCCTCATGGCCATTCTGAAAGAGAGCCGCAGACGTCGGCATATCTTATACTTTGATGATTTGCCTGGGTTGTTTTCTGCGGGTCAGACGGCGGATTCCGGACTGAGTGTGGCGGATGTGATGCGTCATTCCATGGAGCGGCGGGACATTCGGGTGGTGGGTGAGATTTCGCCCGAGGCATGGAGGAAACTGAGGGAGCGTGACCGGAGGTTTGCGGATTTATTTGAGGTAATTCATTTGGATCCCACCAACGAGGAAGATACGGTGTCGATTATCATCGGGGTGCAGCGCGAACTGGAATTCCGCAATTCCTGTGAATTCAATCCGCACGCGGTCCCTATGATCATGAGGTTACTGAAGCAGTATGCGAGTGATGCGGCGTTTCCGGGGAAAGCCGTCCGCTTCATGGATCAGCTGGCACTGAAAAATCGTGGCAGGGAGATCGGAGTTTCCGAAATACTGGAGCATTTCAGTTCCCAGACCGGGTTGGATCTGGAGATGTTGGATATGCGGATTGCCCTGGAACGGTCTGTGGTTGAGAAGCGCCTGGGGGGAATGATTGCTGGTCAGGAAAAGGCCGTTCAAGCGATGGTGGATACGGTGCTGATGGTGAAGGCGCGTCTGAATGATCCGAGTCGCCCGGTGGCATCCATGTTATTTCTTGGTCCGACAGGTGTTGGAAAGACGGAAAGTGCCAAGGCGTTGGCCCGGGTTTTATTCCAGAATGAGGATCGATTGATCCGGTTTGATATGAACGAATTTCTGGATCCTGGTTCAGCCCAGCGGATGGTGGGAACTCCCTTCCGTGACGAGGGATTGCTTTCGAGGAAAGTGCGTCAGCAACCATTCAGTGTGATTCTGTTTGATGAAATCGAGAAGGCAGCTCCGGAAATCTTTGACCTGCTGCTCGCGGTTTTGGGCGAAGGCCGATTAACCGACTCCATGGGCCGGACAGTCAGTTTTGCGAATACAGTGGTCATCATGACATCGAATCTCGGCGTTAAGCAGGCACATTCCAGAGTCGGCTATGGCAGCGACGGCGCCGAAGAAATCGAATTGTCCTACCTTTCATCAGCCCGGCAATTTTTTAAACCTGAATTTTTCAACAGACTGGATTTTGTGATTCCCTTCCGGAGTCTGAGTATGGTTGAGAGTGAGCGGGTTGCCAGGATTCACCTCAACCAGCTGTCGCAGCGATTTGGGATCCAGGAGAGGCGATGCCTGGTGACTTTTCAGCATGGGGCAATGGAGTTGCTGGTGCGCCGTGGATTTCACCCTCAGTATGGTGGCCGGGCGCTTAAGCGGGTGATTGAGAAAGACCTGGCCGGGAGTTTGTCCCGCCAGCTGGCGATTCATCCCGCGAATCAGCCCCTTCATCTCCTGGTGGATGCCGACAGTCAAAACTTTATTATTCATTCCCAGCCCTTGTCCTATGCTGGTGAAAACCTGGAGGTCCGGAGGTTTGTCGAACGACAGAAAATTCACGGTGTCGCCAGCTGGGGTCAGTGGATAGTCGGGAATTGCCGGGATCATTTGCAGAGCTTGGCGCCAAAAGACCTTCGTTTGGCTCATGAGAGTTCTCCTGAGCAGGTGGATTATCTCATGATCCTGGAACAGAGCCACAAGGTTGGCGAGGGACTCAATGCCATGTTGGAATACCTCGATTTGGACAGTGCCAATGAAGCTCGTCCAGTCCTTCTGCCCAACCTGACGTGCCCGCCCTGAAAAAGACTACCGCTCGTCCGGGGGGGGCAGCGGCTCATAAAATTGCCCAGGCGCGGGAAAGATTCTCTCAATCCCTGGGTGATCTGAAAACTCCCGACAATTTCGAAATGCGGGAACGTGAGTTGGAATCCTGGGTCATGGAAGCCTCATTCCTTCACCATTCGCTTCAGTCCCCAGTTCGTGATAAATGCCGGTTCCGGGTTTCCTGGAATTTCCCGTCCGATGGTATCCTCGCACATTTCCATCAATTCCTTCAGGCCTGGATGAGTGCCATGGGAACTCTGGTGCGTTTTGAAAAAGTGCCAGATGAAGACCTGAAACCTGGAGTCAGGATATCTGCGAATGAGGGATCTTATCATTTTGTTCTGGATGGTCCCGGGAGCCGGATGATCGCAGGTATTGAGAGCGGTTACTGGATGATTGAGCGCTCAACCGGCGAAATCGGGCTGGTGATTTTGACCCAGCATGTGGACATGCCCGACGGCCAGATCAGCGGGAAGGTCTTGAGGCAAATCCGCGACGTGGCACCGGGCATGGATCTGCGTACGGGCATGGAGATCACACCCACGATTCCAACCAGTCATGTTCGTCAGATGATTCTATCCCAGATTCCAATTCCAACCCACGGATGGGAGCATGAACATGTCGACTGATAATCGAATCCACGTTTTTCTCTGGAACACGATCGAGGGAATCTTCACTGGCATGACCCTCGGCCAGGAAGAGAATGTATCAGCGATGGCGGATTCCCCGAAAGCGGTCCTGAAACAGATTCGTGAATGGGCTGAAGAAATTGCCATGAACCAACCTTGGAAGCTGAATTTTGATCTCAGCAATCCCCGCCAATCCCACGTGGTGACCAAAGTCCGGCCCGAGATTCGAATTCGCGGGAAGATGCAGCCCTATTCGGACCAACTTACGATGAAGTTTCCATGTGTGCTCCTGGATGATGGGCCCGGGCTGGTTCTCGTGAGTTGCCCAACTCTCGATATAGAATTTTCGTTAACCGATGAATCTGAATTGTCCGGATTGGGCAGTCACCTCCTGGCATCTCAACTCTCTGGAAAACCCATCGCTGAAATTATGAGCTTTGGAGGTCCCCTTCACGGTCAAATCGAGGGACTCACACTCAAAAGATCCGGTAAGCAGCGCAAAAAAGATCCTTTCAATCTGGATTCTCATGAGGGTCAGGCTTTGCGCCATATCTGCGAGCCCTTGTTGACCAAACGTCGGGGATTGAGTTTTGAGACAGCCGCATTTGGGCGCGATGATGAGGTTTCCCGACTGACAGGAATACTGCAGAAAGAAGGCAGCAGCCTCATTCTGGTCGGTGAATCAGGTGTGGGTAAAAGCACTATCCTCAAACAGGCCGTCAAAAAACTCTCCCGCACTCCAGTCACTAAAGAGGAGGACAATGCACAGCCAAACCTGGATCCCATTAACAGCCGGGAACGATTCTGGGTCTCAAACGGCTCCCGTATCATCGCGGGGATGAAATACCTGGGGGAATGGGAGCAAAGATGCGAGAATCTCATCGCTGATCTCAATCAAATCAGTGGCGTGCTTTGCCTCGAAAGCCTGCTGGAAATCATTCGAATCGGTGGACAATCCCCGGATTCCAGTGTCGCGGCCTTTTTCCAGCCCTACCTGCAGCGGGGTGATCTGAGGATTTTATGTGAAGCGACTCCAATCGAACTGGACCGGGCCAAACGATTGCTTCCTGGCTTTGTGGGCTTGTTTCAGATTGTGAAAATTCAGGAATTGGAGACAGCCCGAGCGATTCCTGTGTTGGAAAAGATCTGTGACTCTCTGACCGCAAGCCAGCAGGTTGATTTTGAATCGGGAGTTCCAAGGCTCGTCTACCATCTCTTCCGCCGATTCCAGTCATATGCCGCGTTCCCAGGACCTGCAGTCAGATTCATTCGAAGTTTGCTGCAGAGATCGGAGGTGAAAAACTCCAGAACTATTTCCCGAAGCCTGGTCCATGAAGAGTTCTCACGCCTCACTGGTTTGCCTCCCATTCTTGTTCGCGATGATATGCCCATGGAAATCGGGTCCGTGCGTCAACAATTGCGCTCTGTTGTTCATGGTCAGGACCGTGCGGTCGATACCTTGAGCGAGGTGGTTCTTAAACTCAAAGCCGGATTGAATGATCCCAGGCGGCCACTGGGTGTTTATCTTTTCTGTGGTCCAACAGGCGTTGCAAGACTGCCCTGGCCAAGGCCTTGGCTGACTACCTCTTCGGGCAGGGGAAAGATCCCGACTCACAAATCACTGCCGATCGTGAGACTCTGATCCGTATGGATATGAGTGAATACAACCACCCGGGAGCCGCTCGACGATTGCTCGAATCCCTCGACGGTTCCCCATCCGCCTTCATTAAAAAAGTCCGGCAAAATCCTTTTTCAGTGGTCCTCCTGGATGAAATTGAAAAAGCCGATGAGGAGGTGTTCGATCTCCTCCTGAATGTGTTGGACGAAGGATTCGTCACCGACCCACTCGGGCGGGTTGCCTACTTCCGCAGCTCCATTATCCTCCTCACCTCGAATATTGGCGCTCAAAGCGGGGCCCGGGCCGGATTCGAATCCCCCCAATTTCCCGATTTTGAAGCTGAGGTCCTGAAGTTTTTCCGCCCGGAATTCTTCAACCGGCTCGATGGGGTCATCGCTTTCGAGCCACTGACAAAACCTGTCATCCGGACCATCGCCAACCTGGAATTGCAAAAACTCATGTCCCGTCCAGGGCTCCAGAATCGCTCCATCCATCTCCAGTACGATCAAGCTATCATAGATTGGGTCGCTCAGACCGGTTTTGACGCCAAATATGGAGCGCGTCCCCTGCTCAGACGCATTGAAGAAAGTGTATCGATCCCGTTATCCAAGTGGCTCCTGGCACATCCCACCCTTGATCATATCACCATCCATGTGCGGTTCGACCTCACCGGCCAGGTCTCCTTTGAACTCAATCCACCAGAGGATACTCACAAAAATCCCATTCCTTCTCCCATTCCATCCTAGGATTTTTTCCAGGGCATATCCGGGAATCGGGGCGGAATTTTGATATTCTGAGGTTTTGGTTGGGCTAAATTCAGGGCGTCATTGCCCGGATTTTCAGGCTGCGATGCTGGCTCGGAATGGTCTGATTTCCAGGCGGAAATTTTGGCCTGAAGTCCGTGATGCTCAGCTTTTTCCTTTTCCCCATTTCGCATGAAGAAAAGTGAGAGATTGGTGTGGACGGTCGGATCATTGGGGCTGAGGGATTCTGCCACTTTTCCAAATTCAATCGCTTTTGGGAAGTTTCCCAGTCGGTAGTGTGCCATAGCCAGGCTGGTGGTTGCGTCAAAATGCTTCGGATCCACCTCCAGTACTTTCTGGAAATATTCAATTGCCCGATCGTACTGGTTTTGGCTGAACTCAAATATCCCGTCATCCATCCAGTTTTGTATCGATTCGCTCATTCGGTCACTCTAGGCCCATCACTCCCGAAATCCAGAGGGGAATTACATTTTGTAAAAATAGGATATATTTTTCTCCTCAATTGAGCCGGAGTAGTTTAGAAAATGCTGCATTCACATGTCAGATCTTGCAGGCAGGCACATAATTGTTGTGGGTGGTTCAACCGGTATTGGTCTTAGCGGCGCCAAATGCCTTCACAATCAGGGTGCATCCTTGATGCTATTGGGGCGATCTCAGGAGAATTTGGAAAATGCGAAGGTTTTACTGGGGGAACGCGTGGAGGTCCTGGCGGGTGACGCTGCGGATCCCGACCTGGTTGATCTGGCCATTCGACTATCGGACGAAAGAGGCCAACCACTCTATGGGCTGCTTCATGTTGCCGGTGGGAGTGGCCGAGAATGGGGGATGGTCCCCTGCACGAACTGTCCGATGATGGGTTGAACTTCACCTTGGATCTGAATCTTAAGTCGGTCATATACTCCAACCGGTCCGCTGTCCGGGCCTTCCTGAGGCAGGGGACTGGAGGCGTCATTTTAAACACCAGTTCTGTTTTGGGATATTCCCCCAGCCCAAGATTCTTTGGAACCCACGCCTATGCCGCGGCTAAAGCGGGCATCATCGGATTCACCCAGTCGATCGCCGCCTATTACGCGGAAGAAGGTATCCGCGCCAATATTCTGGCTCCCGGATTGGTGGAAACCCCAATGGCTGAACGTGCCTGCCAGAATCCTCGGATTTTAGAATATATCCGGACTAAACAGCCACTCGATGGTGGGCGCGTCGGTCGACCAGAGGATCTGGAAGCTGCCATCGGATTTTTCCTGTCTGACGCATCCCCGTTTTCATCACTGGACAGATCCTCGCTGTGGATGGCGGGTGGTCCGTGTCGGAAGGCCAGAATCCCGACGAAATGGATGACTGATCATGAAAAAACAGGGCGACATTCTCCTGGATGAACCAGTCTGCGCGGTTCTCGGCATCGATATCGGTGGAACCGAACTCAAATTCTGTCTTCTGCAGGTTCATTCAGGTGCCGTCCTTAAAAAATGGAAGCGCGATACCTGCGATGGCGAATTCGTCGAAGGTGTGCCAGCTTTTGCCAATGCCATCCGCGAGGAAATTCTCACACTCCAGCAGGGACATCAATTCGCCTTCGAGGATGTCTGCCTGGCCGCACCGGGCCTGCCGGGACCAGGCAACCTCTGGATTGATGTCATGCCGGGACGATTGCATGGGTTGGAAAAATTGAATTGGACATTTTTCCTTCGCTGGCACAAACCCATTCGAATCATCAATGATGGTCAGTCGGCTTTGCTGGGTGAAATCTGGTTGGGATCTGCTCAAAAATCCCGTCATGTGGTGATGTTGACTATCGGGACAGGTGTGGGTGGGGCCATTTTTGTCCACGGGCGGATCCTTCGTGGGGCATCAGGTCGAGCCGGACACATCGGCCACTCAACCGTGGACTACCGGGGAAACCTCGACATATGCCGTACCCCAGGCTCCATCGAAGACACCATCGGTCAGGTCAGCCTGCCATTTCGCTCCCGGGGGGCATTAAACACATTTTACGATTTAGCCCAGGCGTTCGAACGTTCGGATCCAATTGCCCTTGAGATCTGGCCAGAAACCCTGCGGGCTTTAGCGGCCCACCTGGCGAGTCTCATCAACCTGCTGGATCCCGAACTCATAGTGCTGGGAGGGGGGCTCCTGGAAACTTCCCTGCCGGTCATCCAGGGATTGGAATCGTGGATGGATCAATTTGAATGGCGTCCTCGAGGGAAAAAAGTTCCTATTGTTAAAGCCAGGCTGGGGCAGGACGCCGGCGCGTTCGGTGCCGCGTATGCAGCGATGCATCCCGAAGTGATTCTCGACTGATCTGCAAATCTCACATATACCTAGTCACCTGATGTCTGCTGCAGATCAATATCTTCTGGCTTCCCAGGCTATTCTGGACTCGGTCCGGGCTCAAACCCTGCAAATCAACTCGGTTGCCCAGCTTTTCTCCCAAGTGATTCTCGGAGGGAAAATGGTTCATGTTTTTGGTTCCGGCCACAGCCGGATCATGGTGGAGGAAATGTGGCCCCGATATGGCAGCTTCCCAGGATTCAATCCCATCGTCGAATTATCTCTCACCTTCCATAACCTGGTTGTCGGCGCCAATGGTCAAAGGCAGGCCATGTTCCTGGAAAATGTTCCCGGGCTCGCTACCAGAATTCTAAGAAATTTTGATCTCCGTCAGGGAGGAGCAGCTCTGGTTATCTCGTCCAGTGGATGCAACGTCGTCCCAATCGAAATAGCTGAAATATTCCGTTCACATAAAATTCCGGTTGTCGCCATCGTCAGTCTCCGACACTCAAATGCCTCACTGAGCCGCCGATCTGATGGGAAAAAATTGTCCGATTTCGCTGACATGGTCCTGGATACTGGAGCCCCCATTGGCGATGCCATGGTCCAGATCAATGGAATGGAAATGCCAGTCGCCCCCGGTTCCACTGTGGGAGGATGCCTGCTCGTCAATGCCATCAAAGCACAAATCGCCGAATATATGACCCTGGCTGGATCGCCTCCCATAGCCTTGGCGGCGGGTGCTGTCGTTGGAAGCCAACGCGCCACTGAGATTTTTGAAGCCGCTTACGATGAGCACGCCCGCCGAATTGCTCAATACTACCTCAACCTGGGAAATCAGGATGCTTCAATCCCATCACTGGCCGGTCACCCTCATGCGGATGGCGTATAAGGATTTTCTTGCTGTAATATAAAGTGTTCGCCGGTCCGCTCCTCCAAATGTCACATTGGCTGGTGCTTCCGGCGTTGTAATTGCTCCGATATATTTCCCATTTTCCGAATAGATGTGCACTGCTCCCTGAGTCAGATATACGTTCCCTGAACTGTCCAATGTCATGCCATCCGATCCTTTTTCAGCAAAGAGATACTTCTCTCCGAGCAGTCCAGGCTTTTCCACGGAGTAGCGATAGATCCTGTTGTCTCCAAGGTCCGACACATAAAGTGTTCTGCCATCCGAAGTTCCGATGATGCCATTGGGTTTCACCAGATCACCACAGACCCGAACTACCCGGGAACTTTTTGCCTGCTTATAATAAACGTGAAAGCCGCCCTGCTGGAGGTCGTTCATGTCGCCATAACGTGGGTCCGTAAAGTAGATGCCTCCATGCGGGTCAATCCAGAGATCATTGGGACTGTTCAGCGGCTTTCCCTCAAAGGAATCGACGACCGTCCGCAGCGTCCCATCTGGAAACCGTGCTGTAATCTTTCGATGTGTGCCCTCACAGGTATACAGAACCCCTTGATGATCAATCCTCATCCCATTTCCCCCGCCTGTGTTTTCCCTCAGGACAGATACCATCCCTGTTTCCTCATCTCTCAGCAATGTCCGGTTCGTGGGAATGTCACTGAATATCAATTCCCCACTTATCCCTCTCACCGGACCCTCAGTGAATGAAAACCCTCCAGCCACCTTCACCGCCTCACCATTCAATACCAAATCACCCAAACCATCACCCAAACACGTCCCTCCCAACAATATACATATCATCACTTGCCATACTAATAACCATTTCCACATTTGCCTGTCCGGGATTCTCATGAATCAAATTATGCACCAGCCAGATCCAGGACGCAATCACATGAATTCTGACACGGGGAAAATGTCCATTTTTCAGGCAGTCAGGAAAATTCAGCCGCTTATGCCAAATTGACTCCGTCTGAACACCCGGATGCATTCATTTATAAATCACGATCCATGAATTACTTATTTGATAGTTAGAAAGAAAATTGAAAAATTATGTAGGAGAATGCCGCAGAATTGAATATTTTTTTGACAGTTATGTCTTCCAGTTGTCGATAGACCATGTGCCTTAGTGTTTCATCAGTGATGTAAATCTGGTGATAAGTGTTGCGAAAAAATTACTATACTGAAAAAAGAATATGAAAATTCAATTCATCCGCGGGCGTTGTGGCCCGAGAATCCGTGCTCTGTCACTTGCGGTCTTTGGGCTCTGTCTCCTGGCCGGGAACTGGCTTCATGCCGTACCGCAGGATATGCGAGTGGGAATTGTATACTCAAAAAACTCCGAAGCCTTTTTCTCTGATGCATTTATATTCCGGCAGCTTTTCACAGCTGTGCAATCACAGACAATTCAGGCTGGGCTTCCATTTGACCTGCTGGATGAATCTGATCTGGCGGATTTTGATAAATTGGCAAAATACAAGGTTCTCGTCATTCCAGCTCTGCAGATTGCTGACCAGGCGATGGTCAGTATCTATAAAGAAAACCTGCGCAAGGTTTTATGGGAAAATGGTGTGGCAATCATAGCTGCCGATGCCTTCTTCTCATACGATGCAAACAACATCTATCAGGGCACACAAACCACGGATGCCATGCGCGACATCTTCGGACTCGGCACCACCGTCAGTGGCACCTATAGTAATGTGACCATATCCTCCGTCGGCTCAACACACCCGATCTCGACTCTCATCAAATCTCCCGAGGAGCTCGCAGTTTATGATAATACATTCTATCAGGAGTATGGCCAGTGGGTGGGCCTGCCAACTGATCCCATCGCCTGGTTCAAGCACGGAACTGAATCGCGCGTCGCTATCCAGGCCGCAGTCCGTGGTAATGGAAAAATGGTCCACTTTTCTGATCTTTATAAAATGGTCGACTCCAAGATCCTCTGGGCAGCCATCCAGTGGGCATCAGGTCCGTTTTTTGGACCTCAGAACAATGTCACTCTCAGTATGACCCGTGCCAATGGAATTCTGTTGCCGCGCAATGACATGGACCTCTCCCGGTTCCTGGCTTCCGTTCGCAATGTGCATTTCCCTCTCCTGGAAATACTTAAACGCTGGAAGCAGGATTACAGCTTCAAAGGATCATTTTATATCAATATCGGAAATGACTCGCAGACAGGAGTTTATACAGACTGGGATCTTTCCGGACCTCTCTATCAGGATTATATCTCAATCGGAAACGAGATTGGAACACACAGCTACACTCACCCACAGGACACAAAACTTCTCGATGTTCCGCAATTGCAGTTTGAGTTTTTAGACTCAAAAAATGAAATTGCCACACGCCTGGGCTTCCCAGTGACCGGGACTGGGATCCCCGGAGAGGATGAGAATCTCTTTGTTTACGAGACCATTAACCCATGGTTCGACTATATCTCGGGCCACACTCTTTACAGCGATTCACGCATCGGTGCCAACCTGGGGATCGGATACCTGACACCTGCAGAAGATACGCTCTACTACAGTCTGAACATGACCCCTGATTTCGTTCTGGGCGACATACTTAAGTTCACCCCGGAACAATCCTCCGCAGAATGGCAAAAGGAACTCGTCGAGCAGGCCACGAACATGCGCCAACCAGTTCTTCATTGGCTCTGGCACGATTATGGGATCATCAACTCGAATAACTCCCCCTATTATGGTCTTCTGGCTTTTGAGGATCTTGTCAAACGCGCCTACAATGAAGGATATGAATTCGCTACTCTCCACGATTATACAGAACGATTCAAAGCCTTCACCCAGGCAAGCTTCAAAGTCGACTACATTGCATCCAGCCGTGTTGTTGTGGATGTATCCGGAAGTAATCTGGGCGCATTGACCGTTGAACTTGGGTCGTCTGCCAATATCGTGAGTGCCGGAAATCACTATGCTTACAATGGTGGAAAGCTTTTCCTGCCAGCCAATGGAGGTAATTTCCCTCTGGCCCTCGGATCCGGAGCCGCTAATGTCACCCGTGTCACCAGCCTCGATTCCAGACTCAATCTCCTCACCATCTCAGGCGATGGAACTGCCCTCGACTTCCAGGTCTCCGGCCTGGGCAAAGCCGTCATCCTTTTCAAGACGGGCACAAACTCCAAATTCGAAGTCCTGACCAAAGGAGCTGTGACCTACACTGAAACCGGAGCCGAAGTGAATTTCCCTCTGGTGGGAACCTACTCTATCCAGGTCCGCCCCACCGACAACATTGCTCCATTGGCTATGGATTCGATCGTTTCAACAGCCCAGTCCCAGCCTGTCACAATCACCCTCGATGCTATGGACTTTGATGGCTTCCTCGCGAATATGGTCATAGTGACTCCTCCCACTCATGGGATCGCCACGATCAATAAACTCCTGGTTGAATATACCCCAAATCCAGGATTTGTTGGAACCGATACGCTGGTGTATAAAGTCTCAGATGAGAAAGGCCTCACCGCTCAGGCGACTGTCACTATCACTGTCACACCCATTAACCTCAGCGATGGAGATCCCTTTTACAACTTCATGGCCAGAACGTCCATTCTCGATGGGTCCGACTCAGAATGGGAAGGTCTCGAAAAAGCAGTGGCCGATCCAGCTGAGCATAATGGAACGCTTAATTTGCTGGATTACACGGATATTTACCTCGCCCACAACAGCACCAAATTCTTCGTGCTCTACAAATCCACTCAACTGGCTCCCCTCAACTGGGCCCACAATACATTCATTGATTCCGATGGCATAAGCCAGACGGGTTTCATCATCGGATCCATCGGTGCGGACATCCTGGTTCAGGGAGGGCTGGCTTATAAATATATAGGCACAGGTCTGGATTGGAACTGGCAGCAATTATTCAATATTGTTCTCAGTCAGAATGGCAACACCGTGGAATTTGGCCTGGACCGATCGAATTTTGCTGATTCCACAAGTATTCGTCTGATTTTCATGGGTGACAATACTGCCTACACCGGAGGCACGGAAAGAGATCTTGTGCCCGATGATGTATTCACCAGCACAACTGGTTTCTTAACTTATAACTTCTTCAGCGCGACAACAAATGCTGTGCCCATTGCCCAATCAGCTGCTCTGGCCATCAACCAGGATGAACACATCGTGATCAATCTCAAAGGAATTGACCTTGATGGAGACCCTCTCACTTATAATATTGTGGCCGGTCCATCACATGGTCAGCTTGTCGGGGCAACCCCGAATGTGGATTATATTCCTGTCACTGGATATGCTGGTTCAGACCAGTTCACATTCACAGTCTCGGATGGTAAGGCAGTATCCCAGCCCGCTACTGTTTCCATCACCATCAATGCACTGCCTCAATCACCGACGAAGTTCTCCAATGCCTTAACCACTCCAATCGTACTCGATGGAAATCTGGCTGACTGGTCAAACCTGACGCCTTTCCCAGCCGATCCATTGGATCAGGATGGGGCTGAAAATTTCATCGACTGGACACGCATCCGCTTTGCTCACACGGCGAGCAATCTTTACCTGGCATATTCCAATGAATCCGCCATCCAGTTCAACTGGGCCTACAACATATACGTGGATACCGATCTGAATAAATCGACAGGATTCCAGCCGATATACGCCTTCACTGGTGTGGGAGCGGAATACCTCATCCAAAGCGAATATGTATACAAATACTCCGGAACCGGCCTGGACTGGAATTGGACCTTTGTCGGCTCCGCACAATCCGCCATTAAAGGGACCGATGTTGAACTGGTTCTCCCTCGCTCATTGATCGGATCTCCCGAGGAAATCAACTTTGTCGGGTTAGGTGAAAACGTGGCCTATCCGAACGGAACAACATCCGATCTCTACCCGGATGATGCCCTCACAGGTGGGGGAGTGCTGAATTACTTTTTTGGGACAGCTCCTGGAATGCTTCAGTCTGTCGAACAGGCCGCAGGACCGGTGCCGCCACTGGTCCCATACACCATTCGCATCTGGTATGTGATGCCAGACGCCATCAATCCCAATCCTGTCAAAATCGTCTCCAGTCCCAAGGCTTATACCGACATCCGCGTCATGGCCCGGCCTAACTCTAACTGGAGCATGATACATTCGCTGGATCTCAAGGAGTGGGTCACCGCACGATCATGGCAAATTCTTGGCTCCTACTCCGAATTTGCATTCCCATTGCAAAACGGAAATCCAGATGGATCCTACGGATTCTTCGAGGTTGTCGAGCAGGCACCAGCTCCAAGTGCCCAATAAAAAGAAATTCAATATTCATTCTTCAGTCATTTAATTCGTAATAAATGCAAGGTAGAGGGTCACCCACGGGTGGCCCTCATTTCATGTACGCCTCACAATTTATTACAAATGTCCTTGAGACAATAACCTCCAAAAACATATTTACAGATTGGTATCCATACTATTTAAATGCAGGTATGAATCAATGGAGTAATCAATTCATCCTGGCGATTTGTATATTGAGCCTATTGCCAATCCGCATGCAGGGACTTGAGGCAGCTGAAGTTGAGCGTCCGAATATCCTGCTGATTCTTACTGATGACCATCGATTCGATGCCCTGACTTCTGCCGGGCATCCATTTCTTGAGACTCCATCACTCGATCGACTCGTCCATGAGGGGGCCCTGATAAAAAATGCTTATGTGACAACTTCACTTTGTTCTCCGAGCCGGGCCAGTATTCTGACTGGGCTCTACGCACATAACCATGGAGTCATCGATAACTACCATCCGGTTCGGGATGATCTGACTTTTTTCCCTCAGAAACTTCAGGAGGCTGGATACAAGACAGGATTTATCGGCAAATGGCATATGGGGGACACCGAAGAGCCTCAGCGCGGATTTGATTATTGGGTCAGTTTCAAAGGGCAGGGGATATACTGGCCGCACGATTCAGGATTGAAAGTGCAGGGCCGATTCGTGCCACAAGCCTACAAAACTCATTGGAATGTCAATGGGGAATCAGTTCCCCAGACTGGATATATTACGGATGAATTAACTGATTACGCCATCCAATGGCTGGAGAATCATCTGGATGAGAAGCAGATGGTGAATCCGTTTTTTCTCTATTTATCCCACAAAGCAGCCCACGCGGATTTTCTTCCCCCAAACAGGCACGCCTTCCGGTACGAGGATAAAATTGTCGACATTCCACCAAATCCACAGACACACAAAGATTTATTCAGGGATGTTCCGATGTGGGTGCAAAACCAGATCAACAGCAGGCATGGAGTGGAATTCGCTTACTATACTGATCTGGATATGTCTGAGTATTACCGCAGGTATTGTGAAACTCTGCTGGCCGTTGACGAGAGTGTCGGGCGCATCATGGATGCACTCCAAAAAAGAAATTCCCTGGATGAAACTTTTATTATCTATATGGGGGATAATGGATTTTTATTCGGGGAACATGGGTTGATTGACAAGCGTTGTGCGTATGAGGAGTCCATCCGTATCCCTATGATTATCCGTGCCCCGGCATTCACAGCACCCGGAAAAGTCATCGATTCAATCATAGCCAATATCGACGTGGCGCCCACTATCCTCGATGTCGCTCAGGTTCAAAATCCGCCAATCATGGATGGAAGAAGCTTTTTACCGCTCCTGCGTCAACGCGATATCCCATGGCGAAAGTTCCTTCTCTATGAGTATTTCTGGGAACGCAACTACCCACAAACACCAACCATGCATGCTGTTTTCAACACCTCCGTCAAATTCATCCGATACCACGGTGTCTGGGACATTGATGAATTATTTGACCTGCAGGTGGATCCCAAAGAATTCCAGAATCAAATCCGCGATCCGGAAAAGGCTCACTTGGCTCAACAACTGCAGGAGACCATGTTTTCCCTTTTGAGGGAGTCAGGAGGTCATTCCATTCCCATCCGTGCCGACAGGGGAACTCAATATTATCATAGAAATTCCAAGGGTTTCCCCGGTGCTGCATTTCCGGAATGGTTTTATCGTGAGGCGGGTAAATCCGGAGATTAGGACAATTCTCTTGAGGTGCTCCAGATGATTTGCTAGAGAAAACTCATGCTGAATCACCAAATGATCCATCCGGATATCAACCGCATCCTCGGGCGGGCTGGTCATCATAGCAAAATCCTCATAGCCGATGGTCACTACCCAGCCTGGTCGAAAAAAGGTCCCAATTCTGAAGTCATCCATTTAAACTTTGCCCCTGGCATCGTGAATTGCAGCCAGGTGCTCCGGGGAATTCTCTCCGCTGTCCCCATAGATGAAATCAATACTATGGGTATTCCTCCAGAGGATCCCTATGCTAAATATGGCGAACCACCCGTTTGGGCGGAATACAAAGCCATCCTCTCAGAATTCCATTCTCCTCTGGAACTGAAACCCATACAAAAGTGGGAATTCTATGATGCTGTGCAGTCAAACGATCATGTATTGACTATTCAAACCGCTGAATTGGCATTGTGGGCAAACCTCCTTCTCTCCATAGGCGTTCGAACTGCTTAACCTTGTCCATCCGGGGTGCCCCATATGCAGACACTATGTGCATCAGGTCGCAGTCAGTTTTCATTCTCCTCACAATAGGAGAATCATCCAATCCCCGTATTCATTCAGATTTTTGATGCTTGAATTATTTTACTGTTCAGGCGGAGCCATGAAATTGGATTGTGGCTGGATAAAAATCTGATTTTTGAATAATTGGACTCGAATGAGCGTCCCGCGCTGGCTCTGGTGAACCTGCGTGGATGAGCGCAATTGTGAAAAGCAGGTGAAAAGTTTCATTGTAAATTTGACGCAGGGTCTATTGTGCCGTTATTTACAATGAATTCACTCACTCACTACTGAGATTTGCAAATAGTCCTTTTACTCATCTGTTTGACCGGACAGGGAGCGAGGATTGGGCATCAAACTATCATGAAATCAGAAAAATCAGGCCATCCGGGTTCATTATCGCCATCCTGTCTACTGCAATCAATCCATCCCTTTCATCACATCGGTCACTGGATTCTGGGTATTGTGCTTGTTTGCGGATATTCTTCGGTCAGCCAGCTTCTGGGCCAGAATATCAATACGATACCCATTGCTTTCCGGGATGTCGTGTCCAGTCACCAATCACCCTATGTGGTGGAATTCACTGTTTCTTTGACCGACATCATCGGGACATCTGTGGTTGTGGATCCCGGAAACCTGCGTCTGGTGCCACGTGAAGACGGGCGCCTGGTCAGTGAAGAGGAAAGTGGGGCCATCGTCCTTCCAGGAGAAAATAAAAAGCTCCATGCCATGATGGTTCTGGATTATTCCAGAAGCATGACTTCTTTGCGGGCCAATTCAGATGATAATTCCAATGGAGTTTCCGATTCCCAGGAATTGATGGAGCGGCATGCCAGTGAGTTGCTTTCAGCTCTGACAAAAGATACCCAGGCAGGAATAGTGGAATTTCATAATGAACTGACATCCCCTGCGCAGGTTGAAGACTTAACTTCTGATCCGCAAACACTTTTGGAATCAGTGGAGAGGTTGAGCTCTGATTTAGCACAGCAATTCTCTGGTTCCACCCGAGTCTGGGATGCTGTCATGCTTTCGATACAGACTTTGATTGATGCGGTTGAACCAGCGCAGAGAAATGTTTTTTTCTATTCAGATGGGACAGATGAATCGAGTTTGATCGACCCGGTGACTGTGGCGCAGGAGGCGATTGCCAATGGGGTTCGTCTGCATTCCATATTGTATAATCGGGGGCAGCCAGTTGTCTCCCGCACTGGGGCTGTGGAATGGGTTCTGGATTTTCTGGACAACCACCCCGCGCCTTATCTCCTGATTGATAGTCAGGAGAGATACCTCTCGGGAGAAGCCGCTCTGCAAGTTCCCAGGGAAGCTTTGACCACCATTCCAGCCGACGCCTCATACCGGTTTCTTGGTCCACCCGGGGTGCCGGTTTATCTTCTCCAGCCAGGACAGACTCCCGCTTTGCCAGTTCCTTCTCTCAGGCTCTCCCCTGCCTCTGTGACCGCACTGAATGGAACAGATATTTCCATCCGTATGGTGGATTTTTCAGGGCCTGGAGATTGTTCCATTTATACAGTCGATGCCAGTGGGCTGGCTCATCCCTTGATCAATACCATCGATGGATTGAATGCCTCTGACCAGTTCTCATTCAATGCTTCGCAACCATGGCAGCCTCATTACGCCTTTTCTCAACCGGGTTCCTATATTCTCAACTTCCGATTGAGTGGCACCATGAACGGTAGCCCGGTCACCACCCAATTTAAACTCGAATTTCTGATTCCTGAGGACTTCTCCTTTATCCTTTCAGGCACATCAGAAGCCACCTTCACCTTTGATGGCACGAGTTGGAATCAGATACTGAATGTGGGAGGATCCGCCGTAGATACACAAGACACTAAAATTACAATTGGGCCTGAAAACCAGATTGTCATCACGAACCCGGCGGATTTTCCCTTCTATTCGGGCAGCTCAGTTTTTCTCATGCCGCCAGTGGATTCTGCCACAGCTCTCGGATTGAACTTTGCTGGAGTTGCGGCTGACGTGCTCGTCGATAACCAGTTTCTTATTCAGTTGGTGGATTTCAATGGGCCAGGTTCCATGTACACCTACTCAGATCCCTCCTCCCCATTCTTTAACACCGAAAATGGACTCGATGCCAGTGACGCCTATCTGGCATCCGCTGGCGAATCTTTCGTTCCATTCTGGGCCTTTTCTGAACCAGGTGATTACACCATAACCATACAGGCATCAGGCACATTGGTTGATCCGGAGGAGGAAACAATGAGCTCCACCCTCATCCTGCATATTCAGGTTTCCAGCGATCCAGGCGTCATGCTCGTCACCCAGACGGGTGGACAACAATTCTATTCCCGGAATTTCACCTCAGTATCCGATCTCTTCACGTCCATGATATACAATTTGCAGGGACAATACATATTGCGGTGGTCCACATTAAAACGCGGACCCACCCCATTTATCCCTTCCTTTCAGATTTTTCTCAATGGAGCCAGTGCTCAATTTGAAGGATCCGAAGTGACCCCCAGTGATATTGACGGATCAGTTCTTGATGCTCAGATGCTCTGGGATCCCCGCAGTCCATCCACGGACTTCTCCCGGCTGACTCTCCAGATGGATTTTGTTCCACGCGACTTTTCCGGCTTCACTCTCCACTATGCCTCGCGACATCCGTTTCAATTGTCCCGTATTCTCCCTGAATCGGGTGGTCTACTCCCCGCCAATTGGAACATTGAACAATCAGAGTCAAATGGGGTCGGAATGATCCGCGTCTACGGACCTCGATCCCCATTCGGCCTCCAATCCCTCCCCTTCACTTCTGCCGGACGACTCTTCCAACTCAGGTTCGATCCCAGCATCGATCTCACATCTGCTTTTTATGAATTCTCTGTCGCTCCGGAAAACCCATCCAACTCCATCTCCTTCCCGAATCAATCCGACTTCATCAGCCCTCTGACTGCATTGCTCTTCAATACACCCATTCCATGGCTTTCCGAATATGGATTTGTTGGAGATATTCCCACTTTAGCCATCGCTGAACGAACGGACCATGACGGAGATGGCGATCCAACCTGGTTGGAATATCGTCGTGGCACTAATCCGGTTGACCCATCCTCACGATATCACCCTCCCAGTATTCAGGCTCAGAATGGGGGTTACTCAATCACCATTCCCTCCGCTTCATTGCGCACATACACCCTCGAGGCAACATCGGATTTTGAGTTCTGGGAAGTTATTGCCGACCATCTGCCCGGGAATGGGAAGGACCTGATCTTCAACGATCTCTCCACCGACCTGATACCAGCCCGGTTTTATAGAACTATCACCCGGGTGCCCCAGCAAATCACCATTGAGGCACAATCCCTGACGATGCCTGATTCCGGGGCCTGGCTTGGGATTCACTCCCACCTCGATCACATGGTCGCAGTCGGCACCAACGGCCGCATAGCTGTCAGGGATGCTTCCGGGATATGGCATTTTCCTGAAGTCGAATCGACCACCACTCTCTGGGATGTGATCTGGTTCAACAATGCCTGGATCGCGGTCGGCAACGATGGAATTATCCTGCGGAGTGAAGATGCCCATCACTGGTCCATCGTCGATGCCCCATCCGTTCCGTTTCTATGGAATCTTGCCGCCAACTCCAGCCACATCGTCGCTGTCGGCTACCAGGGTGGAATCCTTACTTCCTCAGATGGCCTTCACTGGACCGAATCCCGAACGGGCACCCGGGAATTCCTCCGGGAAGTCATCTGGGATGGGGCCCGATTCGTCTCGGTCGGCGGCCTCGGAATCGCCCTCACCAGCCCCGATGGTCAGCGCTGGATGCCTATCTCCATCCCCACTTCCGAAAATCTGTTCGATATAGTTTTCTCCCTCAACCGATACGTCCTGGTGGGAAGCCGTGGCACCATCCTGACTGGTCCCAATCTGAATCAGCTGTCCTCCATTCCCTCACCACTCCCATCCCATGACTTCTATTCCATCACCTACTCCAATGGCCTCTTCCTTATCGGATCCAACCAGTCCGCTCTCCTCGTATCCCAGTTCGGCAATCATTGGTCCATAGCCAATCCCAATGCCTCATCCCCTGACTCCGCCATCTGGGACTTCTCCAACCACCCCAACTCCATTCTCGCCGTCGGGTCCAATAACCATATCTGGAATCTCCTCCCCATTCTCCATTAACTCCCCATTCCTCCCATAAAAAACTGGAGAATAAAATTTGACTGTAAGTCAAAAAACTGGGATTGTTCCTGCGTGACGATTTCGACTCGAAAAGCCCGCGAGCGCATGGATCGCGAACAACTCATCATCGATCATGCCGATGATTTGCTTGCCGAGCATGGGTATCACGGACTCAATCTCGATCAACTGGCTGAACGTATCGAGTATTCCAAAGCCACCATCTACAATCACTTCGAAAGCAAAGAGGACCTGATGGCCGCCGTCGATCTCCGCCATCTGAAACTGCGGGCCGAGCTCTTCTCCCGTGCTCTCATTTTCCCAGGCAATTCCCGTGAACGCATGTGCGTCGTCGGTTGGGCCGATTCCATCATCGCCCAAATGTACCCACATTGGTCCTCACTCCATCAACTCATGGAAACTCACTCCATCCAGGAAAAAGTCTGCCAGACCCGCCGGGATTCTCTGCAGAAAATTGGCCATCGCTGCTTTGAGGTCGCCTATGAAATCATTCGTCAGGCCCGCCTCTCAGGCGATCTGCCTCAGGATGGCCCCTCGGATGCCCACATCCTCTGCGGACTGATCAGCCTCGCCAAAGGCGCCCACCTCCTCGAAAGCAACCAGTCCTCATTCCTCCTCAAAGCCGGCATCCGACCCCTCGACATGCTCAGTCTCAATTACGATATCTTCCTCGATGGCGCCCAGTGGAAACCCCTCCACACAGAATTCAATTACCAGATCACCGACCAACGCATCCAATCCGACGTCTTCGCCGAAGAACTCGCTCACCTGCAGCAAATCACCTCCAATACCAGTCACCTCCCACCCGCCCAGTAAATTTTTTTCTTAAAAGTAACTTTCAGTTAAATATATTCACACAGTTATGAAAATTTGGAATTCACGGAAAAAGTTATGGGTTATGGTATTTTTTTGGGGTGGGTGTGTTGTGAGGATTGCGGGAGGGGATGAACCGGTTGGGGAGAGGGTATTGGTGGTTGAGAGTGGGGTTGTGGACGAGGTGGAAGGGTATGAGGTGGAGAGGCGGTATATTGGGGTTGTT